>JAGNGI010000055.1 GCA_018002295.1 Fidelibacterota bacterium
CGAAAAACAAACCAAACGAAATTATCGGAATTACCTTATACGCATTCCAGTAGGCTTCATTTTGCGCCAAGAATTTGATAATTTCCTGGCCAAAGACGGAAATCCCAATAACACAAATCATAGTTCCGAACGCGAAATAGGTCATAGTCTTGGAATAAAGACGTTTATTACCGGGATCGTCCATCACTCTATACATAACGGGCGAAATAGCCAGATTTACCGAACTAATGATAAAGACCTTGACGGTATTGGCTATTTTAAAACCAAGCGAGTAGATTCCAACGTAAGAGAGCTCTCCTAAGAATTTCAAACAAAATCGATCAGCAATACTTAATAATATTCCCGATACAGAAGAGATCATCAAGGGCAGACTAAAACGAATCATTTCCTTTAAAACTCGTATTTCCAGATGAACCCGTATATTTTTAATCAGATATCTTGATACTAAAATAAAATAAACGACATAGCTGATAATCTGGGCTTTATATATTCCATCTATCCCCATATGTAAACTGCTGATAAAATATACTGTCAGAATAAGACTGATTGTCAATTTGGCGACATTGACGGAAGTATATAAAACCGGTTTTTCCTGAACTCGCATAAGAGCGGAAACTAAGTCCATCAGAATCTGTAAAGCCGCCGCAATGGACATTAATCTTATTAGATAATTAAAATCTGAATTATCGAACAATAAAACAGATAACCGACTGGAAAAACCGTACATCCCAGCTACCATAAGTCCTGAGATAAAAATTAGAGATAAAAATGTAGTAAAAAATATTGACTTCTGACGATCGCTATATTCTTTTTCCCAGTACCATCGAAAAAAGGCTGTGTATAAGTTCGCACTGAAAATCGTAACTAGCAGTTGCGAACTAACTTCCAAAATACTCAGAATTCCATATTCTTTTAGAGAGAGATGTTGGGTATAAAGCGGAACTAATATAATCCCAATTAATTTCGTGGAAACGTTACCGATACTGTAAATAGCAGAATTCTTTAAAGCCGATTTGACATGTTCAAGCATAATAAATTATTCTTAAGACGGTTTAATAAATGATTATTAATTCCTTTTCATCTCAAGGCTTTGTTACTCTAAGTTTTAAATAAAAACCTGCCTCATCCCCAATTTTCTTTCTATTTAATTTTCTAGCCATCTTTTTATATTTCCTAACATCTCTTGGTTTAAAAATAGATTTTTTCAAATTTTCATGACAAGAATTAACAGACATCCATGGAATATCTCTTTTATTTTGCTCACTTCCCATAAATTGGTCTTCTGAAGAATGATAATTAATCCTATCTAGAACAAATCCTGCTTTATTTATAAGAATCTCCATACTTTTTCTTGTGTGCAGATAATAATGTCTAGGTGCGTCAAGACCGTGCCAGTTTTCGCGATAATGCTTCCAAGCCCAAGAATCGGCAATCGGAATTCGTATCAATACCGTGCCATTAGGATTTATTAGTTTTTTTAAATTTTTCAATATCTCAAGAGGCTGATCCATATGTTCAAAAGAATGATTAAGCATTATAAGATCGTATTTGCCATTAAGTTCACTTAAATTTTTTTTATATATACGCACTCCATTTTCGTAAAAAATATCATGAGCAATGAAAGGATCTGCGCCTGTTAGATATTTAAATCCATCTTTTCTAAGATTGACTAACAAACGGCCAGAACCACAACCGACATCCAATATTTTAGAGTCTATATTTACATTGCAAGGTTTAATTTTTTTTAGATATTTATTGTTAAAAAATAATACAGCAAATAATCCAATTGGATCAAATTTACCAAGTATATAAAATTTTAACCTGTGATATTTAATTAACGATTTTATTTTTGAATCAAATATTGAAAAATTATCATCAAATGAGTAATATTCGGCTGGATAGTATTTTCCCATATCTTTTGGAGGATTAATAAGTTGCAAACATCCACACTCATTACATTCCAAATAATCAAAAAATTCATTAGTACCAAATAACTTTTCTTTAATCAGATAGGAGCGATTATTATTTTTATTCCCACAAATTTTACAAGTAATATTTCCTTGATAAAAATTATTCATTTTTAACCCAATTTATCGTTCTTAGAAATTAAATTCCCGTAAGTTCATTAAGTGTAGAAAAACTCTTGCTGATTTTATGTGATTATAGTAATAAAACCTCCTTTTCAAATAATCTTCCTCAAAAATTTCATTTAAACTTTGGTCGTTTTTATGAAATATTTTCACTTCTGGATAGTACAATAAATGTATATTTTGATTTTGGCAAATAAAATAAAGGATATCTTCTTCCATATATAAAAAGGTGCCAGGATATAGTCCTTCAAACTTTCTTATAAAGTTTGGCGAAAAAATAATGCAACTGCCATGGAGCTTCACACCTTCTCTCTCAAGTTCATTATTTACATCATTTCTATGATTAACTATAGTCAATAATGGTTTGGGGAATAATTGTTTTTTCCAAAAAGTTATTTTTATCCATAATCGCTCAACATGTAATCGGTTTAAAATTAAGAAAAACGTATTAAGTAAAATAGATTTGCGTAAACTTCTTTTTGAGGTTAAGTAAACAGGCTGTGGGTTTTGATGTTTATTATTTACTGGATTAATGATATCTGGTCCTAGAATATCGAATGCTTTATAGTTCCATCGACTGATTATCCTTTGAATAAAGTCTTTTTGTTCTATGTAGGTATCGTTATTAATTAATGCAATAAAGTCTGATTTTAATTTATATTTCGCATACTGAAATCCCAAATTGTTCCCTTTAGCAAACCCTAAATTTTTATCACTAAAAATAAATTGAATTACCTGATCATTAACATACTTTTCTTTAATTAATGCTCCAGAATTATCTGGGGATTTATTATCAACGACTATAATCGAATAATTAGGGTAAGAAACATTATCTTTAATTGATTGAATACATGCAATTGTATCTTTATATGATGCGTAATGTAATATGATAAAGCTAAAGTGATACATTTAATTATTATTTATGGTCTTATTTTCTATATTCTTTCATATTTCCTATATAACTCGACAAGTTCTTTGCTGGTAAAATTCCATTGATATTTATTAAATATTGCTTTTAGACTATTTTGCCCAAAACTTCGTTGAATATTTTGATCTATGTACAATTGAAAAATTTTATCAGCTAAATCTTGATGGTCACCGGCTTTATATACCAAGCCACATTGATTTTCTTCAACAATTCTTTTCTGAGCCTTGCAATCACTGACAATTATTGGCTTTCCACAGCTCATATATTGAAAAATTTTGTTTGCATAGGTAGTATCGTGATGTCGGTTACGAGTCAGTGGCGAAATACAAATCTTACTTGCTCTGATATATGAGGGAAATAAGCTTTCATCTCGCCACCCCTCAAATACGACTTGATTTTTAACACCCAAATTTTCTGATAGATCCATTAAGATTTTATCATCCCGACTTTTTCCAACGATTACTAATTTCAGGTTAGGGATTTTATCTTTAAGAAACCTAACTGCCTTTATAGCAGTGTCCAAGCCCCGGCGCAAACCGGTCGAACCAAGATATAAAACTACAAAATCATCTTTATACTTATCCAAAATATCGTAACTGATGGGATAGCTAAGAAAAATATTGAGGTTTACAGTATTGGGAACAACAATAATTTTTCCACTGGAAATATTACATTCATTTAATAGGTCTTCTTTTGCTTCCTGCGTAACTACAATTACCCTGTCAGCTTTTTCGATAAACTCTCGTTGTTTCCGTTCCCATTTTTCCAGGTTTATCAATAACTTGCCAATTCCTTTATTAATATGAGAATAGGTTTTCATTATTTCAGGACGATTTTCATGGAGATCAAGAACAATCGGTAAGCGATGTTGCTTATTTATTTTAAACACTGCTTCAGCAATAACCATATCATGAATATGAATGACATCGGGTTTATTTGCGTCTATGAAATTTCTTATTCCATCTCTGACTTTTAAGCTAAAAAAGGGAAAAGTGTATACAAGTGGTGAAAACTTGTCGTAAAATAGCTTAGACATTGAAAAACGATTTATTTTAAGATTATTTATCTCTTCGCTTTTAGGCTCACTTTTAAAGTTTAAACAAAATAGTCTTACGTCAAATCCTGCGTCTATTAAAGTTTGTGCCTCGTTTGCTACCCTTGGATCCGGTGGAAATTCCTTATCCAGAATCATTCCTATTCTCATGATAATCGCTCACAAATGTCAGTTATTATTGTTTTCATATTCTTTTTAAAATTGAAATTCCAGTGCTCTGGATGAGTCAAAAGACATATGGTAGTTAAGTGTGAACGAATTGCCTCCTGGGGCGTAAGTCTATATTTCCAATTAAAATTATTTGCTATAGAACTATCCGAAATATAAGCATCGAATAACATAGTAATTTCCGGATCATAGGCTTCAAATTGGATATCCAGGTCGGCACGATTTCCATATTTTAAGATAGCATGGTTAGGAATTCCCAATATACGATTACGCTTATCACCATGGGATGCGATTGTCTGAATATCGCCAAATTGTTTTTTGAAACGAGAAATTTCTTCTTCCAGCAAATTAAAACAGGTTTTCATCACGGTGTCAGTAACTTTTTTGGCATCCTTAATGTGATGCTTTTTACAATAAGTGGCTAAAGTCTCATAATGCAATGAAACTTCGAAACCATCTCTCCGAATTTTATAAATGAGTGATTCATTCATCGTTTTCCATCGGAAATAGTAAGTTGCCCGAGCGCCGAGCGACTTTTCGATTGCGTACATTTTCGCGGCGCCTTCCGGGTCTATATCCACATCGTGCCTCAGAATTAACACACGCTGTCCATTTTGTCTATAATTCCGATGCCATTCTATCAATGATGTAAGAATATAGCCTTCATCGCGGGCAAACAACAATAGTTCACGGTATTCATTCAAACGTGACTTCTGACGGATTTTTTTTTCGATATTAAATGGATTTGATGCCATTAAGCCAATGATATTTTATAAAAATATATACCACGTTTTTCATAATTGGAAAACGATTGTCCAGCACCATCCCGATTCTCAGTTTGCGGCTATTGGAACTCATTGATAATACTCTTTCGGGGCAACGATATGCTTGCGATAATTTTCCGTCTCGACAAACATCCTCTCCCAGATTGCCAGCCCTAAGACGATCCACAGGAAATTATAATGCCAGCGCAGGCGCGGATCAGGCGGATAATTCAGAATCCGCTGAAGATATTCATAATTGAAAATTCCCTGTCGCTGGATGAATTCACGCGTCAGCACTTTTTCAGCCACTTTTTTCAAATCCTTGTTGAATTGATCGTAGGGATTGACGGCAAAGCCTCGTTTTTTCTTCTGCAAAATTTCCGGTGGTAAATAGGGTGCCATTGCTTTCCGGAAAAGATATTTCGTTTGTCCGTTCTTCATTTTTAAACTGGCTGGAATCGTAAAGGCAAACTCGACCAGATCCTTATCAAGGAACGGCACTCGCAATTCCAGCGAATGCGCCATTGACATCCGATCCTCGGTCAGAATATAATCATTCAGCATTTTGGAATGAAATTCGACATAGGCAATCGCATCCAGCGGCGGTAAATCTCGACACGCCTCGAAAATCGGATCGAAATAAGTAGGCGTCGGCGTCAAGGGCATCTGCCAGAAGGACGGCTGGTAAATTTCCTGCCTAAATCTTTTATCGTAATCCCAGCAATTGCGCAGAATCAGGTAACATTTCTCCAGATCGCCAGCCGAAAACAGCATTTGCAAGCCACGTCGGTATTCGTCCCACTTGAGAATTTTAGTTGAACTCTGCAAACTGAAAAGCAGAGAGCTAATCGAATTCCCAAGCGTTCTTTGCCAGAACCCCGGACGGTTTTGCAATAACCCTCGCATCGCCCATAAATAGCGATAAATATCATAACCAATGAAAAGCTCGTCGCCCCCTAAACCACCGAGCACGACTTTCAAACTATGCGAAACAAATTCCGATAAATGAAAACCCTGCAGTAGATTGATCTTCGGCTCTTCGGCATACCAGATGGTTTCCGGATAATACTGTAATGGTTCCAGTGCCAGCGCTGTGGTTGTGTGGTTCGTGTTAAATTGCCGGGCAATCACCGCCGCATCATCGAATTCGTCGGTTGACTCATTGAAGCCGAGCGTAAAGGTATTGATCGGGCGGATTTTTTCGGCCGCCATCATCGCCACTAATGCCGACGAATCCATTCCTCCGGAAAGATAAACACCCAGCGGCACATCGCTGATTAGCTGGCGTCTCACGGATTGTTGTAAGTGAAAACGAATGCCGTCAATGGCTTCGGCTTCAGTCATTTTGAAATTCAGATTTACCGGTAATTGATAATATTTCTTAATGCTCATCCGCCCTTTTTCGTAAATCAAATAACTGGCGGGCGGCAGGCGATAAATCCCTTTAATCAACGTTTCATCACTTTGATTGTAACGTAGATTGACCTGGCAGTGCAGAGCGGAATAATTCACCTGACGGCGCACAGCGGGATGCACCAGAATCGCTTTGTATTCCGAACTAAACAACAGCACCTCGTTCTGAAACCAATAGTGGAGGGGTTTGACTCCAAAATGATCACGCGCCAAAATGAGTCGTTCGTTTTTAATATCATATAATGCAAAGGCAAAGATGCCGTTGAGACGCGCCAGAAATTCCAGCCCATATTCCTCGTAACCGTGCGCCAGAATCTCTGTGTCCGAGTTGGTATAAAAATGATGGCCGCGCTGGATTAAATCAGCCTTGAATTCCGGAAAATTGTAAATCTCACCATTCATTATGACGACTACCGTGCGGTCTTCATTATAAATCGGCTGGTCGCCAGTTTCTAAATCAATGATTGCCAGTCGTCGGTGTCCGAGACTGACATTACCGTCGTGGAAGTACCCGGCTTTTTCCGGACCGCGATGCTTTAATAAATCAGTCATCTCGGTAATCAGCCGATGGTTGTTTTCATTTGGATCAACTATTCCGCAGATGCCGCACATAATTTATAATTTTGCTAAAAGTTCATCGTAAAATTGTTATCATATTCCGTCCGGCAATAAGGAAATAGCCGAGCGAAAACAATTCTTTCAAAATTAATAAACACTCGCGATCACCTGGCATATTTTCTCGATATTATCCCTTGACAGTTCAGCATACATTGGCAAAGATAGAAACTGGGTGGATAGCAGTTCGGAATTTGGTAAATCGCCTGGTTTATAATGCAAATAACTATAAGCCGGTTGTAAATGCAGCGGTAATGGATAATGAATACCGAAAGCTATTTGATTGGCTTTTAAAGCCTCAATTATTTTTTGGCGCCGATCAGTAGCGATGGCAAATATATGATAGACATGTTTTTTAGCCGGGTTCATTTCTGGTAAAGTAATTGGCAAATTCTTTAACAACGAATGGTAAGTCTTGGCAATATTTATTCGTTGCTCAGTCCATTCTGGCAGGTGGCGGAGTTTGACATCCAGAATAGCCGCCTGTAAAGTATCGAGTCGGTAGTTATATCCCTCGGTCTGGTGGATATATTTTTCTTTGCGTCCATGATTAGCCAGGAGCTTCGCCTTTTCGTAAAGAGTTTCATCGTTAGTACCCAATGCTCCGGCATCACCATAAGCACCTAAATTTTTTCCGGGGTAAAAGCTAAAAGCGGCTACATCGCCAAAAGTACCGACTTTTTTACCTTGAAATTCTGCCAGATGGGCTTGAGCGCAATCTTCGATGATTTTCAAATTATATTTCCTGGCAAAGCTGACAATTCGGTCCATTTCGCAGGGATTACCGTGCAGATGAACCACAACGATTGCTTTGGTTTTAGGCGTAATCAGTTTTTCGAGGCTGTTGCAATCAATGTTATAAGAAACCGGATCAATATCGGCAAAAACAGGCTTAGCACCCACCTGACGCACAGTTTCAGCCGTAGCAATGAAAGTCATAGCGGGAACAATCACTTCATCGCCGGAAGTTATGCCAAGAATTTCATACGCCAGATGCAGAGCCGCTGTTCCACTCGCTAAGCCTAGCATATATTTCAGGTTCTGGGCTGTAGCAAAATTCTTCTCGAAGGTGGCTACCTCAGGACCATTAATGAATTTGTAACCATGAATAACGTTGAAAATGGCTGAATCTATTTCCTCTCGAATATTAAGATATTGCGTTTCTAGATCCATAAAAGGAATCATATAGAACCTCTTTGATTATAAATCCCTGATTTTGCGGGCGGGATTGCCAGCGTAAATTCCTGAGTGTAAAATATCTTTGGTTACGACTGAGCCGGCTCCAATTACGACTCGGTCGGTAATTTTCACCGGCAAAATGGTAGCATTAGTACCGATGGCGACGTGATTACCGATAATGGTCGGTTTCCATAACTCCCGATTACCACCGGCGGGCTTACCTAATTTAAATGTGTCATTAACAAATTTAGCTCCATGAGAAATGAAACAATCATCGCCGATCGTTACTAATTCGCAAATAAACGAATGGGACTGAATTTTACAGCGCCGACCAATTTTGACACCTTTCTGGATTTCAACGAAAGGACCAATGAAAGTGTTATCACCAATCTCACATTCATAGAGATTACACGGCTCAATAATAACTACATTCGTCCCACATTTAATATCACGAATCCCGATTTTTTTTATAATTGGTTCAGCCATATTTACTTCAATTTACTTTGCGAATAAATGTCTTCAATGATTCGAACGACTTTCAGTCCTTCAATGGCGTTAGTAGCGATGGTATCTTTGCCATTTAATACATTAACGACATTTTCGTAAACTTTATCATGATTCGACATCGAGCCTTGGTAAAATCCATAGTCATTGGCTTTATTGACCGGCGTAACGTTCTGGAAAGAATAATCTTCGATATTTTGATATTCAAGTGCGTTTAAATATTGACCGCCGATTTTCACTGTCCCCTTACTACCGAACACGGTTATGGAACCTTCCATATTTTTTTGGTAGCTATTTACAGTGTAATTAATAGTCCCGATGGCTCCATTGAAAAACTCGATTAAAACAGCGCCGGTATCTTCAAATTCAATGTTGGGATGGAGATAATTCTGAAGAAGCACTTTTACATTCTTAAAATCGCCGAATAACCAGACTAATAGATCAATGAAATGACTGAATTGGGTATAAAGGGTGCCACCGTCTTTATCGAGCCGTCCTTTCCAGTCGGACTGCAAATAATAATCCTCATTTCTATTCCAGAAACAGTTTAACTGAACATAAAAAATCTTACCTAACCGATTTTCTTCGATGACTTTTTTTAATTCCACAACGGGAGGATTATAGCGATTTTGTTTGACAATGAAAAGACGTCGGTTGGTTTGTTCGGCTGTATAAATCATATTTTCACAGTCGCGCACTGAAAGCGCCATAGGTTTCTCGCAGAGAACATGTTTTCCGGCTTTCAGACTTTTTATAGAATGTTCGGCATGCAGATAGTTGGGCGTACACACCGAAACGACATCCACATCCGGTTCATTTTTTAGAAGGGTGTCAATGTCAAAATAAGGACGGCAGTTATACTTCTCCGATAATGTTAACGCCGCGCTTTCTTTAATATCGCAGACGGCGCTTAACTCGCCCAGACGATGAATTTGTTCGGCGTGGCGTTGCGCAATTCGACCACATCCTATTAACGCAAATTTTATTGTCTTCAATTATCAAATCCCTTTTTCTATTTAAACACTTCTGTTTCAATGTTTATGAGCAAAATTTAACTGGAGGTTTCAGGATATTCGCAATTTACCGATAAGAAATAAGTTATATAGTAAGTTTTGCCGGTAATGGCAACTTCAGACATATTGCCGGCATTGGTTTTATCCTTAATTAACTCTTTCAAAAAGCACATCACGCATATATTGAAAATTAGTGAAAATTGGCTGAGAATCAATTGAAAAGATAAAATGATTCGATTCAGGATTTTCTGTAATATTTGTCAAAAATTTCAGCCAGTTGCCGCGTAAGGTTGCGGCGGGAAAAAGTCATTACATATTCCTTATCTATTTCAACAGCCGGTTCACCTTTTTCCCATTTTTCATATAAACTCAATAAATAATTAGCAGAATCCGCGACGTTATCATATTCAAACATTCTACCGGCATTGGCTCTGTGTAGGATTTTCGCGGCATCACCTTGAGTCGGTCCATAAGCCAGAATCGGTTTGTACGTAGCGAGATAATCATACATTTTATAATTGATTACTCCGCCTTCGGGAGTCACGTGAATAAACAGTAAAAGTACATCTGAAGAAACAAGGTATCGCTTGACTTCGTCGGCTGGCATATAAGGCAAGAAATTGATCATTTCGAAAACGGAATATTGCCGCAGTTTCTGTTTTACGAATTCGGGGAAATTGCCGATAAACTGAATTGTAATATTTTCTCTGATATTTTCATTTTGAACCAATACTTCAATGGCTTTACAAAATGCCTGAATATCCTGTTCAATACTGATGCTTCCAGCATAAGTGATAGTCCATTTTGCATTTTTTCGCGGGACAAAGTCAATATCAAGTGGTTCAAAACCATTATAGATTAGGTAAACCGGTTTATTAACTTTCTTTTGAAATAAATTGACTAACGATGGACCGATCGTGGTAATAGCGGCTATTGAATTGAGAGTCCGTTTTTCAATCTTTTGATCCAGATTGTGAATCCATTTCCAGCGTTGGGAATTGGTCTGCAACCAATAGACATCCGTCCACGGGTCTCGCAGATCGCCGACGCACGGGATACCTGTTTTTCGTGATAATTCAGCAGCAATGCAGTGATTCGTCTGAGGAGGAGATGAAGAAAAGATTAGCTTAATATCATTTTCTCTAATGATCTGTAAACCTTTTTTAATTGCGAATTTTTTCCATAAGAACCGCGTATCGGGAATCGCGTTGTATTTTACCCAGCGTGATAACTTTCCTTTTAGGCCTGTATTGTTTTTCTCTGTAAAAGCAAATGGAACGAACATTTCTTTGGAATTTTTCGCCATTTTGGCAAATAGTCTATGTAACGAGATATTCTTAGCCTTATAGATTTTTGTATCTGGTCTGACTTCTTTCAATGTTTGAGGGTCAATAAAAGGAAAATCGCCGTTCTCAACAGTCAAAACGATCGGTTCCCAGCCGAATTCGGGTAGATACTTGTAAAACTTGAGGATTCTTGTGGTGGTCGCGCCTCCTGCTGGTGGCCAGTAATAAGAAATGAACAGAACCTTTTTCATTATTTATATGCTTTTATTACCAGATGCCAGCCCCAGAGATGGCCAAGTGCGCGATGGACTGCTTTGGGAATCAAATCCCAAACAATTCCATATCCGGTGGTTAATAAATATTCAGTCTCGATTTTCACAACTTTAAAATTTTTAAACATTGCGAATATTTGAGCCTTGGTATAGGTTCTTTCAATCGGACAGCGATCTTTACGATTACCGTCAAAAGGCTGATTAATCAGACGATGAATGTAATAATTGAGCGATTTACGATTATACAGCATAATCACCGCCAAACCACCGGGAACCAATACCCGCCAGACCTCATCAATGGCTTTTTGGGTATCGGGAGTATGATGTAAAACTCCGAAAGAATAGACAACATCGAAGGTATTATCCGGAAAGGAAAGATTTTCCGCATCATCTATCTTTAGCTCGGCTGGTATCTGATATAGTTCAAAGCGTTTACGGGCTAAATTAATTCCTTCTTCCGTCAAGTCAATCCCGGTTACTCGCATTCCGCGCCTGGCAAGTTGCAATAAGTCAGTTCCCATACTACAGCCAACTTCAAGGAGTGAACCATTTGGTTTCTCTTCAGCGATCCAATCGAATAATTCAGGTAGATAGAAGTGATATTTATATCGAACACGTTCGGCTTCCTGATAAAATTCTTCCGTCCCGCGCTCACCAGTCTTGAGAAATTCAGTCTGACAAACATTCCGATTCCAGAATTCCTCAACGTCTTTTTTAGTTGGTTGTTGCTCTATTTTCGGCATAATATTTCCTGATTATTTCACTCATTGCTATTGCCATCCAGCCATTACTCCAATGCATAATAGTAAATGGTTTTTTAAAAAATCTTCCTTTTTGGTAATAAAAAAAACCTTCTTGCTTATTTTGCATATTATTGATAGCCCACTCGGCGATTCGGTAAGCAAATTCTTCATTTTGGCGATTAAACCGGCCAGCTTTTAGAAAAGTAATGATCCCCTGAGCCGACCCGTGGACGTCAATGGGATAAATTTTGTTATTCATCCATTTTGGGGTTCCATCGGCTAAGAACAAATTCTCTAAATAATATTGCAGACCGCGATGATAATTTCCAAGAAACGAATCATCTCCACTAAAATCTAAGTAATCCAGAATTGCATCCAATATATATCCGGTATGGTAATTGTCGTGCATCTTTAAACGATTGGCAGTCGGTGGATGAGTATAAAACCAGGCGCCATAGTCGGTTTGCTTATCAACGACGTAGCTGATTAATTTACGGGCTTCTTCGATCAAGGATTTATCATTGGTAAAATGGGCTAACCGAGCACAAAATGCTCCACATAAAGCACTCACATCCATTACCACCCAATTGATGCTTTCATCCGGCACATAGCTTAAACACTTCATCTTGTCGTCTTCATATAAGACCTTCGGAGCTTGGATTAAAAAATCTTTTACTCCTACCGCATAATTTAAATATAAACTCTTTCCGGTAATTTCATAAGCATTTAGGAAAGCCGTCCCGACGAAGTACGACACCACGCGGTTAGGAAAATTAGGTGGCGCAAAAAAGCCGACATCCTGCCAGGGATATTGGTACCCCCAGGAGTTTCCCGGAAATCCGGTTGATTGATTTTGGGCTAACCAATCCAGTAATTCCTCTGCTTTTTGAAGAAATTTATCGGACTTTCTTGCCTCATATAGATTCAAATAGGTCATTGCAAAAAGGGCAATTCCCTTTGGATTTCTGGTACGCGGAATGGCAAATAAAGGCCGTAAATTTAGCGGTGAACGCATAATCGCTTGGCTATAAAATAATCTCAAATTTTTATTGCCGAATGATAATGGCAATAAAATCGGGCTCGCTAAAGCGTCGTATTTATTAAATCCGGCATAATCATTTTTCTGTGAATAGGAAAGCACGGCGTCCAATGAGTCATTTACTGTCTTTATAACTTGTTCTAAGCTTTTATTATTTGTTTCCATTCAGACTATATCTTTAATCTTTAATGATTCTGATATTTGTTTCAACTGGCTGACAGTGATATACTACCATTAATTTTTTGCGCATGGCTGAAGTAAATATACTGCGCCGAGGTTAAAAATCTCTCGAACAATTGGTAAATCACAGCGATGTCCTATGTAAGGAATACCATAATTATATTTAAAACGGGGACGTATAAGGAAAAAATCCTTTTTCAGAATTCGTAGTCCATTTTCATAAACCATTTTTTCAAATTGTTTTATTGAAAGCCGAGAATGTTTGGTTGCCAACATATTCGATATAATGTCAGCGCGAATTCCCTGCGATTTAAGAATCGCGGAATAAAATTTATCCGGTAATAAAAAGAGATAGGGAATCCGATGTAGCCAACCCGGTAGCCCCTGCTGATGTCCCGCAAAAGGCGAATACTTCGGTGGAAAGGAAATATAAATGCGACCGCCTTTTTGCAATAAATCCCGCATATTTTGGAGTGCCGCCGCCTTTTTTTCATTGGCAATATGTTCAATCACATCACCGCATATGATCAAGTCCATTTTATCTTGAAGTTGATTCTCGTAGGAACTTGCTTCCGTAATATCACCGTGAATAAAGATAATCTTAGAGG
>JAGNGI010000113.1 GCA_018002295.1 Fidelibacterota bacterium
ACCGCCTCTTCGATTTCATGATCGGTAACGTTCATACATTGACAGATAACGCGGGCTTCTTCGTGCTTGATTTTTTCGTTCATACCGTTACGCCGATAATAATCGTCAATAGCGGCGCGCAGAGCTTTGTCACCTAGCACCGAGCAGTGGATTTTGTGTTCGGGTAAACTGCCGAGATTTTTCACAACATCTTTGGGAGTTATACGATAAGCATCTTCAAGTTTCATACCTTTGACCATTTCCGAGAGAACGGAAGTGCTGGCGATGGCACTGGCACAACCGTAAGTTCGCCAGCGGCAATCTGTTATAACACCTTTTTGCTTGTCAACCTGGATGAGAAACTGCATCTCGTCGCCGCATTTGATATTGCCGGTAATACCGACCCCATCGGCGACAAAGTTCTCGTCATCCCTTAGAATATTACGAGGATTCATAAAATGGTCTTTAACTATTTCGGAGTATAGCCAGCCAGATTGATTGCTCATACCAATTTACTCTGATAAGTTGTTGACATATCACGCACCTTTTTTACCACGCGCTCCAGAGCTGAAACAGTATAATAAATATCGTCAGCAGTATTCTCACGCCCCATACTAATGCGGATCGAGCCGTGCGCCAGTTCCGCGCCAACGCCTGTGGCGAGGATTACGTGCGAAGGCTCAAGCGAACCGGAGGCGCAGGCAGAGCCGGTTGAAACCCCGATTCCTTCGAGGTCTAAGTAAAGTAAAATTGATTCGCCTTCCGCCCCGGCAAAGGAGATATTCAGTGTTCCGGGCAAAGTATCGGTGGGATGACCATTAAATTGCACATCTGGAATTTTATACTTAATCCCGTCAATTAACATTTTTTTAAAACGGCGCAGACGTACGGCTTCATCAGACATTTCTTGTTTACGCATCTCAATGGCTTTGGCAAAAGCCACAATGCCGATCGTGTTTTCAGTTCCAGCACGGCGGCCGCGTTCTTGATGACCGCCGCGAATTAAGGGACAGAAGGGAGTCCCACGTTTGACATAAAGTGCCCCGACCCCTTTCGGGCCATAGATTTTGTGGGCAGAAAATGCTAAGAAATCAACGTCGAGGTCTTGAACGTTAACGGGAATTTTACCGACGGCTTGAACTGCGTCGGTATGGAAAAAAGCGCCTTGAGCGTGAGCTATTTCCGCAATAGCTTTTATATCTTGAATAGTGCCGATTTCATTATTAGCGTACATAACCGAAACCAATGCGGTTTTTTCTGTCAGTAATTCCTTAAGCACATCGAGTTTAACCTTTCCGGTAATATCCACTGGCAAATAATGAACAGTCGTACCGCGTTCTCGTAAACATTTGGAAGTTTCCAGAACGCAAGGATGTTCGATAGAGGTTGTGATGATTTCATCGCGCAGATTGCGTTCAAGGCGACAAACCTGCGAAGGGCAGGAGAGACTATTAAGGACAGAATTGTTGGCTTCACTACCGCTTCCGACGAAGATAATTTCATCGGGCGCGGCGCCGATGAAATTTGCGACAATTTCACGGGCTTGTTCGATTTTTTGGCGAGCGATCCGACCGACGGTGTGGAGACTGGAGGGGTTGCCAAATACATCGAACATATCGGTAATAGTATTTTTAACTTCCGGGTGTAATGGAGTGGTAGCATTGTGATCTAAATAAATAAACCTATTCGGCATTTTATCCTCTATGAAATGAATTCTTTTTTTCAATTACTCAATTGCAAAATTACTACGACCTCATTTATTAAAAAAGGGCAAACTACTAAAAGATTGCCCTTCTTAGAGATAAAGAGGAGGATGATTGTTACACTAATTTTTTACCGCGTGGCGTATAGTAAGTATGCAAGAGTTTATGACTTTTATGGCCACAGGGTCCATCAACGAGAAATTCATTGTATAACCTGACCACGGCTGGATTTTCATAGGATTTGCGAACCTCGCTGGCTTCATCCTCAGCATAGATAGCCCGCGCTCTTGCGGCTCGAATTTCTTCATTGGTCGGAATCGGCATTCCACCACCACCCAGACAACCACCCGGGCAAGCCATAAATTCGATGAAGTGGCATTCACTTAATTTGCCGCCGGATTTAATATTATCAAGCACCTTCTTGGCGTTAGCAGTTCCATGTGCTACCGCTACTTTCAGAGTTGCACCTCTCAGCCAATCCCAATTAGGAATCAAATGCTTTAGTAAGTCCGGCACCGGACCGACTTTAGCAATGGGAAGCTCAGCGTAACGGATGCCTTCGAAACCGCGCACGGGCATTATGCGAGCCCGTTCGAATAGGTTATCAATACGATCACCGGTGATTAATTCATAGACAGTCCGAATAGCTGATTCCATAACGCCACCGGTTGCACCGAAAATGACGCCCGAGCCGGTGCGAGTTCCGAACGGTTCGTCAAAATCTGATTTAGGCATATTAGGTAAATCAATTCCGGCTTCCTGGAACATCCCGGCCAATTCGCGCGTCGTCAAGCCGTAATCAATATCTTTAAAACCGGATGAATTCATCTCAGGACGATTGCATTCGAATTTCTTGGCAGTACAGGGCATCAGCGCAACGGTAACAATATCGGCCGGATCGATGTTATTAAGCTCAGCATAATAGGTTTTGATGACGGCGCCGAACATCTGTTGGGGACTCTTGGCTGATGACAGGTGCGATAACATTTCCGGGTAAAAATGTTCGATATATTTTACCCATCCAGGCGAACAGGAAGTAAACAGCGGCAGAGACACGGGTTCTTTCTTTACTAAAGCCTTGTAAAGCCGCAAAATTAGTTCGGTCCCTTCTTCAATAATGGTTAAATCGGCGGAAAAGTTAGTATCGAAAACTTTATCGAAACCGCAGTAACGCATAGCGGTATTCATTTCAAAAGTCAGGGGAGTGCCAGCCGGTAAACCAAAACACTCGCCAATGGCGGAACGCGGCGCCGGAGCGGTCTGAATCACGACATGTTTAGTCGGATCATCAATAGCAGCCCAGAT
>JAGNGI010000114.1 GCA_018002295.1 Fidelibacterota bacterium
TCTCCAGCCGATTTTTTCCAAAAAGTAAATTGATCCAGCTACGAGGTTTAATTTGCTAGTGATTTTCTTGGTTCATGTCTGGCTCGGTAGTATATTATAAAAAATATGTAGTGATTGCATTTTATTAAATATGGAACAGGAAAAACGCGAAAGAATATACACCTTCGATTTTGCTAAAGGAGTAGCCATTCTCCTGATTATTCCATTGCATGCCTTGATATGTCAAATCGGTAAGAACGACCCGGCTTTTTTCCAGCCTTTAATAACGGCCATCCCTGAGAATGTGATTTACCTACTGATACCAGCTATGATTTTATCAATGTGGGGCCCGATTTTTACTCTGATAACTGGCGCTAATATCGCCTACGGCTATTTACGTGTATATAATCGTAATCCGGATGATAGTTCAGCCTATATTCTGCGGCGAATTCTTTCAGCCGTCATGCTGATTTTTGTTAGTCGAGCGGCTGTGTTCATTTTCAAAGGTGGTTTGTTTACGAATGGTTTTTTCAATATTTTCAATTACAAAATTCGCTATTATGCCGATACGCTGGATTCGATTGCGCTGACCGGAATTATCGTACCGGTATTTATTTTACTTTTTCTGGATAAGTCCAAGTCAATAAAGCAAAAAAATGAAACCGGTAAAGCCGTTAGCCAAAAGGACGTCAAACGTATTTATATCGGTATGACGGTAATTACTGTGATTTGGTTTGTATTTACTCCGGTAGTGCATGCTCTGACGCCCTATGTGCAGGATTTTGCCTCCAAACATCATTTGCGATTATTGATGTTGGTCTGGAGTAAATTGACAGCGGGGCGGTTTCGCTTCTTCCCAATCCTGGGTTTTGGATATGCCGGTGCGGTTATCGGGACGGCTATTCATGCCAAAAGTCGCTATAAAAATATTCGTAAATATTCCGGTATATTCTTTTTATTAACGCTGGTGGGATTTTTGATCTGGATTTTGCTTAAGGGAAACCCAATGGTCAATATAGCTTCGGATGACATTCCGATTATGATGCAAGTATTGAATCTGGGAACAATGACATTTGCGATGGTTCTGGTGCTGGGTTATTTAGATTATTGTCCACCGGAAGTTCGCCGACGTCGGATCGAACGGACTCTGTGGATTCGGCGGTTTAGTATTGTGTCATTGACGATTTACGTTATGGAATTTTTTCTGGCGGAGGGTGTTTACTGGGTTTTTGCCCAATTCTGGGATAATGCCGTAGCCCTTGTGAATGAAGTCCCAATATTTATCTGGAATTTCGCCCAAATTATGGTATTTATAATTGTCATTTGTCTAATCTGGGGTTTGATCGTCAAACTCTGGGAGAAAGTGGATTTTATTTTTTCACTGGAATGGTTTATGATTAAAGCGGTTGCTCTTTTTCAGCGTGACAAACATGCCCGGATTAATTCCCATAAAATTCTATATGGTCAATAACTATGAATAAAGTCAGAGTCGGCGTCGTCGGAACCAGCTGGTGGGCGGACGGAATGTACCTACCGGCTTTGCAAAGCCATCCGCAGGCAGAGATTGTTGCAATCTGTGGCCGGAATCGCCCGCGTGCCACCGAAATGGCTGAGAAATATAACATTCCAAAAATATATACTGATTACCGGGTAATGATCGAACAGGGTGATTTGGATGCAATAATCATCGGCGTTCCTGACGACTTGCATTATGATATTGCAATACGAAGTCTCGAAGCCGGTTTGAACGTGCTTTGTGATAAACCGCTGGCGTTAAAGGAGCAACAGGCTTACGAAATGTGGCAAAAAGCGGAAGCGGCTCACGTCCAAAATATGGTTTTATTTACTTACCGCTGGATGCCGTTTTTTCAATATGTGCATGATTTAATTAAACAAGGATATATTGGACAATGTTACCATGCCGAGTTCAGCTTTTTAGTTGGTCACGGCCGTAAGCCGGATTATCAATGGCGACTGGATAGCAAGCGGTCTAATGGCGCCCTCGGCGATTTGGGATCACATTTGATCTATTTGGCGCGCTGGCTGATTGGTGAAATTGCCCAGGTTGATGCGCAATTGGCTTCCTTCGCTAAACGGCTAGGACCAGATGGCGAGCCAATATCTCCAGCTAATGACTCAGCTGTTTTATTACTTGAATTTAGCAACGGAGCGCAAGGAGTAATTCACACTAGTTTTATGACTTATCTGGCTGATCGCGATATGCAAATTTACGTCAAGTTATATGGTTCCGATGGTAGTCTGGAAGTTAATTTCCCGAGTTCGGGTAGCGATTCCACCGTGAGCATTTTCGGTGCGCATAGTTCCGACGAAAAAATCCGAAGATTAGAAGTTCCAGCATCTTATTGGGGAACAATCAGTCCGAGTGAACCTTTTGGAATTTTTACCCGGCAAGCGGTGGGGTGTCGTCTGTTCATTGATGCAATATTGGAAAATCGGCCGGTCAGTCCCAATTTTTTCGATGGATATAAAGTCCAACAGGTTATCGAAGCCGCGATTAATTCTGACCGTACGGGAAAAAGAGTAGCCATTGATCATTCGCGGTAAATTGCCTGTTAACGGACGTAACTTTTCGCTTAAAGAAATCAATTAATGATGGTGGTGTAAGCAATTGCTTGAATTTTCTCCTTCATTAGTGGTATCCGATGGTCACGGACGCGTTTTCGAACTTGAGCAATATCAAGCGCTGGGCATTTCCGGTGAAAACGTCGTAGAAATACCTCCCGATGAATGGATTCCGCTCCCGGAAGGCAGTCAACTAATGGAATTACCCGGTCGTCTGCCGGTTGGCAAAGACCGACGGAGTAGTGAAGTAGCGACTCTGACCGAAAACGGCGCTGGAAAGTTGCTGGCGGTCGCGGCTTTTGTGGCGCCGGCTTACACTATTTTTTATCACGCCGCTTGGGAAAAATTGCCACGTGCCCGGCGACTTTCACTTTTTGCTTACTC
>JAGNGI010000056.1:0-5792 GCA_018002295.1 Fidelibacterota bacterium
TGGTTTCTGTTTCTGTCCTCTTATTAGCCTTTGCCTTATCCTCAGCCCTAAAAAACGACTTGCATTTTTAAATATTATTTTTTAGTATTCACATGTGGAAAACGGCACACAATAAAACAATATTTAGTTCTTGGGCGACATTGTGTAGGCCGGTTTTTTTCGAATAGTAGCTGTTCTGATAAATTTGAGGGGTTTAAATGAATACGAAGAAACGTCCTTATGAAGATATAGCAGAAGAACTTGTTTGTGAATCGGAAGATAAATTGGCTTCTTTGGTAAGAAATTTACCAGGTGCGGCTTATCGTTGTTTATATGACGCCGAAAGGACAATGATTTTCATCAGCGATGGTTGCCGTTCATTAACCGGTTATTCGCCTGATGATTTTTTAATGGACCATAAAATAACCTATAGCCAGATTATTCACCCGAATGATCGGCAATATGTATTTGATGAAATTGGTGCTTCTCTGAAAAAGCGGAGTCCTTATCAGTTACTATATCGGATTATGACAGCCGATAATCAGGAAAAGTGGGTTTGTGAGCAAGGTGTCGGTATCTATAACGGAGACGAAAATCTCGTAGTGCTCGAAGGTTTTATAACGGATATAAGTGAAAAAGTTAAAGCCAATATTGCCCTGCAAAGTTACGAAACGCGTTTCCAATCAATCTGGGAAGGCAGTTTTGATGGCATGCGGTTGACGGACAAGGACGGCAAAATAATCGCCGTTAACAAAGCCTTTTGTCGCCAGGTAGGCATGCGCCGAAACGAGCTGGAAAATGCCAGTATAGGGATTATTTATCCGCCGGAAGAGCGCCAGGAGATTGAAACAAATTACCGAAATAATTTCTCTCGACGACATATTAAATCCTTAACAGAATGCGAATCAATTCTCTGGAATGGTCAGAAAGTCTGGTTTGAAATTTCCAATTCTTTTCTGGATATTCCCGGTGAACAAGTTTATTTACTGAGCATTTTTCGTGATATTACCAAGCGTAAAAATGCCGAAGCCGAGCTGGCTGAATCTGCTCGCCGATTTCGCTGGTTATATGAATATGCACCCATAGCTTACCACACCATTACTCCTGATGGTGTTATTGTGGATGTCAACCGTCAATGGTGTGAAATTATGGGTTACTCCAAAGAGGAGGTTTGTGGGCGACCGATCTTTGATTTCGTTATCGAAAGTGAAAGAGAATCGGCTCGTAAATCATTTGCTGAAAAGAAATTAAGCAAGAAGACGAGTTCTACGGGGAATGAACGTCATTATTTAACTAAGAGTGGAGAAGTAAAGACTTTCTCTATTTCTGATTATATCATCAGGGACGATGATGGTCGTATTCGTTCCATTCAGACCACTATGTCCGACATTAGTGAGCTTAAACGCACCGAAGAGGCGCTTCGGATGAGCGAGGCTAAATTTCGTCATTTAGTAGAATCCAGTCTGGATGTTATCTGGCAAGCTGACGATTCCGGACGGGTCTTATATGTCAGCCCGAATATAAAAGATATTCTCGGGCGTACCCCTGATAAACTTATTGGTAAACAGTTTGCTGATATTCTACCTAAAGGTTCTGAAGAAAAAGGTGGCAAAATCATTGCGTCACATTTTACCAAGCGTAAGCCGATCAAGAACCTGGAGTTAACTATAGTTAATCACCTCGGTCAAGAAATTATCCTTGAAGTAAATGGCGTACCCAATTATGATGGCGGTAAGAAATTTACAGGATATATCGGTACAATGCGCAATGTAACTATTCAAAAAATTGTCGAAGACGAGCAGATCAAGGTGCAGAAGTTGGAATCTCTGAGTATCCTGGCTGGTGGTATTGCCCATGATTTTAATAATATGCTTTCCGGTATTTTGGGTAACATATCACTGGCAAAGATGAAAGTTAAAGACAGTGATATAACTCGGATCCTCGAAAGATCCGAGAAGGCCGCTTTACGTTCCCGCTCCCTGACTCAGCAATTGTTAACTTTTGCCAAGGGCGGTGCGCCGGTTATGGAATCCATCCAGGTTGAGAGTTTTCTGAGAGAATTGGTTGAATTTGCCACGGTGGGATCGTCGGTTAACTGCCAGTTTGACATTGCTCCCGATTTGCCCAATGTGGAGGCTGATCGTGGCCAGCTGAGCCAAGTGATTCAAAATTTGGTTATAAATGCTATTCAGGCTATGCCGTCCGGAGGCAACCTAAAAATTTCGGCTAATGCTGAGGAAATAAAAACAGATGGTCTTGTACCAATTAAATCCGGGTATTACTTGAAAATTGCGATACAAGATACTGGGGTTGGTATTCCTAAAAACCTTTTATCCAAAGTATTTGATCCTTACTTTACCACTAAACCTCACGGAAACGGTTTGGGCTTGTCGGTTGTTTATTCTATACTGAAAAAACACGATGCATATATTTTTGTAGACTCTGAAGCGGGCAACGGTACAACCTTTACGATTTATCTTCCAGCTACCGCCGGTGTTCAAAAGGGTTCTCAAAAAGCCGAATCCCAAATTTTAAAGGGGCATGGCCGAATTTTAGTGATGGATGATGATGAATTGATTTGTGAAGTGGTTGAGGAGATGATTTCCAGTATGGGCTACGATGTCAAATGCGTTCCGAACGGTGAAGAAGCCATCAAATCTTATAAGGAAGCCAAGGAAGCCGGGCAACCATTTGATCTGGTCATTATGGATTTGACTATTGTCGGAGGTATGGGTGGTAAAGAGACCATCGCAGAACTAAAGAAATTTGATCCTGATGTTAAAGCTTTAGTCTCTAGTGGTTATATAAACGATTCGATGATGACTGTTCCTCAAAAATATGGATTTATTGATATAATCGCTAAACCATATCGCATGGAAGATCTCAGTAGCATTTTAAAGGAGCATGTCGGCTGAGAACTTTCAACCGACTTTTGATTCTAATCACAAATTATTGTCTACTGGGTTGAAAATAACTCAGGGATAGGACAACTAAATCCTGGTTAATCCAATCTATAGGGCTTTGATGTGTTTGCTAATGATTAACTAGGAGTGTAATTGTGAAAAAGTTAGTAATAATTGTTAAGCTGAGTATTCTAGCAATATTTATATCGGGAACAGCGATGGGTAATACTCAGGTAAAGGCGACTCGAACGGACGAATCTATTCGTATTGACGGAATTTTAAGTGAGGAAATCTGGCAAAGAGCTATTCCGGCGCCACCTTTAATTCAAGATGAACCGAATGAAGGTGCTCAACCAAGCCAGCCATCGGATATCTGGATTGTCTATGATGACGAGGCGCTCTATGTCGGCGCCCGGCTCTATGATTCAGCCCCAGATTCAATTGTAGCGCGGCTTGGCCGACGCGATTCCGACTGGAACACCGATCTCTTTCTGATCGCCTTGAGTCCTTTCAATGACAAACGCACCGCCTATTTTTTTGGGGTTTCAGCCGCAGGAGCGATTTACGACGGAAAATTTTATAATGATAATTGGGAAGATAATACCTGGGACGGTGTTTGGGAAGGCGCCGCACAACGTAATCATGAAGGTTGGACGGCTGAAATACGCATCCCTTTTTCACAATTGCGTTTCAAGAAAAGCGATCAATATGTGTGGGGAGTGGCGTTATATCGTAAAATTCAACGCTACAATGAGGAGGATATGAGCTTTTTTACGCCCCGCAATGAATCAGGAATGGTTTCGCGTTTCATCGAGCTGGTGGGCATCGAGGGCATTAATGCGGAACGCAAAATCGAGGTTTTGCCATATATCAGAGGCAAGGGCGAATTTTTGGCAGTTGAACCGGAAGATCCTTTTAACGACGGTTCACGCTATTTTGCCAGTACCGGTGCCGATTTTAAGATTGGGGTGGGTAATAATCTGACCGTTGACGGTACCATTAACCCTGATTTTGGTCAAGTGGAAGTTGATCCAGCAGTGATTAATCTGTCCGACGTCGAAACCTATTATAATGAAAAGCGCCCGTTCTTTATCGAAGGATCGGATATTTTTAATTTCGGTTATGGTGGTTCCAATAATTATTGGAATATGAATTTTTCGACGCCCAGCATATTTTATAGCCGGCGCATCGGACGCGCCCCCCAGCGCGACCTGTCGGATTACGATTATACCGATGTGCCGGACGGAACACGCATCATCTCCGCCGGAAAATTGACGGGCAAAGTTGGCGATAACTGGAATGTGGGGCTATTGAACGCCCTGACAGCGCGTGAGTTCGCCCGCGTTAGTCCCAACGGTCTCGACTCGAAAATCGAAGCTGAGCCGCTGACTAATTATGCGATTCTGCGGACGCAGAAAGAATTTCAAGAGGGTCGCCACGGGCTGGGAATAATTACCACTTCTACCAAACGCTTTTTTCGGGATGAAAGTCTCGCCGACTATCTCAATTCGGATGCCCTGGTAGTGGGGCTGGACGGCTGGACTTTTCTGGATACTAATAAAACCTGGGTAATTGCCGGATGGGGCGCGATGTCCAATATTCAGGGTAATGAGAATTGTATTACCGACGTTCAGACGAACGCGCGTCATTATTTTCAACGACCGGATGCTGAGCATTTAGGAGTAGATAGTAATGCCACCGCGCTGACTGGATTTGCGACTCGGATTAATCTCAATAAACAGCGTGGCAATGTCATTTTTAATGCCGCATTTGGTTTAATTGACCCACGGTTCGAGGTTAGTGACCTGGGATATTTATCGAGAGGCGATGTTATCAATTATCACGTCGGTGCCGGTTATCAGTGGACGGAGCCGAATCACTTCTATCGCAAATTTAATTTAATTCTGGCTCACACACTCGGTATGGACTGCGGAGGTAACTTGACTAACAATGGTATTATGAATTTGGGTTATATTCAATTCTCGAATTATTACTGGATAGATTATGGAAGCGGCTATTTTTGGGAAACTTATGATACCAGACTTACCCGCGGCGGTCCAATAGCCATATCTCCATCCGGAAGGTGGGGATATATTCAAATATCAACAGATGAACGCAAACCGTTGGTAGGCAGGCTCTACTACGAAACCAGCGGCAATGACACCGCCTCGGTCAGTCATTATTTACAAATTCCGCTCGATTGGAAAGTTTCTGATAATTTAGCCTTTGAGTTGTCTCCCAGCATTTCTATTAATCATAATTATGCCCAATATGTGGATGTTTTCGATGACCCCTATGCGGACGCAACTTATGGTAAACGCTACGTCTTTGCTAAGATGGATCAAAAGACTATATCTGCCAGCCTGCGCTTGGACTGGACTTTTACCCCGCGTCTGACACTTCAATTATATGCCCAACCACTTTATGGTGCGGCGGAATATTACGATTTTAAAGAGTTTGCCCGACCGAAAACCTATCAGTTTTTTACTTATGAAGAAGGTGCTGAAATTAATAGAAATAGCGATGGAAATTACACTGTTGATCCCGATGGGAATGGCCCCGCCGGCTCCTTTTACTTTGATAATCCCGATTTTAATGTTTACAGTTTCCGCTCCAGTGCGGTGTTGCGCTGGGAATTTGCGCTCGGTTCGGCGATTTACTTAGTCTGGACGCATGGTCGCTTTGAAAATAGTAGTGAGGCAGATTTTGACCTAAGCCGTTCGGTCAATCGCATCGGAAAAATTAAGCCGGATAACATTTTTATGATTAAGGCTTCTTACTGGTTCAATGTCTAATGCTGGAAAGATTCTCCAGATAGTTCGCCCTTATGGGATTAAGTAATGAAAAGGCTAAGGCTGACGCTGAGAAATTGAAATAGGGAGATGGAAATGTCATCCTTCGACAAGCTCA
>JAGNGI010000056.1:5892-13479 GCA_018002295.1 Fidelibacterota bacterium
TGTCACTCTGAGCCTGTCGAAGAGTGACAAGGAAGGTATTAATTTTATTGGGCAATTGTTCGATTAATTTTGTATTACTTCTTTTAGCTACAAAAAAATGGCGGCATTTTAGTTGTGGATTTTTAAATTATTACTCGTGAATTGGCAAATAGTTAAAATTCCTTATGTAATTACAGAATGGTAATTATTTACGGTTAAATATTTTGGAGAATTAATTTAGTGACGACCGAATCTGAAAATGGCAATCCCAAAGAACGAGAAGCCGAACTTATTCAAAAAATCCGCAATCGTGTGGCGGAAGTGCAAGAATTAGTTGATGAAATGAAATCCCGATTGACTGACAAAAAATAGTATTTGTTGCCTTCTAAGGTTTGGGTACAAAAGGGCTCCTTTAATAACAAAAGCTCTAAGGCACACAGATATTTTAGTAAAATAGACCAAGATTGAACGAGGCTAAGGTTAGGAATGAAAAGCCCAATACCCTTAACACAAGTTGCATCAGACTATCTGCGTTAGGGTGGGGCTGGTCATTGATCATTAGTCAAAACGGCTATATTCCAAACTTAACCTAAAACAAGCCAAGATTATGACTAAAACCAGGATGTAATATGGTAGCAAAGAGATTAAATAATCTCTATAAATTAGCGCATAAGTACGACTTTGATATGGGACATATAGCCGGGCGCCGTCAAGCGGCAGATATAAACACCGTTAGCAACCAGCGTACCGTTCTGGTCAGTACCATTCCAATAAACACTGTAACTGCCGGCCGCATGATTGCCGGTAGCTAGCGTAGTGACCTTCATCCCGATTAAATCGTAAATTGATACATCAACAGGTCCATAAAATGGAACATCATATCTAATCAAAGTCTCTATGTTAAAGGGATTGGGATAATTCTGATGTAAGCGGAAATTCTTAAATATACTGGCGATCGAGCGTTGGGTACCAACGGTTGTGAAAACGAACGGGCGTTGGTTAGTCTGAGAAGCCCAGCATTGATTGCCGCGGTTGTCAGTAGCCACAACTTTCCAGAAATAGCGAGTGGCGTAGTTAAGACGTTCGGGTGGATTATAAACCATAATTGTATCTTCTTCCGGTTGCTCAAACATAATTTCACGGAAGTTCGTCAAAAAAAGGCTATCGGTTCCGTAGTATAATGTATAATTGATCTGCGAGCCTGGATCTTTGTCGTGGGCGATATGCCAGACGAATCCGGCATCCAGCGCAACCGAATCCTGCCCGTTAAATGGTGCGAGTAAGGCAAATGGGCTAGGTGGTAGATCAACAGCATTTACTCCAAAACACACCAGCCGACTCCATTCACTGCGATTGCCATCTGGATCAACCGCTGAGATTTGGTAAAAATAATATTTATCCTCTTTTAATTCTGGGAGGTGGAGACTGGTTATGCCGGTTTTGCTGGCAACCTGACTAACCTTTTTGGGATTATCAGCCTCGTAGAAACGAACAAGGTAATATAAATCGCGTTCATCTTGATCCGGGTCGGGATCATCGGACGGCAACCAGCTAATTAGCGGCTGAGCAGTTTCCACCACCGCTGAATCTTTCGGTAAAAAACCATCCGTAACAGGATAGGGCGCCTCACTTATGGCATTAGTAATGAAGGAGTTGGTAGGCGACCAGAGCGAGTAACTGCCGTGTTGATCACAAGCTCGAACACGATAAAACCAGCGTTCGTTTTCTATTAAATTTTCAGGAAGAGTAAAAACAGTCTGCCCCGGTTCAGTTGTATAGACCGAACATGCATTTTCGGGGAACTGGGGGTCTCTGCTGATTTCTAACTGGTAAGTTAGGCTGGCTTGAAAATCGCTAAAATCAGGATCACTACTATTTGCCCAGCGGATTTCCGGGCGCAGGGTTTTGATTATAGCGTCATCAGCAGGATAGAAACCTTTAACAACCGGTAGAGGTGGATCATTTTGATGATTGAATGCCACTCTGACCGGACGACTGGCTGATGTTCCACTAATTTCGGATTGGTCAAAAGCCCGAATGCGCCAGTAATACAGCGTATTATCTTTCAAAAGGCTGATCGCCGAGATTTCATCAAGACAGACTCCAATAGCCCTTTGTGGCAGTTCAAGTTTAGTTTCTACCTCCTTCGCAGTAATAGTTCTGGGAATCCGGTAGGAAAATATGGGTTCAGTGAAGTTAAGAGATTCACTACATTCAATTTGATAATTTAACTGATCGCCGGGATCAGGATCATCGGAGGGTAACCACCAGAAATACGAATTTGGTGTGATTTCCTCGAGATTATGCGGGTGGATAATTCGTACTGGCCGCTGAGGAGCTTCATTGATCTGATTGACCCAAAAGGTATTGGATTTGGACCAGACGGAGCGTGCCTCAGTCAGATCGATGGAACGCACACGCCAGAAATATTGACAATTCTCCAGCAGAGGAGTTTGAACCACTATTTGGTTCTGGTCATAAGTGCTTTTTAGTAAAATAAAGGTTCGGCTGCCGAACAAGCGATCGCGACTTAATACAATTTCATAGCGTAAACGATCGGCGACATCAGGATCAATAGCTGGAGACCATTTCAATTCCGGATAATGACTCGCGACGATGATACCATCCGGATTAAAACCCTCAACCGGTGGTAGAGGGGGTTGATTAATCCCGTCGTCGAAACGGAAAGTAGCCTCGGTCCAGTTGGATTCCGTCGTACCGCCCCATTTATCACTAACCCGGACACTCCAGCTGTAAACCCAGCCGTCTCGAAAAAAATCTTCATCTTGAATTCGCTTTAAGCCAAAACGCACTTGGCCATTATATTCGTAAAACAAGCCCTCAACGCCGCCTTCACGCGCTTTTTCTAATATAGAATCGTTTAAATGTACTGTAATCATCTGATCCGGATCCAGTTCGTTACGAATAATTATTTCACAATAAAAGATTTCATCGCCATCGGGATCTTCGCCCATCATCCATTCCAGATAGCCATCTGGCTGTCGGATCTGTTGATGCGTCGGAGAAGGATCATAGGGCGGATAAGGGGGTAGATTGCCTGTATTATTTACAATACTGCCCAACTGATCGGATTTTGTCGCCATACCCACTGAATCATTGATCGTCTCGGTGGTGACTAATTTCAAATAATCTTCCTCCGGAGGAGAAAGTTGTAAGTCGGTGTAAAGTGTGCCGTCTGTGAGTAATCTCGGATTGGTGTCGCTGAGAATTGTTAAATTTTTAACATCAGAATCGGTATCAGGCATAGCCATTGCCCGGCAAATTATCGCGATTAATAGACCTACCGAGAAGATTAATAATCTGTGATAACTAACCTTAAAATACAACACAGCGACTGGAATTTAATAATATAGCGGAGTTGGTGATAAAGATTTTATGAAAGAATTTACCATGATTTTTAAAAAAAATCTCGGACGAATATTTACGTTTGACAATATGAATTAGGGGTGATATAATATCGAATAGTTAACTTCTGCCCTACCTACCTCACCAATGCCCAACAACTAATAACCGTTGACCAATGTCCACTTCTCAACTGATCGCTTCAAAAAATTTAAATCTTATTAAGGCAAACCGCGCCGATCGGGCGGATATTCAATTGAGAAATACTGCCTTCGTTAAAGACTTTTGTGATTAATTTCAGATAATCACTCAGAACTTCATTCGGTATAAAAACTAGGATAGTACCGGCGAAACCGCCTCCCTGAATCCGACAGGCGCCTTTTTTCCCAACCATTTTTAAGAAATACTGAGTCAGCGCCAGTGCCAAGGGAACGCCTTGCTCAGTAGGATTCGAGGTGGGATAACAATTTTGAAGCCACCGGCAAGATGAAGTGCCGGATTCATTGGCCAGCTCCAGAAAGGTGGCGAAATCTCCCTTCTCTAAAGCAGATACTTGTTGCTGAACCCGCTCGTTTTCGGTCAAAAAATGAAAAGCCCGTAGGATTGCCCGGTCGCCGACCTTGGGACGCAAATCCGGAATTCCCTCAATCAAATTTTCCATTGTTATATCACGACAAACCTGCCCACCTAACGCTCGGGCAACTGCCCGCATTTCGCGAGGGATTGCGGCGTATTCCTCAGTCAGGTTGACGTGGCTGGTTCCCGTATTAACGATTAGCCAGCTGTAATTCTGCTGTTCGGGATCATAATTAACTTTCTGAATGATAGGCTTGGACGGATTTTTAAAATCAATTGCCACCACGCCGCCTACGGCAATTGCCAATTGATCCATCAAGCCACAGGGTTTGCCAAAGTATTGATTTTCGGCGAACTGACCGATCAAGGCGATATCCTCAGCCGCAATTTGTCCATCGTTGAAAAGGTAATTCATTATTGTTCCGAGCAGAACTTCGATAGATGCTGATGAACTCAAGCCAGATCCGACCAGCACATTGCTGGTTACTGTGGCGTTGAAGCCCCCAACCCGCAGACCAAGCTCTTTAAAGCGGGCAACTATCCCGCGTACCAGAGCGGTGGTCGTGCCTCGCTCGGCTTCGACCGGTGAGCACTGATTGATATCAACGATGAATGGTTGCGGATAACCCTCTGAAAAAATGGTAATCTGATTCCCATTAATAGCGTTCACGGCCGCAATGGAATCCAGGTCAACGCTAGCCGCCAGTACTTTACCATGATTGTGATCGGTATGATTGCCGCTAATTTCGGTACGACCAGGCGCGCTGAAAAATAGCGCAGGAGAAGTGGCAAAAATTTCATTATGCCGATCGGCAAGATACGTATAACGTTTGATTTGCTCCTTAATAACGCTTGGATTATGACCGTAGATTTTTTGAAATACGGTGGTATCTATTTGGTTTTGCAGTAAGTTGGTTATCTGATTTTTGGGCATTATTTAACCTTATTTGTTCTTAATTAGTGACTTGTAATGAATTTCACTTGTTTCTCTGAGTGTTCGGGAAGCTACTTCTGGTGTCAGATCGCGCTGAGCTTCTGCCAGCATTTCATAGCCAACCAGAAATTTTTTCACCGATGATGAGCGCAAGAGTGGCGGGTAAAAGTGAGCATGCAATTGCCAGTAGTCGAAGTTACCGGGCATTGTCGGGGCGCCGTGCCAGCCCATCGTATAGGGAAAAGATGATTGAAAAAGATTATCATATTTAGTCAGAAGAGATTTGAGAATTAAGGCAAGACTATTTCTCTCGGCTGGAGTGAGGTCTGGCAAACGCAAAATAGGCCGCCGCGGCAGGAGGAGAATTTCAAACGGCCAGATAGCCCAAAATGGTACTACTGCCAACCAGTTTTCATTTTCGAGAACCACCCGCTCCCGAGATTCTAATTCATAGGCCAAATAATCAGTTAATAGCACTGATTTATTCTGCTTAAAGTAGGCTGATTGTCGGCGATTTTCTTTATAAGGTTCGTTGGGAAGGCAATTGACCGCCCAAATTTGGCCATGTGGATGGGGATTGGAACAACCCATCATAGCACCTTTGTTTTCAAATATTTGGACCCAGGAAAAATTTTCACCCAGTTCCTTTGTTTGTTCAGCCCAAACGGTAATTACATCCCTGATTTCCTCAACCGCCATTTCCGCCAAAGTAAGATCGTGCCGCGGCGAGAAGCAAATTACTCGGCAAGTGCCGGATACACTCTCATCCCTGATATACTTCCTAACATTTCGGCGACGATGAGGTGTATCGGGAAACAAAGCTGGAAAGTCGTTAGTGAAGACATAGGTCGAGATATAAAGGGGATTTACGGTTCCACTAGCTCGGCGATTGCCGGGACACAAGTAACATTCAGGATCATACTCTGGCCTTTTTTCTGAAGCTACTGGTTCCTGACTGCCGTGCCACGGGCGTTCCGTACGATGGGGTGAAACTAAAATCCATTCGCCGGTGAGCGGATTGAAGCGCCTATGCGGAATTTGGGAAAAGTCAACTGGCATTTAACAATTAATTCTCAGCTTTTAAGATAATTTACCAGAAAATGATGTAAAGCACTATGACCAATCCAATAACCGTTAACCCGAGCCATTTTACGATCGGTGAAGATTGCATATTGAAGTCCTTGCGTTCTGGCATCTTTACCGGCTGGTCCAATGGTTTTAACCAGGTAATAATTCCCATTGTAATAACGATAATAATAAAAGTAATTGCCATGCGGTTAAGGAAGGCAATCGGTACAATTTGGATACTGGCAAAGACCGGCAGAGATCCGCAGAAAATCAGCAGTAAACCATAGATGATGGGATTAAGAATTAGTGCGGCTAAGCCGGCGGCTTTGGGTGCTCGCTTAAAAATTAGCCCAAAAGCGAAGGCGGCTAAAATTCCTGGCGAAATGAATCCCTGAAATTCCTGAAGGTAGGTGAAAATTCCTTTCAGGCTCGGATTATCAAGGATAGGTGCAATCAAACAACCGATGATTAAAAAAATGAAAGTGGTAATCCGTCCCACCCGGACGATCTTTTGCTGAGGGAGTTCCTTTTTAACGGCATGCTGGTAAATATCCATTGTGAAAATAGTGGAAGCCGAATTCAGCATTGATGCCAAGGAACTGATTACAGCTCCTCCGATAGCGGCAAAGATAAAGCCCAGAAATCCATTGGGAATCAAATTCCTGACAATTGTCGGAAACGCCGCATCGGTGCCGCCCGGGCCGGTCATTTGATCTTTGAATAACTGCCAAGCCATAATTCCGGGAAAAACGATGATGAATGGCGTAATTAACTTCAAAAAGGAGGCGAATATCACTCCCAGTTGCCCTTCACGGAGGTTTTTAGCGGCAAGAGTACGTTGCGTAATAAATTGATTGACGCTCCAGTAGTAGAAGTTTGGTAACCACAGGCCGATAACCAGAGCCGTCCAGGGAAGTACGGGATTATCTCGCGGCAGAATCATATGCAATTTATCCTGATTTGCCTCTAAAAAGCTACTAAGCCCTCCGACATGTCTCAGTCCGATTATCAGGGTTAGAAATCCGCCAAAAATCAAACTCGATCCAAAGAAGAGATCCGCCCAGGCAATTCCTTTTAAACCGCCCCAAATAGTATAAATGGCGGTAATTATGCCGATTAACCAGATTGCTCGAATCAAAGTCACCTCGACCCCGAAAAATTTCATTCCGGAAAATAAAGTAACGATGGTCAAACCGCCGGTATAAATAACCGATGCTACCAGCACAAAAACGTAGATTAGAATAGTGTAAACCGCCATTAGACGGCGCGCTAGCGGAGAATAGCGATACTCCAGAAATTCCGGAAAAGTATAAATTCCGGTACGTAAAAAATTAGGCAGGAGAAATAGGGCGACAATCACCATCGTTATAGCCGCCATCCATTCATAAGAAGCGATCGCCAAACCTGCTGAACCAGCCGCCTGCCCAGCCATCCCGACAAATTGCTCGGTGGAAATATTAGCCGCAATCATTGAAAGGCCAATCAATGGCCAAGTCAATTGTCTGCCAGCCAGAAAGTAATCCTCCCCAGTTTTTCCCTTACGGCTTTTGTACATACTGAATATCACCACGAACAAGAAAAACAGTATAAATATTAAGCCGTCATACCAGCTAAAAGTTGCTTGTTTCATAATGACTTATCCCCCTTTTTATCAAATTTTAATTGTG
>JAGNGI010000008.1 GCA_018002295.1 Fidelibacterota bacterium
AAGTCATCGGCCGACCGGGCGGTTTGTGGGACATAGCATTGGCTGAATATTGCGCAGGCTTACGTCGCAAACCGGTCTGGGCAATCGGCGAACTCGATTTCGAGGATTCCAGCAACCTTAACAATGTTACTGAAACCCTAACTTTCTTATTTGTCAAAGAACGTTCGCGAGCTGGTGTTTATGAAGCTATGCGAGCTGGACGGATGTATGCAACGCGCAGTTTCACTGGCGATAAAATCGTCATTGATGATTTTTCTGTTTATGATCTGCACACCGGCAATAATGCCTTCATCGGAGAAACATTGACTCGCGCACAACCGCCGGTTGCCATCCATATTCGATTGCGAGCGCTAACTACGCTGAACAAACCGGAAACAATTTTTCTCTATCGCAATAGCGAATTGATCAAAATTTTCTATCTGAATACCGTTTTAGATGAATGGTTCGTAGATGAGTCGCCAATGTCGAATCCAATGTGCTATTACCGGATTTATGGCGGCGACAGCTGGCCAACTATCGCCAGCAACCCGATATTTGTTAGTAAATAACGGTAGGAGAGTTAGTCCTTAACCTTATAGGCTATTTTATAAAGTAAAAAAGTGATTGCGGCTAAGAAACAAAACTGCGCGAACTGCATAAATGCCTGCGCTTCAACAAAAAAGGGCTTCAAAGTAAGACGTGAAACTATGCCTAGGATTAAGGAAATGACTCCGACGATAATGCAACCTTTAATGATTGTATCCATTGTAGCTCCTAATTTTTTCATCATTGGCAAACTAAGGTAAAAATGGGATAAAAATCAAGGAAATTTAATGATCTGTGCCATTCATCAACCGCAAACTTATCCCTGGCTGGGTTATTTTGCCAAAATTATGCAGGCTGACATTTTCATTTTCCTTGACAATGTCCAGTTCAAAAAAAATGAATGGCAAAATCGCAATAAAATTCGCACTCCGCAAGGCTGGATTTGGCTGACGGTTCCTGTAATTCATCACTTTGGTCAAAAAATAGACGAGGTCAAAATCAACAATACGGTCAATTGGCGCAAAAAACATCTTCAAACTCTCCAGACTTATTACGGCCGGGCTCCATTTTTCAAGTTATACTTCGAGAAGCTCGAAAATCTTTATCAATTCGAATGGCAAAATCTCGCCCAGTTCAATATAACTGCAATTCGCTTATTAATGTCTTTAATCGGAATTGATACTCCGACAGTAATTGCTTCGGAAATAAAAGCTCTCAACCAAAATTCCCAGATCAGTGCCGCCGAACGACTGATAATTGCTACCAAAGCCGTCGGGGCTGATTGCTATCTCTCAGGAATCGGTGGCTGTAATTACCTACAACCTGAGCTTTTTGCAAAGAATGACATCAAACTTAAGTTCCAATCGTTCGAGCATCCCGTTTATCGGCAAATGACTAACGATTTCCTACCAAATATGTCAGTTCTCGATTTATTATTTAATGAAGGTCAACGAGCCAATTCTATTATCCAAGGGGGAATTCGATGAGCTCATCAGAAAAAAAGATGAATATCATAGCCATCGGCTCTCATCCGGATGACATTGAAATCGGATGTGGTGCCAGCTTAGCCAAATTCAATGCCAAAGGACATTCAGTTTACCTGTATGTAGCCACTCTGGGAGGCGCAGGCGGCGATCCCGAAGTGCGCCGGACCGAACAAGAAAATTCAGCCCGCATAATGGGCGTTAAAGACATTTTCTGGGGTAGTTTTGAAGATACAGATATAACAATCAATAAAAATTCCATAGCCGCACTTGAGGAAATCATTCATAAAGTGACTCCCGATATGATTCTGGTTAATTATCACGATGACACCCATCAGGATCACCGCAATATAGCCGCGATCACCAATTCCGCCACGCGCTATATTCCCAACGTACTTTTTTACGAAACCCCCACAACTCAAAATTTTATGCCGAACGTTTTCGTAGATATCGGCACAGAATATTTAGCAATCAAATTAAGGGCTTTGTTGGCTCATACTTCTCAAATCAACCGTACAAATATTGCTAATCTTTCGATTATTCAGGTTGCCGAATCCAGTGCTCACTTTCGAGGCGTGCAGGCACGAGTCGCCTGCGCCGAAGCTTTTCATTCACTCCGTTTATTTATAGACATATGATTCCCCACTATCGCCCAACCTTTGGTCAAGAAGAAATCACCGCCGTGACATCTGTCATCCGGAGCGGCCAGCTTGCCCAAAATGGTCAGGTGAATCTACTGGAGCAAATTCTGGCGGAAAATCTCGATCGAAAATATGCCTGTGCAGTATCTTCAGGAACTATGGCTTTGATTTTGTCCCTAAAGGCATTGGGAATCGGACCAGGCGATGAGGTTATTATTCCATCTTATACTTGTGCGGCTTTGTGGCAAGCAGTCACTACTGTGGGTGCGACGGCAATTTATGCCGATATAGAAGATGAGACTTATAATCTGGCACCGCCTTCAGTCAAATTAAAAATGACACCTCGCACAAAAGCGATCATTTTCCCACATATGTTTGGCCAACCCGGTCATATCCAAGAGGTCATTGAATATGGCATTCCAGTAATCGAAGACATCGCCCAGGCTTATGGTGCTACTATAGACAAACAGCCAGCTGGTCATTTTGGAGACATTGGCGTACTCTCTTTTTATGCGACCAAAGTCATCGGGGCTGGAGAAGGCGGAGCTATCCTTACCGATTCGCCAGCAATTCTGGAAAAAGTACGTGACTTGCGTGGATATGATGAAAAAGACGATTTGAAGCCGCGCTTTAATGCTAAAATGACCGATTTGGGTGCGGCTATTGCAATTGAACAAATCAAAAAGTACCAATCCTATTTCACCAAACGCACAGCTATTATTCAGCAATACCAAAAAGTTGACGGAATCGAATTTGTACTACCCTTAAAAAATTCGCGGCTTAAATCGAACAATTATCGCTGTGTTGCCGCTCATCCTCATAAATCGGCCGCTGAATGCATTGCTTTAGCCGCTAAGTTAGGGGCTTGTTTCCGGAAACCGGTTTATAAGCCACTCCACAGCTATACTCAAACCGAATCGCTCCCCGAAACCGAAAAAGCCTGGAAAAAGCAATTCTCAATTCCAGTGTTTCCGACAATTTCGGGTACAGACCGTGATCGAGTCACAGAAATCTTAACTCATCTGGCAGAATTATGAACAATCACAATAAAAAGATTCTCTTTCGGATGCTCGTATTACCGTTTTTAATGGCACTTCTATTACCGTATGTGGCTAAAACCTGGATGTTCAGCCATAATTTATCGAAAATCTATTATCTTTTAGTTACTAGTTTGATGACTTTCGGTCTAATACCCATTTTCTACAAGCTCGGTGTAATTATGGATATAACCGATAAACCGGGTGGTCGGCACATTCATCAGCATGCCACCCCTCGGACCGGTGGCATTGCCATCTTTATTACCTTTATCATTACGCTTAATATTGTCACTAAACCGCCGCGCGAGTTTACCGGGCTTTTTTTCGCCAGCAGTGTAATAGCTTTTGTCGGTATTATTGACGATATTAAACACGTTCCCGCACTGATAAAACTTGGGGCTCAGATTCTGGCTACGATAATTTTAATCAAATATGGAATTTATTTGTCCTTCCTTCCTAATCATATAATTGGCAATATTTTTTCCTATGTATTGACTTTTATCTGGATTATCGGCATCACTAACGCCTATAACTGCCTCGACGGATTAGACGGCTTAGCCGCTGGAACTGCTATAATAATCTTGCTTTTTTACATTATCATCGCTACTTATATGGTTGCCGATGAATTTATGGCTATAGTTGGGTTGATATTATTGGGTGCAATTATTGGATTCATGCCATATAATTTCAGAATTACAAAAAACGCCTTAATTTTCTTAGGAGATGCTGGAAGCACCTTTATCGGATTTACATTAGCGGCTTTGAGTATTTATGGAAATTGGGGGATTAGTAAGAGCGTTGATCTGGTGATTCCAATTCTCCTCCTCGGTGTACCGATTGCCGATATGATAATGACTACTATTACTCGGATTAAAGATGGCAAAGTCAAATCCGTCCGCCAATGGCTTGAATACGGTGGCAATGATCATTTTCATCACCGACTCTTACAGATGGGATTCACCAAAACTGGTAGTGTCCTAATAATCTGGGCAATTACCACCGTATTGGGACTGTTATCGTTACTCTTGAAACAAGGTGATCGCCCAGAAGCCATCATTGCTATCCTGATTGCCTTAATATTATTCGCCCTAATTATTTCACTTATGCTATTTGAATATCGCCAAGAACGTCGCAGTTTATCAAATAAAAAAATATTCCTTAAATGAATTTATTAGCTTACATTTAAGTATATGTATCTGGATTATTGGAAAATAAAGGAAAAGCCTTTCGAAAACTCACCGAATCCGAAATTCTTATTTCATTCCAAACAACACGATGAGGCTCTATTTCGTTTATTATATGCCATCCAGAGTTCAAGAGGGGCAGCACTCCTGACCGGTGAATATGGTTGCGGCAAAACTTTGTTAATGCACACGATCATCTCCGAACTCTCGCAGGGAAAGTTTAAAATTGCTTATCTGACCAATCCGCGCTGGAGTGCTATGGAATTAATTGAGGAAATTCTTTATCAACTGGAGATTAATACCAAATCCAAATCGCGCCTCGAAATGCTGCATAGTCTCAATGACTTTCTGTTCCAAAATGTCCAAGAAAAATGTCAAACAATCATTATCGTAGATGAAGCCCAGGTAATCAGCGATTATGAAACATTTGAAGAATTGCGATTATTATTGAACTTCCAACTTAATGACCGCTTTCTGCTGACCCTTTTTCTGGTTGGTCAGCCGGAATTAAACAACATGATAAAGAATATACCCCAGCTTAACCAGCGAATAGCGGTTCGTTTTCATTTAAAACACTTTAACTTTGAGGAAACCAAAGCCTACATTCAATATCGTCTTAAAGTTGCTGGCCGGAATGATCAGATATTTACCGATTCAGCATTTGATGAAATTTATAAGTACTCAGAGGGCATTCCTCGAATTATCAATAATATATGTGACTTAAGCTTGGTGATCGGTTTTGGAAAACACCTCTCAACTATTGACCATAATGTCATCAAAGGAATTATTAATTCAGAAAGATAATATCTATGGCAGGAATGCAAGACATCCTGAAAAATAGTCAGGAATCAAATAACCAAAATAATTCCCAAAAGGGAAAAAACGAAAAAAATGATAATAATTTCGTTGGTCTGAGCGACATGGAAGCCGTAAAAAAAGCCATTACCGAAAACCTTGGCTCGACAACGAATACATTTAATTCAGCAGCCGATTCAACGCCGGTTGATTTCGAGCCGGATTTGGTGATAACTCCGGCTGATTTCCCTAAAAATGGTTTCTTCAAAGACAGTCACCTCGATGAAAAGAAACTGAAAGAAATCCAATGCCAGGATGAAATTACAGCCAATCAGCTTTACCTGGATTTGCTTCATGAATTGGGAAATGTTTTCCAATCTCTAAAGGATAATAAACCTCTCGACCCCCAACCGTTAGAAAAATTTATCGATTTGATGCATAATTCCATCACATCCGGCGATTTCTTGCTCCTCAAAGCAATTCAACACAAACGCTATGCCGCCTGGCTTATTTCCCATTCAGCCAATGTCACAATTCTGGCGTATAAAATTGGACTAGATTTAAAATATGACCGCCCAACATTACATAAGCTCGGAATTTCAGCGCTATTACACGATATAGGAATGCTCAAGGTGCCTAATAACATTATCTTCAAACATGGTCAGCTAACGGCAGATGAATTTGAGATCATCAAGAAACATCCGCTGGACGGATTCGAAATGGCTAAGCATCTTGAACAATATCCGCATATTATCGAGGTCATTTTACAGGAACACGAACGGGAAGATGGCTCCGGTTATCCGCAAGGCTTACCAGGCGACGAAATAGCAGAATTTGCTAAAATCGTGGGTTTGGCGGATGTTTTCGAAGCGATGGTTCATGGACGCGCCTACCGCGAAGGTTTCATCACTTACACTGCTATTCAGAAAATAATCGAAAAGCGTTCTAAACAATTCAATCCCAGAATTATTCGCGCCCTTATCAATAGTGTACCAATGTTTCCCGTTGGTAGTTTGGTCAAACTTAGTACCAACGAAATTGCCAGAGTGCTTTCGGTCAACAGCTTACGGCCGGTTCGTCCGGTAGTGGAAATTCTAATTGATAGCGATGGCAATAGATTAAAAAATCCGATTCGGCTCGATCTCGAGGCAGAGCCATTAATTTATATAGCTAAACCGCTCGCCGAATCCTGAGCGGTTCCCTCATTTTCAAAGTGCCTGACTCAGCCACAATCTATGCGGTTGGACAGGCATTTTTTATTTTTTTAAAAGGATTTTTAGTACAGTACGCCAGATTCGATGAGAAATCAAAGCGGATTGTTATTGGCATCGAGCCTAATTATCGTGGGATGCCAATCGCCTAATTCAGCCGGTGATACAACCGCAAAAGCCAGAATAATAATGCGATCACCCTCCTCGACCAAGCGAGCGGCAGCACCATTCAAACTAATGTCTCGCTGACCAGCTTTGCCCTCAATCACGTAGGTTTCGAAGCGAGCTCCCGAGTTTAAATTTAAAACCAACACTTTTTCGAAAACATGCAAATTTGCCAAGCGAATCAATTCCGCATCAATTTCGATACTACCCTCATATTCCAAGTTCGTGGCAGTAACTCGGGCATTGTGTATTTTAGATTTTAGCATTATCAAACTACTCATAATTCATTCCTATAATCAAACTCATTTCCAAAACAAATTTACCAATTAAAGTTACTTTATTCAAATTTCATGTTTTCTTACTTGGTTGTTCAAATATAAATTTGAGTGGTTTTAATATCCTAATTTGTTACCATTTTAATTGACGTTTAATGAATTTTTAATGAAGGTTTAGATTTACTTGCCGAGTTTGATTTACCAGTTGGATCTTAAATTGTTTCGTCTCATCAATCAGGAACTGAGCAATCCCGTGTTCGATTGGTTTATGCCCTTTATCAGCAGTAAATCTTTCTGGTTGATTCCAATTTTCATCGGATTAGTTCTCCTTTTCTGGCTGGGGAAAAAAAGAGGACGGATCGCCACACTTTTAATTATTTTAACTATTGCCACCGCGGATCCGTTCTGCGCCCGAGTATTAAAACCGACCTTCAAACGCTTACGTCCCTCGCACGAACTCAGTGACGTCCGCTTATTGGGAAAAAAGGGCGGCAAATACGGGTTTCCATCCAATCATGCCGCCAATGTTGCCGGTTCAATGCTAATTCTGGCTTTTTTCTATCGCCGATATAAATATCTTTGCGGCGGATTGGCACTTGTAGTCGGTTACAGCCGAATTTACCTGGGAGTGCATTATCCGACAGATGTGCTGGCGGGATTCGTGATCGGGATTGGTATATCGGTAGGTTGGATTCTCATTTGGCGCTCCTTAACCAACCATTTATTGAAAAAAAGAAACGATTTATTGGCTTTAAGTTAGGATTTTGAATTGGCATAAGCAGTATATAAAAATTTTAGAATTTTCGAATTCCTATCATCAAAAAGTTGTTCTTTTTTTTTGCAGAAATCTTCTCCATTGCCTATTTTAGCACTGTGTGAAAATCTGCTATTATATTTATGCAAAAACAGTTTATGGTTAACAAAAATATTTATTCGCATTACGATTTATGGGTTATAAAAACTTCTAAAATCCAACCAAGTCGAATTGTATTCCAAATGAGGAATCCCTGGCCATAACTAGTTAGTTCACCCCTTAACTCGATTCTATCCATTTTACAACTTGATTTTATGACCTTTTAGAAAGGATTCATTTATGTGTGGTATTGTGGCTTATATCGGTAATCAACCAGCCGTTCCGTTATTATTGGAGGGACTTAAAAAACTCGAGTATCGCGGGTACGATAGCGCGGGAATTTGCATTGCTTTTGACCATCACCTGGAAGTTATTAAAAGGAGTGGTAAAATTGCCGAACTTGAAAAAGTCGCTGATCTTAGCTCGATCACTTCTCATATTGGCATCGCTCACACTCGCTGGGCAACTCATGGAGCTCCCAATGAAATCAACGCTCATCCCCATCTGTCCTGCCACGGAGAAATTGCCATAGTCCACAATGGTATAATTGAAAATTTTCGTAGTCTAAGAGATATGTTAATCCAAGAAGGGCATCATTTCTCGTCCGAAACTGATTCGGAAGTATTGGCTCATTTAATCGAAAAATTTTATGAAGGCGACCTAGCAACAGCAGTCGTTAAAGCCTTGCATAATGTCGAGGGTACTTTCGGAATAGCGGTGATGCATAAAGATGAGGAACATTTGGTGATCGCCCGCCGTGGCTCGCCGATTATTATCGGTTTAGGTAATCAGGAAACTATTGTAGCTTCCGACGCCGTTTCTATCATTCCTCATACTAAAAAAGTCATTTACCTAAAAGATAATGAAATCGCGGTGATCGGATTTAACGATTGCCATTTACAAAATCTCGACGGTCAATTCATTGATAGCGATGTTCAAGAAATTCGCTGGAATATTTCTCAGATCGAGAAACGCGGCTTTAAACATTTCATGCTGAAGGAAATATTTGAGCAACCGGAAGCCGTTCAGAATACTTTGCGCGGTCGCATCACTAACGGACAAATCAAATTATCTCTAAACACTGACCTTAATCGCGTGCAAAGGATCATTATTGCGGCTTGCGGCACTAGCTGGCATTCAGCCTTGATTGGTAAGAATTTAATCGAAAAATATACTGGCATACCGACTGAAGTAGATTATGCATCCGAGTTTCGTTACCGCGAGTCTATAATTAACGGCGAAGTTCTGATGATCGTCATTTCTCAATCGGGCGAAACCGCCGATACTTTGGCGGCTTTACGAAAAGCCAAATCAGCTGGTACGCAGACACTTGGCATTATCAACGTAGTCGGTTCTACTATCGCCCGCGAAGTAAATTCCGGCATTTACTTACACGCCGGACCGGAAATCGGCGTCGCCAGTACCAAAGCTTTTATTTGCCAGGTGATCGCCTTATTTCTACTGGCACTCTATATCAAGCAACAAAAGGGAGAACTCATTGATCCGGCTCTTTTAGCCAAGATAGATATGATTCCGGAACAAATCCGCCAGGTAGCCGAACATTCTGACAATCTGCGGGAAATTGCATCGGCTTATTATCTGAATCGGAATTTTCTTTATCTTGGGCGTGGTATCAATTATCCCGTCGCTTTGGAAGGGGCATTGAAACTCAAAGAAATTTCATACATTCATGCCGAAGGTTACCCAGCCGCCGAAATGAAACATGGACCAATTGCTTTGATTGACGAAAATATGCCAGTCGTTTTTATCGCTACGAAGGGGGCTGTTTTCGATAAAGTTCTCAGTAATATGCAGGAGGTTAAAGCTCGCGGCGGGCAAATTTTAACCATTACCGACCATAATAATCCACACCTGCAAGAACTCTCCAATCATTTGATAATTGTTCCGGAGACCAGCGAAGACCTTTCGCCGCTCATCAATGTCATACCGCTCCAATTACTAGCCTACCACATCGCTGATCTGAAAGGCTTAAACGTTGATAAACCTCGTAATCTGGCAAAATCGGTCACAGTTGAGTAGCTGAAATAGAAATAAAACTTAGCTAACAAGGAGCGTTAGCATTTGCCTCGTCTCGAAAAAAACTGCAACAATTCTCCTTTTAATTTCTATACTTTTTTTAAATTAACTGAGTTTTAAGATAGCGGAGAAAATTATGTTAAAAGAAATAAGTCTGGGAATAATTTTAATGTTCAGCCTGTGGGTAACCGGTCAGACGGCTGAGCCGTTTTTTCCTTATAAATATAATGTGGAAGTTTTACCAAACGGCTTGAAAGTCATTACTATTCCAATGGAAAGCAACGGGATCGTGGCTTATTATTCCATCACCCGCACCGGTAGTCGGGACGAATGGGAACCGGGACATTCCGGATTCGCCCATTTGTTTGAACATCTGATGTTCCGCGGCACCGAGAAATATCCCGGCTCGCTTTATGATAAAACTATAACTGAATTAGGCGCCGACGCTAATGCTTATACCACTGACGATTACACCTGTTATCATCTGAATTTTGCCGCAGAAGATCTGGAAAAAATCATCGAGATGGAAAGCGATCGCTTCATCAATTTAGCTTATAAGGAGGAAGAATTTAAGACCGAAACCGGGGCCGTTTACGGTGAATTTCTCAAAGGGCGAGTCAGTCCGTGGTTCGTCTTATACGAAAAGCTTTACGATGTCGCTTTCGACAAGCACACCTACAAACACACTACCATTGGATTTGAAGCCGATGTGAAAGCTATGCCTTCAATGTATAAATACAGTAAAACTTTTTTCCAGCGCTACTACCGACCGGAGAATGTCGTTTTGCTCATCGTCGGTCAGATCGAGACCGAGAAAACTCTCGAACTTGTTCGTAAATATTACGGCAATTGGCAATCCGGCTATGTCTCCCCCCAAATCGAATCCGAACCGCCTCAAACTGCCGAACGCAAGGCGGAAGTCATTTATCCCGGGAAAACTCTGCCAATCGTCATGGTCGCTTACAAAAGTGATGCCTATGATCCTGACAATCGTCTATACGTAGCCGGACTTCTGCTTGAGCAATTAGCTTTCGGAGAAAATAGCGACCTTTATAAGCGATTGGTTTTAAAAGAACAGAAAGTCGAGTTCATCACAGCCGACTTTTCGGTCAGTCGTGATCCTAAATTGAACGAAATTTACGCTATGGTAAAATCGCCGGACGATATTGACTACGTCCGCGAACAGATTTTTATGACAATGGAACAATTCAAGACTGAAGCCGTCCCTGAGTCTCGCCTCGAGGATCTCAAAAAACATTTGAAATACAGCTTTCTGATGAATCTGGATACTCCTGATAACGTGGCGGGCAATCTAGCTAATTACGTTGCCATCACAGGTGGAATTGAAACCGTTGATCAACTATTTAACCAAATAATGAATGTCACCGTCACCGATATTCAGCAAGCCGCTCAGTATTATGGCGTTCCCGAAAAAAGAACAGTAGTCATTCTTAAAGGAGTCGCGCAATGAAAACCAAATTAACTCTACTATTAAGTTGGGGAATTATGGCTAGCATTTTACTTTCAAATTGTGGTTCTAAAATCGACGCTTCTCGTTGTGTGCTCCTACCGGTAGCCGAAGATCCGACTGTCTCTTACCGCATTTATTTCAAAGTCGGCTCCCAGGATGATCCCGCCGGTAAAGAGGGATTGGCGTTCCTGACTGCTCATATGTTAAGTGAAGCCGCTACTCAAAGTAATTCTTACGAAGAAATAATTGCGAAATTATTTCCACTAGCGGCGTCCTACGACGCTACGGTTTCGGCAGAGATGACCGTGATTTCCGGCCGCGTGCACCGAGACAATCTCCCGGCTTATTACCCGCTTTTTACCGAAGCGATCCTCAAACCGGCTTTCCAAGAAGATGACCTGAATCGTCTGAAAAGCAACGTCTTGAATTATCTTGAAAATGTTTTGAAATACGCTAATGACGAAGAACTCGGCAAGGCGGTGCTTTATAATGAAATCTTCGCCGGAACCGGCTACGGACATCCGACCGAGGGATTAATCAACAGCATTAATTCCATTACGATCAACGACGTCAAAGATTTCTATCAAAAAATGTACAACCGCAACAATGTCATCATCGGACTGGGTGGCGGATACGATAACGAAACGTTGGCAAAATTGCAGAAAGACCTGGCGCGACTTCCTCGCGGCGTGGAAAATATCGCGACTCGAGCCGTTCCCTACGACATTCAGGGCTTAAAAGTTACCATCGTTGAAAAGGACGCTAATGCTACTGCTATTAGCCTTGGTTTTCCAATCAATATCACACGGGAAAACCCAGAATGGTATGCCCTGGCAGTCGCCAATTCCTGGTTCGGCGAGCACCGCAATTCCAGTAGTCATCTCTACCAAGTCATCCGCGAAACCCGCGGCTTGAATTATGGCGACTACAGCTATATCGAGCATTTTCCCAATAGCGGCTATTACCAATTTCCACCGGTCAACGTCGCCCGCCATCAACAAATATTCGAAATTTGGATTCGGCCGGTACCGAACGAAACCCGCCATTTCGTCCTAAGAGCAACTATGCGTGAATTACATAATTTCATTGAAAACGGACTAACGCCAGAGCAATTCAATCTCACCCGCAATTTCCTACGCAAGTATATTCTACATTATGCCCCGACGACAATGATGCGCCTCGGCTATGCAATTGATGACAAATTCTATGGAATAAAAGGAAGTCATCTGGAAAATTTCCGCGTCGCACTCGACAATATGACCGTTAACGACGTCAATAGCGCCATTCGCAAATATCTGCAATATGATAATCTTCAAATCGTGATCGTCACCAACGAAGCCGAAAAATTACGCGAAGACTTGCTTGCTAATACACCCAGCCCGATTAAATATGTTACCCCGAAGCCCGATGTAGTGCTTAAAGAAGACCTCGAGATTGCAAACTACCCACTTGCTATCCAACCCGAAAATATTAAAATCGTAAACATTCGGGATTTATTCTATGAATAATTCCGCCAAAAATTTCACAGATTCACGCACTAAAGATGTCAAGCAATGCTTCGACATCTCGACCGAATTGCGACTCGATAATAAATACTATCGCAAATTCGTACTGACTTTTTTCGACAATCTACTGGATTTTGACATCAGCAGTAAGGACGCATCTTTACAACCGGCGAAATATTATCAACGCCAGGTAACCGCCATTATCAAAGCCAAAGCGCCGGCAATTATTGCCGGAATGGCGGAAATACAGGCTTTTCTCGATCATCATAATCTACTAAGCACTTCAGATTTTAAAGATGGCGATCCGGTCAAAGGCGGCGAAACGATTATGACTATCGAAGGCCGGGCTGATCGCATTCTGACGGTCGAGCGCACCGTCTTGAACATTTTCCAACGATTGTCCGGAATTGCCACCGTTACAGCCGAATATAGCCAGGCGCTCAAAGGTCTGCCCTGTTTTGTAACTGCCACCCGTAAAACTCTTTGGGGAATCGTAGATAAAAGCGCACTGCAATACGGCGGCGGATTAACTCACCGACTCGGACTGGCAGACGCCGCCATCTTAAAAGAAAATCACTTAACGGTTCTAAAAAATTCCGGTGATCCGCAAGCACTTATGACTGCCTTAGACGCTATTGTAGCCACTGACCCGTTTTTGCGATTCGTCGAAGTCGAGGTCACTAACGACGATGAATTCTGGCAAGTTGTTGAGGCTTATAACCGCTTAAGGCCAGAAACCTACTGCGTGATAATGTTCGATCATTTTGCGCCGGAAAATATCGCGCAACTGATTAAGGCAACGAAAAATAATGGGGTTTATCCAACAATTTTCTTCGAGGCATCCGGCAATATAACACTCGAGACAATTCGTGATTACGCCGCCAGCGGCGTGGACGTTATCTCGGTTGGGGCATTGACTCACTCAGTAAAAAGCGCCGACTTCAGTCTGCTGATTAATAAATTCTAATCCAAAACAGCCCGGTCCGACGATTTTATCGTGATTCGCCTATCATTTTTCCCATTTTAATCCGTTTTAGTTTTTATTTCTATATCAACCATAATTAATTTTGCTCCGATGAAACCGATTTATCTTGATTATAACGCTAGCACCCCTCTCCTACCGGAAGTGGTGGACGCTATGTTACCATTTCTGAAAAATGTCTTCGGCAATCCATCCAGCAGTCATTTCTACGGACAGGAAAGCAAACAGGCCATCGAAAATGCTCGCCGTCAGGTCGCGGAAATGTTGAATTGCCAGCCTGAAGAAATCGTCTTCACCAGCGGCGGCAGTGAATCCAATAACTTCGCTATTCGCGGAATAGCCGAAATGCATCCCGGCGGCCACATCATTACCAGCACTATTGAACACCCAGCAGTCCTGGAAGTCTGTCGCTACCTGGAAAGTAAAAATTACTCCGTTACTTACTTACCGGTCAATAGCGATGGTTTGGTCGAAATACCTGCCGTTCAAGCCGCCATTCGTCCCGACACTTTCCTAATTACTATTATGCTTGCCAATAACGAAATCGGTACGATTCAGCCGATTCGCGAAATCGCCGCTCTCGCCCATAAACACGGAATTTTAGTCCATACCGATGCCGCTCAGGCGGTCGGGAAAATAGTCGTTGATATGCGCGAGCTGGATGTGGATTTACTCTCAGTCGCTGGACATAAAATGTACGCTCCCAAAGGTGTCGGTGCCCTTTTCATACGAACCGGCACTCAAATCGCTCCATTGATTTATGGCGCCGGACATGAACGTGGGTTGCGACCCGGCACCGAAAATGTGCTGGAAATCGTCGGCTTGGGTAAAGCGGCTGAAATATTCCGAGCGAAATCGGCTGAAATTGTGTCCCGACAAAAGGCGCTTGGTGAAAAATTCTTCAACGATTTACGAACTGCAATTCCCGAACTTGGCTTAAACGGTCATCCAACGCAAAAACTCACCAATACTTTCAATGTTTATTTTCCGGGAATAGATGCCAATACCATGCTGGCGGAATTGACGCAAGTTGCGGCTTCGGCTGGCGCCGCCTGCCATGCCAGTAGCATTACGCCTTCGCATGTTTTAAAGGCGCTTGGCTTGCCGAATGAACGGATTCTCGGAAGTGTCCGCTTCTCGCTGGGACGTTTTACGACCGAAGATGAAATCGCTGATGCCGTATCGGCAATCAGTCAAACTTATCATCGTTTAATCGGCGCAGAGGAAATATCTGTCCCCGTCACATCTGACGAACCAATCCGGTTGACGCAATTCACGCACGGTCTCGGTTGCGCCTGCAAAATTCGTCCCCAAACTCTCGAAAAAATTCTACGTGAAATCAGACCACGCATGGCACTTAACGTGCTAGTTGACTTCTCGGCTTCCGACGACGCCGCCATATATAAAATTAATGACGAGCAAGCGATCGTAGCAACCGTTGATTTTTTTACTCCAATTGTGGATGATCCATACGATTTCGGGAGAATTTCAGCGGCTAACTCGTTGAGTGACGTTTATGCGATGGGCGCTGAGCCACTGTTTGCCTTAAATGTAGTAGCCTTCCCTGAAAAACGCCTGCCGGTAGAAATTTTGACTCAGATTTTACGCGGCGCACAGTTTATCGCTGATCAGGCTGGTATCCCGATTCTCGGCGGTCATACCGTCGAAGATAACGAACCAAAATTCGGTCTGGTGGCAATTGGCATTATTCATCCTGAAAAAATTATCCGAAATATCGGCGCGCAACCCGGTGATGCTTTAATTCTGACCAAACCGATCGGCGTCGGGATTCTTTCGACGGCTCTCAAGCGCGGTTTATTAGATGAACTGACGAAAAATCTGATCATCGCCAATATGACCGAACTGAACGCCACCGCCGCAGAAGTGATGAAGTCATTTCCGGTGCACGCCTGCACTGACATTACCGGATTTGGTCTTTTGGGACATTTACATGAAATGACCACCGGCAGTCGTGTCCGAGCCCAGATTTCAGCCTCGTCTGTACCGATTTTACCGTCCACTAACGAGATGGTTTTACGCAATGTTATTCCGGGCGGCACCGAGGCGAACTTATCGTTTATTTCACCGATGGTCATCTGGGATAAAATGATAACGGATAGCGATAAAATAATTTTGTGCGATGCTCAGACTTCTGGTGGCTTGCTAATTGCTGTTGCGGATGAATTTGCCAATGATATGCTGGCACAATTACATCAAGCAGGTGTAATAAATGCGGCTAAAATCGGCAAAATTGAGTCCGGTGCTGATGGAAAAATTAAGGTTGTTCCTTAGTAAAAATTTTTTAGATTAGCAAAGTTATGACCCGTTTTCGTAAAGAATACTCAAAAATTGCCCGGAAGCTGACAAGCGCCGACCTTCAATCCGGAATAGGAAACAGTGAATTAAGTCTCGATAATATTGTTAGTGATGGTAGATTAGCTGTGGACTCGCAATTTTTCATGGGCGTTTTCAGCCGACAGGGTTTGCTAAATGCCATTCGGGCTTTCGGACTTTTGGATATTCTCGAGCGAAAAGAATTGACGAATATTACAATAGACATTGACACCAGTGATCCGTATATCCATCGCCTTTATGCCTATAGCGGAAAGCCGCTAAACGAAAATAAAATCTGTGAATTAGTATTAAAACAAGGTCCGCTTCATTTTGAAAATAAGCCACTATCGTCTTTCCCCCGTAGAACTGCCAATATATTATATATAGAATGGCTTCTACTCCAAAATCCACGCGAAAAATTTTCACCCGAAAAACCGCCCTTGCCCGGCCAGAATTATCCCGGCCTTGGTATTGGCGATCGCCTAATGGAAATTATGATACTTATGACCCGTCGCCTTAACTTGGAAGGTATTATCAATAAACCGCATTACTTTCATACAGCGTTTATGTTCAGTAAAGAGTTCGTGTTCATCAATCCCTACAATCAGGCTTTGATGTATGCAATCAGTAAAGACTTATTGGCTAAATACTCATTCTGGATGGTAGCTTGGGCGGCGCATTTCAACTGTATTATTAATAAAAATGACGGCAAACCAATGGATTGGAAGACAGGCGACCTTATCCTGCCCTTCACCAAAGATTTGATTAAATACTTTCGCGGGCGCGAATATCAGCAGGAGGTTAGCCGACTTATAGCTAATTTCTCCTTCGAAATCGATCTTGATAAATTACATACCGCCCTTAAAAGCAATGACCTTGAAAAATACGCTCGATTTCCTAAATAATTTTCTGAATTAAATTGACTCCCAACACCCCAATAAATTTTCTATCACCGACGGCTTTAGTCCTGGGAAATGGAAATTACCCAAACTGGTTTGATATCAAACAATTTCAAGTGGAATATAAAGTGCTATTGGTTTGCGCCGACGGCGGAGCGGAAAAAGCACGCCAATTGAATTTAATGCCCGATTTGATAATTGGCGATATGGATTCTGTTACCACGGATACCATAAATCATTTTCAATCCAGCGAGGTAAAGATCATTCACCAACCAAATCAGAATAACAATGATTTGGAAAAATGCCTGCGCTGGCTTTTGCGACATGGCTGGCGGCAATTCGTATTAGTTGGATTTACCGGAAGGCGCGATGATCAAACTATCGCGACTTTACAGATAATGAGAAAGTATGCCCGGCGAGCGCAGTTTCTGTTATTTACCGAGACAGCACAAATTTATTTATTGAAAAAAGGCACTTGGCTCATTAATGCCATACCCGGCCAGACCATTTCTCTGTTCGGTTTTCCAAGAGTTTATCATCTAACTACTCGAGGCCTTCAATATCCAACCAAGGACGAAAATTTAACAGGTGGTTCGCACGGTCTAAGTAATACCGCCACTGATGAAATGGTTCAAATTCAATTTTCCAGTGGTTATTTATTAGTTGTCGCGATTCAGGAGCTAAATTGACGTCTCTTAGATTGGCTCCGATTGATCTGTTAATTATCGCCATTTATCTGGTCGGCATATTTCTAATTGGATTAAAATACTCCCGGAATTATCGAGGAAATGTTGACGACTATTTATTAGCTGGGCGCAGGCTTTCATTACCGGCGTTCGTCGCCACTCTGGTGTCAACCTGGTATGGCGGCATCCTGGGGGTCGGTGAATTCACTTACCGTTACGGATTATTGAATTGGGTGACTCAGGGATTGCCGTATTACTTCTTTGCTATTCTTTTCGGAATTTTTCTTGCACCTCGGATTCAACGCAGTGGTCTTTACACGATTCCCGATCAGCTTTACCAGCGTTATGGCAAACCGGCTGGATTTCTGGGTAGTGTGTTTGTTTTTTTGTTGACTAATCCCGCTTCGCATTTATTGATGAGTACGCTTTTACTCAGCGCTATTTTCGGAATTTCTTTTTGGTTGGCTTTTCTGATTGGAGTTATTTTTTCCTTATTCTATGTTTTTATGGGCGGAATGAAATCCGATGTTTTGACGGATTTCTTTCAATTTGGGCTAATGTTTTTAGGATTTGGAGTGTTGGCAGTAAAACTCATAACTAACTATGGCGGGTTGAATTTCCTGCAGGCAAATCTGCCGCAAAATCACCTCAGATTCACTGGTGGCGAAAACTGGCAGTATATTATGGTTTGGTTTTTTATCGCCTTTTGGACTTTTGTTGACCCGGGTTTTTATCAGAAGTGTTATGCCGCTCGCACGCCGCAGATAGCGCGCCGCGGAGTATTGATTTCAGTGATTTTCTGGTTACTTTTTGATATGCTCACGACAACCTGCGGTTTATATGCGCGGGCTCTCATTCCTGATACAAATCCCTTAATGGCTTTCCCCAAGTTAGGCGAAATGGCACTGGGAGATTTTTGGCGAGGTATATTTTTTATTGGTTTGCTGGCAACGATTATGTCCACTTTGGATTCTGTTGCCCTGCTCTCAGCTATGACTTTTGGACGGGACCTTTTGTGGCGTCTGAAACCTAATAGCAATATTAACCGCAACACTCAAATCGGATTCTTTGTTATCATTGGCTTATCTATATTGGTTATTCTTTTCCTTCCTTCGGTGGTAAAAATCTGGTACACTTTCGGGACATTATTTATCCCAGCTCTGTTAATCCCTGTCATTTGTAACTTTACGAAGTATAATTATAAGTCGTCTGTTATGTTCACCGGCATGCTGGGATCATTTTTCGCAACATTAATCTGGTTCATAATTGGAATGAGAAATGGTTCAATAATGGAACCCATTTATCTTTTCAACATACAGCCCTTTTTTATTGGATTATTGTCCTGGTTGCTCTTTTTGCCCTTTTTAGTTGATAGGTTTACTACCTAAACTGACCGACATAATAATTCAATAAACTGAAAAAATATTGATGCAAATCTGTTGTATTAATCAGTCAGATTAGCTAAATTTTGTTGCTTTTTTAAAATGTCCGGTTAATTTAACTGGGCGATTAGCTCAGTTGGTCAGAGCGTCCCGTTCACATCGGGGAGGCCATCCGTTCAAGTCGGATATCGCCCACGTGATAGGTTGGGTTTTGAAAGAATTAATTGTCCGATACAATACATTACACCATATAAAATGCACCGCAAGCGGTGCATTTTTTTTATAAAAACAACTGGAGGTTAAATGTTTAAAGAACTCGAAAGATTGGTTGAAGTTCAAAAAATCGATATCAAATTGCTCGAAATCAATAATCTTAGAGGCGATTTGCCGCAAATTGTCGAGAATCTCCAAGCCCAAATAGATTCCTTATCCAAAGAGCTGGAAAACGAACGTAAGCGCGAACAAGAAATTACGCGGGAGATAAAAGAATTAGAAAGTAAAATTGCCGATGATCGCATTCTTTTGAATAGATATCAAGATCAACTTTACTTAGTCACTTCTAATAAAGAATATGATGCTCTGACTTCCGAAATTGACAACCTCAAGCAAGAGATTGACAATGCCGAATACAACATCTTGAAACTTTCCGATGAAATCGAACGCCTGAAGATTTCGATTAAAAGTAAAGAACTAACCCTTGAGGAAAAAACCAGGGAATTGGATCAAAAACAGTCCTTATTGGACAAAACTGATATTACTACTAAAGACGCTCAGGAGGCTTTACTGGAACAAAGGAAGCGGATTGTAGATTTAATCCCAATCCGGTATATGCGAGAATACGAACGTATTGCTAAAGCCAAAAACGGAATTGCGATTGTCCCAATTCTGCAGATTTTTGAAGAAAAAGTAGATAAAAAGGGAAATGTTGAATATATTCCAATGCAGGTTTCCTGTGGCGGATGTTCGAAAATAGTGCCGCCACAGAAGATCCTTGAAATACGAAGTGGTGACCGAATTAATCGCTGTGAATTCTGCGGCCGCATTTTATACTGGGATGAGCAAAGCAGTGAAATTCGTTCCAATTATGAAGAGGAGCTTTTCTGAAGTTGGTCAGACAGCCGCTCCGATTTTATCGGAGAGGAAAGTCCGAACTCCGCAGGGCAGGGTGTCCCGTAATCCGGGATCATTCCGAATGATCGGAATGCAGGAAAGTGCCACAGAAAATATACCGTCCCGCCCCGGCGGGATAAGGGTGAAAAGGTGCGGTCCGACTGAGGTCGGGATTAAAGTAAGAGCGCACCGTCCCGTCTGCAAAGGCGGGAGCCAGGCAAACCCCACCCGGAGCAAGAGCAAGCAGGGAAAAGGAATAGCCCGTTCCGTTTGATTCCCGGGTAGCTCGCTTAATCCCGACTGAAAAGTCGTGGATAGATAAATGGCTGTCGTCTCGATTCGTCGGGATACAGAATTCGGCTTATAGACCAACTTCAGAAATTTTATATCATGAAACAAAAATGGCTTATCAGCAATCCGAATCCCAACGCTGTCCACCAACTAGCAGGTGAGCTCCAGATACCACCGGCTATTGTGCGGATTTTACTTAATCGCGGTCTGTTTGATAAGGATTCAATTGAAAAATTTTTTAGTCCTTCTACTCAAGATACCCATGATCCCTTTTTAATGGCGGATATGACCAAAGCCGTTGAACGACTCGGTCAAGCCATCCTACAACGCGAAAAAGTCTTGATTTTCGGCGATTACGACGTGGATGGCACCACAGCTACTTCACTTCTTTACCTGGTTTTCCACGAAATAGGGCTCGACTCCGCATTTTATATTCCCGACAGAGAACGGGAAGGGTATGGTCTCTCCCAACTCGGCATCGAATATGCCAGACAAATCGGAGCAACTTTGATTATCACCTGTGATTGCGGAATCAACGCCTTCGATACAATTGATTATGCTAATTCCAACCAGATTGATGTGATCGTTACCGATCATCACGAACCAGCTGAAAAGCTTCCCGCCGCCTTGGCTATTCTAGATCCAAAGCGCGAAGATGACCATTATCCATTTAAAGAATTATCCGGCGTTGGCGTCGCTTTCAAACTCTTACAGGGATTTCATATCGCAAATAATCTGCCGGTCACTAACCTTTATCGTCATCTTGATTTAGTAGCAATCGGAACTGCCGCTGACATCGTTCCAATCCTCGGCGAAAACCGTGTTTTAGTCGCCAAAGGTTTGGAATATCTCAACAGTTCCCAAAAAGTTGGCTTACAAGCTCTTCTCAAAACCTCCGGCTTCGATAGCAAAACAATGAACGTTGTCAATATCGTTTTCGGTCTTGCCCCCAGACTTAATGCCGCCGGACGACTCGGGGAAGCCTCTCGAGCAGTACACTTGCTGACATCCTTCGACCGCAAAGAAGCATTTGAGCTAGCCAACCTCCTTGAACAGGAAAACCGCAATCGCCAAGCTATCGAACGTGAGACGATCGACAGCGCTATTTTACAACTTAACGCCACTCATGATTTAGATGCCGACAAGATTCTGATTCTGAGCAACACAAATTGGCATCATGGTGTCATCGGTATCGTCGCCTCAAAATTAAAGGAATTATACAACCGACCGGTTGTCATGATCTCGTTCCAGAATGGAATCGGCAAGGGCTCTGCCCGCAGTATTCCCGGCTTTGATCTATATAGCGCCTTCAACTCCTGCGCTGACTTGCTGGAAAATTACGGTGGACATAAAATGGCGGCTGGGCTGACCATTTTGATCGAATCACTACCGGAATTCACCAGACGCTTGAAAAAAATCGCCGCAGAACAGATTGACGAACAGATGCTTAATTCCGGATTGCAAATTGAAAGCGAAATTGACTTTAATGACATTAATCCCCAAACACTCTCCTTTCTCCATAAAATGGCTCCTTTCGGGCCCGGAAATATGCGACCGGTATTCTGCACCCGTAACGTAACCGTCTCCGGAATGCCGCGCATAATTAGTGAAAATCACTTAAAATTCAAAGCGGCTCAAAATCGTTCGGTTTTAAGTGCTATCGGCTGGAAAATGGGTTGCTATTACGAAATGTTAATCAGCAATCGCCCCCTTGATATTGCCTTTGTAATTGATGAAAATGAATGGAATGGCTATAAAGAAATTCAACTTAATATCAAAGATATCGTATATTCTGACTACCATTAAAAAATGACAGGAGAAGCTGTACCAATGTACAAAAGTAAAATCGCCAGCCTCGGGAAAAATGTTCCCGAAAATATTGTAACTAATGCTGACCTTGAAAAACTGATGGATACCAGTGACGAATGGATCGTCGAACGAACCGGTATTCGCGAACGACGTTTTGTAACCCCACCCTGCGGCGCCAGCCAGCTGGCTCTACCGGCGGTACTGGAAGCGATTACCAATGCCGGATTAACTAAAAATGACATTGATTTAATTATCGTTGCGACAACTACTCCGGAACATCTGACCCCAGGTACCAGCAGTTATTTACAGGCTTTACTTGAATTACCCAACGTGCCTACACTCGACATTCGGGTGCAGTGCAGTGGTTTTATATATGGACTTTCGATTGCCGACGCTTTTATCAAAACCGGACAATATAAAAATATCCTCCTCGTCGGAGTTGAAGTCCAGTCCGTCGGGCTAAATCTGACCACCGCCGGGCGTGATATAGCCGTCCTCTTTGGTGATGGAGCCGGCGCGGCTGTTATTACGCGTTCCACCGATGAAAGCGCAATTCTCTCTACTCATTTATTCGGCGATGGCCGCTATGCGAATGAACTCTGGGTAGAAGCTCCCGACGGTTCAAAAAGACCGCGTCTTTCCAAAGAGATGCTAGACGAAGGGAAACACTATCCTAAAATGAACGGCCGTCAAGTTTTTAAACATGCCGTTACTAAATTTCCTGAAGTAATCAACATCGCCCTCGAAGCCAACAATCTGAATAAAAGTGATATCACCTTAATTATTCCTCATCAGGCTAATTTGCGTATTACCGAAGCCGTTGCCCAGCGCCTGGAAATTCCAATGAGCCAAGTCTATAGTAATATCCATAAATACGGCAATACAACTGCGGCTTCGATTCCTCTGGCAATGTACGACGCACTTCAAGAAGGCAGATATAAAAAAGGTGATTATCTAATCCTAGCCGCATTCGGTTCTGGATTTACCTGGGCTTCCGCCGCTCTACGCTGGTAGTAAATATTTTAAATTATGAGCATAAATCGTGGCGAATTCTAATTCATCTAAAATAGCTGGCAAAGAGCGTGGCGTTTTCCAATCCAGGCGCCAGCGCACCGGTGTATTTTTAATCTGCGGAGTAATCGTCGTAGCCTTAGCTTTACTCTTTCCCAAAACTCATTACAACATCACTAAGTATAAAATAAATGACATTGCACGCTCATCAATAATTGCGCCGTTCGACTTCCCAATCTTGAAAACAGAACAGGAATTAGAAGCCGATCGTTTAGAAGCCATCAAAAAAGTTCCGTTTGTTTTTATTCAGGATAAAGACATCGAAAAAACCGAACTAATGAACCTCCAGAAATTTTTTACGGAAATTGACCGCTTACGATTAGCCCGAATCAAGTATGATGAATCTCTGCGAAATATTAGTATTAATCGAAGCGAAGAATCGCTGGCAATTTTGACAGCTGATTCAATTACTTTTTTTGCTTTACAGAAAAAATTTCTCAACGATTATAAGCTTAATAAAAATTCACCAGTTCTAAAGTCCCTGGTATATCAGTACGATCCCAAGAATGCCAACCAGCTCTCGGCTCATGTCCAGAATCAGGTAAAATCAGTGCTTAGCGAACTATATGTTTTACAGATTCTCGATATTCCCAAATCCCAGATAATTTCGGAAAAAATTGCCATTCTTCAGGGCGGCGAAGAGGTTTTAGAAAATCCAAACGAGGTTTTAGAATTATCCGAAGCCTGGACAAAAGCCAAATTGGCTTTGCAAGCCCGCCTAAATGACTACACCCCAGAAGTGGTTAATGCCGCTTACGACATCGTGGTTGCTTTCCTGAAACCTAACCTCATTTACCAGAAACAAATTACCGAGAAACGGCAAGCGGAAGCCATTGCGAAAGTCCCCATCAGCAAGGGAGTTGTTCTTAAAAACGAAAAAATCGTTGACGCTAACACGCGCATTACGCCGGAAATCTATCAGAAAATTGAATCAATGGCTAAAGAACAAGCGCGCTTAGCCAATGTGCAACGCAGTTGGCGGCGAGCTTTACCGGTAATCGGCGATCCCGCAATATTCATCTGCCAGGTCGCGGTGGTTGCGATTATTTTTACCTTTTTTATGACTTTTTTATTTGCTTATCGCACCGATATTATCACCAGTCCCAAGAAAATGTTTTTAATTGGGATCATCTTCATATTGCAAGCGGTTTTTGCGGCTATACTGGTCAATCATTTTAAAATTTCTGAATATACGATTCCCATTACTCTGGCGGCTATGTCATTGACAATTCTTTTTGACAGTCGCGTAGCTTTCGTCGGCACTGCTACCATCTGCTTGATAATCGGCGCCCAAATCGGTGGCAATTTCAACTTTATAATCGTGTCGGTTTTCGTGAGCACTTTTGCGATTTATGCGGTCCGGCAATTGCGGAAGCGTAGCCAAATTTTCAAATCTATCATCTATATCGTACTCGGGTATTGCCTGGCTATTTTCGCCACCGAAATGTTGAAATACTCGCCCCCGAAATCTATCCTAAATAATATTTTCTACGCCACGATTAATGGCGTTTTCGCACCGTTCCTAGCGTATGGAATTATCGGGCTATTGGAAAACCTTTTTGGAATAACCACTGATTTATCACTACTCGAACTGGCGGATTTTAATCAACCGCTCCTTAAATTACTTTCGCACGAGGCAACTGGAACTTTTACTCATAGTGTAACGGTCGGCAATCTGGCTGAAGCCGCCGCTGATGCTATTGGAGCAAATGCCCTATTGGCTCGCGTCGGTTCCTACTACCATGACATTGGCAAGTTGACTAAACCCGAATATTTTATCGAAAACCAGGCTTTTGATTATAACCGGCACGATAAACTGGCGCCCAATCTTAGCGCGATTATCATCCTTAACCATGTCAAGGAGGGTCTGCGGCTGGCAAACGAATATAAATTACCCCAGGTTATTCAGGACTTCATTTCTACTCACCATGGTACTACTCGCGTCGAATATTTTTACGATAAAGCCCTCAAAAAATCCGCCAAGCCCGACGAAATCAATGATGCCGATTTTCGCTATCCCGGCCCAAAACCGCATACTAAGGAAACCGGCATCGTTATGATTTGTGAAACAATCGAAGCGGTATGTCGCTCCCTCAACAAGCCAACTATGTCGGCTATCGAAAAAGTCGTGGATTCGGTGATTGAAAGCCGACTCAAAGAAGGTCAACTCGATGAATGCCCGCTGACTTTAGCCGATCTAAAGAAAATCAAAGGTGATCTCAAGGAAGGTACCGGAATACTGCCAATTTTACGGGGCATTCATCACCTGCGCGTGGAATATCCCGGACAGGAAAAATTCTCCAATTCTTCCGTCCCAAGTAACAAAAAGGGAAAAAATGACGATAGTCAAAATCTTTAACAACCACTCTCATTACACCCTTTTAAAACCGGCAATCGAACAGGTTGTCTCTTACATTGTCAATATGGAGCAACAAGCCGTTCAGAGCATCACCTTCATAGCTAGCGATGATAAAACTCTTAATGAAATGAAAGTCAAATTATTCGGGATCGATCAACTGACCGATACAATCAGCATCAATTACAATGAGATAGACCAACCGGTAGAAGGCGAAATTTATCTCAGTCTCGATCGTATTGAGGACAACGCCCATACCTTTAAGGTCTCCTTTGAAAAAGAGCTCGCCTTGGTAATTATTCACAGCGTTTTACATTTACTCGGTTACAATGATGACAACCTAAACGACAAAAAACAAATGCAAGCTCTTCAGAATTTTTATATCCAGCAAATTAAATTCGCTCGCCTTTACCGTCAGCGCCGTATCCAGCCTAATTATGAATGATGAACTTTCCCGCTATTTTGATGAACTAATCGAGATCGTGAAAACCTTGCGCGGTCCCAATGGTTGTGAATGGGACAAAGCTCAGACTCGTGATTCTCTTACTCCTTATTTGCTCGAAGAAGCCCACGAGCTCATTGACTCCATTTCTGAAAATAACCCCTCGAAAATAAAAGAAGAACTCGGCGATTTGTTGCTCCATATAATTTTTCAGGCTCAGATCGCCGCCGAAGCCGGTGAATTCACCATTGCCGACGCTTTGCAACAAATCAACGCCAAGTTAATTCGACGTCATCCGCACGTTTTCGGCGAAACTAAAGTTGAAAATGTCAACGACATCAAGAAAAATTGGGAAGAAATTAAACTGAAAGAGGGGCGCCAATCCCTGATGGACGGGTTGCCCAAATCTCTACCGGCTTTACTACAAGCCCGCCGCGTCCAGGAAAGGGCGGCTCAAGTGGGTTTCGACTGGTCTGCCATCGAACCAATCTGGGCTAAAATCACCGAAGAAACGCGTGAATTGCAAGAAGCCATTGCTACTCGTAATAAAGATGAGATCGTCGCAGAATTCGGCGATTTACTTTTTACAATGGTAAATCTTTCCCGCTTCCTTGATATTGATCCGGAAGAAGCCTTGCGACAAACAGTCACTAAATTTATCCGGCGTTTTCAGGCTATCGAAAATGAATTAGCCGCCACCGGTAAAAATTTCAAAGATACCTCGCTGGAAGAGTTGGATAAAATCTGGAATAAATCGAAAGATAAAGAATCCTGAATATTTAGGCTATTAACTTTCAGTTTAATAAAAAATCTATCCCACAATACCATAAATATTTTCGCCGAACCTATTGACGAATATCTTAATAAATGCTATATTGTTTATGTATGAAACGCTTATTGAAAAATTATCCTGCAATAGTGTGGCGAGTGTTTTTGGAACCAACACCATAAACTTGGGAGCCGGACTCCGAACGGCTAAAGCACGCTTCCCCGTTGAAGAAACTTGATCCGTTCGGGAGGTACCCACCGTGATTTTCACGGTTCCCTTAATCCGCCAGCGCTGTTGCAGGATATTTTTATGTAGTGATAATTAAGCCCGGAATCAATTTTAATTCCGCCTGTAAGTCAGCCACTGTCTCCGCTTCCATTTGCACAGTAAATATGACACTATTTTCGGTAAATTCAGGCTTGCTTGATTCCGAAAAACGCCCGAGAAAATGTGCCAGCTGTGAGTATTTCGCTAGCGGGCATTCGATTCTTAGGGTTTGGCGCTGGATAAAAGGTTTGTGTTCGACAAGATCGAGCGTTTTCCCGGCCGTAGCGCCGTATGCTCTAATCAAGCCTCCTATTCCCAGCTTCGTCCCGCCGAAATATCGCACGACTACGACAAGCGCTTTGACCAGCTGCCGGCTGGTCAGTGCTTTTAAGATCGGCGCTCCGGCTGAACCGTGTGGCTCGCCCGCATCGTGAGCATAATATAGCAATTGATTATTTTCATAAATTCGATACGCCCAGCAAATGTGAGTAGCTTTTCGATGCTGCTGGCTAATTTCCGCTATTTTTTGGACTGCTTCGGACTTATCGGCAACCGGAAAACAATACCCGATAAACTTTGAATCTTTGACTGTAAGCATAATTTCAGCCGAATCAGCAATTGTTTTTAGCTTTTGCGGTAACATTTCAGCCATAAATTTTAAATTTACTTCAGTAGTAAAATTTTGCGCGTTAGATTCTTGCTTCCGATCGCAATTTGCATAATATAGACACCGGATGCAAGTTGCGCCTGTCTTAATTCATCACTCGAGAATGATAATGAATAATTACCAATCTCGATCAGTCCATTATCAAAATTCTTTTGAAAAACATTTCGTCCCGTAAGGTCAAACCAGTTCGTCTTGATTGAATTAACAATCTGACCCACCTGTAGATCCACAATCAAATCTCCCGATTTTCCCGGAGAATACGGATTTGGATAGACGTTTTTAATAGTTGACGCTATTCGAAATTCATCACCCACCTCGGAAATTGTCACAGTTAGATTAGGAGCTGTAGTTTTACTGCTATTAGTCATAAAAATAAGTAGAGAATCATTATTGGCGGCATTACCGACCAATAAATTTTGATTAAGTGACAATGTCTCGGCTATTTTTCCGACCCGATTTTTAATGAACAAGTAACGTCCGAGAAAATTCTCCGGCGACGATGAATTGACATTTATTCCACATAACCAATTCTGGTCGAACACTACTTGATATGGCACACACGCAAAGGGTTCTATTGATTGAGTAAAAACCGCACTTTCTGTAAAGACAACTTTGTTAATATCCGGAATTTTTAACAATGGAAATTGCATAGCATCGCTGGAAAGCGCCCAATCGGGATCGTAGCGCTCGCCGGTAAAATAGCATCGGAGATAAAACTCATTCCACAAATCGGCTAAATCGGCATGATAATCATCCGCCAGAACCGCCTGAAGTGATTCGAAAGCATAATTAGTCTTGATCTCCTCCCAGACTTTGACCAAGAGATTTTCGCCATAACGATCTAAGATAAATCTAAGAAAAAAACCTAACGCATAGGCATAATCATAATTCCAAAGCGATTTAAGTGGAGAATTGAAAAAAGCGCCGACGTAAAAGAGATAATCGTTCACTTCCGGATAAGCCCGTTCTTCGAACCAGGTCGAGCACCATTCCAGGAAATAATCATCGGCGCTTGTCCGCCCACCACCCGAATTTGCCAAGCCGTTACCTTCCCACCAATTGTAACCGAGCTGTACTACGTGAAAAAATTCATGGGCAACTGTGACTCGCAGGCCATTTAAGCCCGTTGTCAGATATCCAACAAAGTCATTATCAATTACCGTATAGGCGGTATAGTCATAGGGGCGATCAGTTGCCTGAACCGGATTTTCATCATAGGTATAAGCATAGGCAGCCCCACCCAGATTAATAATGTAAATATCGGTTTCTCGACTAAATATATCATCAACCGGCGGTGATTGAAAACCAAGTGTATCAATTAGCAAACTATAAGACCGCTCAGCGGCTTGGGCAGTTTCATAAACAAAATCAGGCACCCCGTCAGCATTTGTAGTCGTCGAATCAACGGCATCGTAGCCTTCCAATGTGTAATGAATCAAGAAATGGCTTCCCGCTGACTGATAGCTGCAAGGCAAAGACGGCCTCGAATATTTATACCCGACCACCGGCTGTTTGAGCAATTCGCGCCGAGGTCTCAGATCATTTTTGACGGCGTTAAGCGCTTGCCAGTAGCTTTCATCAGTGGCAATTATTTCAATTTGATCAATTGCCAGGGCTTGTTCGACTACAATCAGACATACGATTGTAAAAGTTAATTGACAGACTATTTTCATTTATTCCGGAAGGAAATTATCAGTGGCACTCCGTAAAAGCCAAACCGGTGGCGCAGTTGATTTTCTAAAAAGCGTCGGTATTCTTCTTTGATTAAGCGCGGCTCATTACAGAAAAAAACAAAAACCGGCGGCTCGGTTTTGACCTGGGTGATGTATTTTATCTTGATAAATTTGCCCAGATTTGCCGGAGGCGGTGTGCGGTCAATAACGTCCTGCAGGAATTGGTTCAATTCACTTGTTCCAATGCGCATTTTGCGATTCTCATAGACCATCCGGGCAGTTTCTAAAATTTTATGCACGCGCTGGTGAGTTTTAGCTGAAATAAAAATTATCGGATAATGTTCCAGTTCCCGAAATTGTTCGATCAAATTACGTTTGAAATTAACCTGGGTATTAGTTTCGCGCTGAACCAAATCCCACTTATTAATCGCAATTACCAAGCCTTTTCTCAAGTCAATGACCTGGCGGACGATGGCCGCATCCTGACGGGTAAATCCTTTAACTGCGTCAACAACTACCAGCGCCACATTACAGCGCTCGATTGCCCGATAAGCACGCAGAAGACTATAATACTCTACTTCATCTTTAATTTGGCGGTGCTTGCGCATTCCGGCTGTATCTATCAAAGTAACCGGTTCATTAAAATATTTTATTTTTGTATCAATCGCATCGCGGGTCGTGCCGGGAACGTCGGTTACGATAGCCTTTTCCGAGCCGGCTAAGACATTTAAAATCGAAGATTTACCGACATTCGGCATACCGACAATTGCTAATTGTAAATGGTCTTTCTCATCATCATTAGCGGCGATTTTTCGTGGAATTCTCTGCAGAATGGCATCCAGTAGATCGCCGATATGGCGTCCATTCAAAGCCGAAATCGGAAAAACATCGCCCAAGCCTAATTCGGTAAATTCCAGACTATTAACTTCCAGTCGCTCATTGTCACATTTATTGGCAACGATTAGACAATCCCGCTGGGAGCGTCGAATCATCTCGGCAATTTCACGATCGAGGGCTGTCATCGGTTCACTGGCATCTACTACAAAAATAACCAGATTGGCTTCTTCAATGGCTAATCTAACCTGTTCACGAATTGCTTTCGTTATTTGATTGGTGCTTTCTGGGATAAAGCCGCCGGTGTCAATCAGCAAAAATTGTCGTCCCGCCCAATTTACAGTTTCGTAAACTCGATCCCGCGTAATCCCGGCTTCCGAATGCACGATAGATTTACGCTTCTGGGTTAGGCGATTGAATAAAGTTGATTTGCCGACGTTCGGTCGTCCAACAATTGCTACAATCGGTTCAGCCATTATCTTCGTCCACTAATTTACCGAAATCGCCATCCCAAACCTGTACCGGTCTGTGCAAAGCCTCAGCAATTTGATAAGGATATAAATCATCGAGTAAAATTCCATCTTCATTAACAATTCGCGGTGGCAAAACAATTAAATCATACTCATCAACATTGATTGCCTGAGCAAGAATATCTTGACCGGTCAATAATCCTGCCACCGTTACCGATGGCCCAAAGAAATTATTAATTACTGGTAAAATATCCACCGAGAAGTTATTGATCTGATTCAATCGCGCCGTGACATATCTACTTAAAACCGGTGCCGCCAGCATACCTGTAACGAAAAGCACTCTTTTCCTCTTACTAATAGCGTGTGGTAATTTACGACTTTGCCGTTTGAAATCGTCAAGAAATGCCCGCGTCGTTCCGACTCCATTTTCAATTTGGTAAAAACTCCCATAAAATTTGCATCCCGGTAAATCTTGACCGACTAACAAATAAAATTCATCGGAGAGAAAAACCCAATGCTCTTCATCGCGATTTACGTACCGGCGATTCCAAATTCGAATATTTTCAAGCAATTGAGATACCAGATGCGAATCCACCGCTGGAATAATGGGAAGATGTTGGCGATGCGCAGTCAGACCGACCGGCACGATTGCCACCGATAATATCGAATCCCGGAAAACAAATAAATCCGCCAACGTTTTTTCGAGTACCGTACCGTCATTAACACCCGGAATTAGTACTATTTGAGTATGTAGATCAATCCGGTTTTGGGCTAGAAAAGTGAGCTTTTGCATCAAATTATCCGGCTTTTTCAATTGAAAAATATGGCGTCGCACATTTTCATCGGTCGCATGAATCGAAACATACAGGGGCGAAAGGCGTTGTAAGACAATTCGATTAAGATCGGCTTCACTTAAATTGGTTAGGGTGATATAATTCCCGAGTAGAAACGAATAGCGGTAATCCTCATCGCAGAAATAAATTGCCGGTCGCATTCCGGGCGGATTTTGCTTAATAAAGCAGAAAATGCAGTTATTTCCACAGGTTTTCAGACGCGGCGGAGATAATTCAATCCCCAGTGGTTCATCGGCATTTTTAGCGATCTGGAATGTTTTCTTATGACCATCCCGAAGGACAACAACTTTACAATTTTCATCAGATTGATGAAAATACAAATCGAGGAAATCATTGATTGGCTGGCGATTGATGCTGACAATCTGGTCGCCCCGACGGATACCGTTCATTTCAGCCAGGCTGTTGGGCTTTATTCCGACAATTTCAATCACGATTCCAGCACCATATTTTATAATTAATTAAAAATTGCTTCATATTAATAAAAACTGTCCAAAATTCGCTAATCCCGACCGGAAAAACAAAATTAATCCAGAATGTCGAATTTGGCAGAAAACCGGTTTATCCTGCTTTTTAATACAAAGACTGGGATTTGAGCGGGTGAGGAGAATCGAACTCCCGTGACCAGCTTGGGAAGCTGGAGTTCTACCACTGAACTACACCCGCAATGCAAAAAAGCGTTGATAATTTAATAGCACTAAATAATTTTAAAAATGTTTTTAATTACTTGATTGGATAAACATTACCCAGTCTATTTTAAAGTTTTTGTCAAGGTAATTAGCATTTATCGACTAATGCTTATTATCCAACAATTTGTGTTTTTCTCGTCGAGAAATACAAAATCTTGTGTTTTTCCTTGACTACTTGGTATGAACTTACTAACTTTCACCCAGTTTAACTTTTGAAAATTAAAATGGGCTCAATCAATTAACTCAAAATAGGAGATTTTCGCGAATGTCTGAGTCGATTACCATAGATTTTAAAAATCCCAATAACGAATCGCCCGAAAAGAATATTCCAGAAAATTCTCTGTCAATTAATCCCGAAAATATTCAAGTTACTCCCGAGAAGAAACCTTTATTTTCCAAAAATGCGATGGAGGTATTAACCAAACGCTACCTTCAGCACGATAAAAATGGCAATGCCGTCGAAACGGTCGAGGAATTATTCCGCAGAGTGGCTGAAGCGGTAGCCGAAGCCGAGGCTAATTACTCTCCGCGCTCCAGCATTCCCCGCACAACCGAAAAATTTTACCAGATGATGATTCGTAAAGACTTCCTCCCCAATTCACCAACCTTGATGAATGCCGGTCGTGAACTTGGGCAGCTTTCGGCTTGCTTTGTCCTACCGATTGATGATTCGATGGAATCTATCTTTCAGACTTTAAAAGACACCGCACTAATTCATAAAAGTGGCGGTGGAACCGGCTTTTCCTTCAGCCGGATTCGCCCCAAAAAAAGCATTGTAAAAACTACCAGTGGGGTTGCCAGCGGACCAGTATCCTTTATGAAAGTTTACAACGCCGCCACGGAAGCCGTCAAACAAGGTGGCACCCGGCGGGGAGCTAATATGGGAATTCTGCGCGTTGATCATCCCGATATCCTCGAATTCGTAGATTGCAAGAAAAATAGCAATGAGCTAACTAATTTTAATATTTCGGTCGCCGTAACCGATGAATTTATGGAAAAAGTCCGGCGACGCGAACAGTATGAACTGGTCAATCCGGTTGACAATACTATCGTCGGAACTCTTAATGCGGCTGAAGTTTTCAAACTGATTGCCCAGAATGCCTGGTACAACGGCGATCCCGGTATAATTTTTATTGACCGTATTAATCAGATGAATCCCACTCCGAAATTAGGCGATATTGAAGCAACCAATCCTTGCGGCGAGCAACCGCTCCTGCCTAACGAATCCTGCAATCTCGGTTCGATCAACTTAGCCAATTTTATTTCCGAGAATAAAATTGACTATAAGCGCCTTGGCGAGACTATTGATTTAGCCGTTCAATTTCTGGACGATGTAATTGACATCAATAAATTCCCTCTCAAGAAAATCGAAACAATGGTAAAAAAGACGCGCAAGATCGGTCTAGGTGTTATGGGATTTGCCGACGTTCTTTTCAGCTTGAAAATACCTTACGATTCGGATGAAGCACTTCAGTTAGCCGACGAATTAATGAAATTTATCTACAACCGAACCAAGGAAGCCTCTACCAAATTAGGCGAAAGTCGTGGTACTTTTCCTGCCTGGAACGATAGCATTTACTTCCCCGATGGTCCCAAATATCGCAATTCAACCTGTATCACGATTGCACCAACCGGTACAATTTCAATGATTGCTGACTGTTCGAGTGGCATCGAACCGATTTTTTCATTAGCATTCACTAAAAAAGTTATGGATGGTACCGAACTGCTTTATGTTAATCCTTATTTCGAACAGGCTTGCAAAGAAGCCGGTATATACAGTGCAGAATTGATGCATCGGGTCATCGCCGAAGGCTCAATCCAGCATATTGCAGAAATTCCTGAGAAAATAAGGCGGGTTTTCGTTACGGCACATGATATTTCACCCGAATGGCACGTTCGGATGCAAGCCGCTTTTCAGAAATGGGTAGATGCGGCGGTTTCCAAGACCTGCAACTTCCCCAAATCGGCTACGGTGCAGGATGTCCTGGACGCTTATTGGCTGGCTTATGAAGCCGGTTGTAAAGGCATCACAATTTATCGAGACGGAAGTCGGGACGAACAGGTTCTGTACGTCGGCAAACAGACCGATCAGGCTAAATCGGAGCAAGCCGTTCAGCCCCCGATAATTGACCAAACCCTGCATCCGCGAATTCGTCCACCCGAGACTCATGGAGTAACCAAACGCGTTCGGACGGGTAATGGCACTTTGTATATCACGATCAATGAAGATGACTACGGGCTGTGTGAAGTCTTTACCAATATCGGCAAAGCTGGTAGTCAGGCGCAAGTCGAATCCGAAGCCATTAGTCGTTTGATTTCGCTTGCCCTGCGTTCTGGAATTGACGCCCGCGATGTGGTTAAGCAGTTAAAGGGCATCGGTGGGCCTTCGCCGATCTGGGAAAACGGCACTCAAATTCTCTCGACTCCGGACGCTATTGCCAAAGCCCTCGAATGGTATCTGGACGAACGCGAAGGCAAGAAGAAAACCACTGGCAACCAACCGAGTTTTTCGCTACTCGACGTTGAGAGTACAACGACGGTAAAGAAGCCCGAACCTACTTCACAACACACCGCGCCCCATAATAAAAAGTCAATTACGACCTGTCCGGAATGTGGTTCTACCGTTTACCATGAAAGTGGCTGTGTGACCTGCCCGAATTGTGGCTTTTCGAAATGCTAAACTGCGTCTGGGTTTAGAATCTATACTTTGATACATATTTTCATATACCTCCAAGCTATACCGAAAGCCTAAGGTCACCGAGCGATTAAATATTTTGCGTATCTGCCATGTGAATTTGAAAACTCGAAAATTCTATCTGCCTTGATCGGTATTACCGTTTATCGTATTTTATTTTTCAATAGCTTAATCCGTCAACCTAGTAATCTTACAGTATGTTTCTCTCCTTGCCCCTCATTAATTCAATGCAAGGAATATCAGTATAATTCTTTAGCTGATAATGGATTACAAACTAAAATTAGCGATCCGATGGCCAGTGATAACTTCCAAGCCAATATCGCTGGCACGTTCAATAAAGCCCCGATGCGGGCGATGGGACATGAAAATAAATCCTGTAGCTTTCAATATCCTAACAGTTTCATGAATAGCCTGGAGTTCAATAAATGACTCGCGAGTGATGGGATAGGAGAAACATTGAAAAATATAAAAATTACACCCTTTCATCATACAGATATCAATCATTGATTCACAATGCATTGCTTCAGGGACACTCTCCCGGTCAATTCGCACATTCAGACGGACATCATCGCCCTGACGGTGCACCCTTAGAAATACCAATTCACGCAACCACCCACCATTGAAAAGATAATTACCGCCGTCGCCGGCAATGTCAACAGTTCTCTGGTTTTCGCCCGTTCCAAAGCGGAAGCGCATAACATTCTGTTCCGCATCATAATTAACAACGAAACGCAATCGCTGATCATCAATTTTCCAATGAACCGTCTTTTTATTTTCGCCCATATTATTCCATTCGTCTCGATGCGAATCAATAAACGGCATGATCCGATCTAGATTATTGCCGATAAAAAATGAAAGGGCGCTACGTTTTCCGATTTCCGGATCGAAGCGTGTCCCGGATTCCATTTTAATTCCGTGCAGAGCAATATATTCATTTACAGTTAGATTAAATTGAAAAGTCTTAACCTCGCCGGTTTTGACATCCACGATTCGCGAGTTGTCGGGATCAATCAGGATGACTTCCTTACCGGCATTTTTAAAAACTTCAGCCGCCAGAACAGCATGAAGACGCGATCCCCCACTAATATTCAGAATAACATCATGTTCAGGATAGTCTCTGAGAACTTTCTGGCACTGTTCGATAAATTCGGGAACATCATTCGGATTGATTTCACGGCTCTCGAATGTCGAGCTAATTTGTCCACTTAAAGCAGTTTCGATTAGCGAAACGACCTTTTTCTGATTTGGGGTGCGGAGCCAAACAATAGCGTCCGGCTTTTTTAAAATTGCACTTAGATATCCGATTATCGGTAAATCGTTTACCAAACAAACTTCCAACAGCGCCATATTCATCTCCCATTTCTACTAAAACGAATCATTTATTAAACATTTTTAGAATTTAATAATTAATTTGAGTTTTTCAATAAGTGATTTTAATAAAAGAAGATAGGCTGGCAAGGCGAGTAATTATCCGAATTACCTTACCCTGAAAAATTAAAAGGCGGTGGAATTTAATTTAAAGCTAAATCATTCTCCGCAACCAGCGCTTCCGCCATAATATCTCTTACACAGGTAGGTGGTGCGGGTGGCTTACCTGCTTGTCGGTAATGAAATTCTCTGCCTTCGTAATTGCACATAACGACTTCTTCGTCAGAAATGGACTTGACATATTCGGGTAGGAGAGGGATTTTTCCGCCTCCACCGGGAGCGTCAATCACGAAATGCGGAACCGCCAGACCGGAAGTCCAGCCGCGCAGAGCTTTGATAATTTCTAAACCTTTCTCGACTCGGGTGCGGAAGTGTTCGGTACCATAGACCATATCAGCCTGATAAATATAATAAGGCCGGACGCGCGCTTGGAGCAATTTCTGCATCAGCAATTTCATCACTTCAGGGTCATCGTTTACCCCTTTCAAGAGCACGGTCTGGTTTCCGAGAGGAATACCAGCATTAGCCAGGCGGCTAAGAGCCTTGACCGCTTCCGGCGTCAACTCATCCGGATGGTTGAAGTGAACGTTAATGTATAGTGGATGATATTTCTTCAGGATCCGAACTAATTTCGTAGTAATTCGCTGAGGCAGAAAACAGGGTACGCGGGTGCCAATGCGTAGAATTTGAATATGCGGTATTTGGCGTAGGCTTGATAGAATATGCTCGATTTTCTGGTCACTCAGCATTAGCGGATCACCGCCTGAAATGATGACATCTCGAATTTCAGGATGTTCTGCAATGTATTTAATTCCTTGTTGAATAAAGCGCGGACTGATCTTCTGTGCGTCACCGACTTTGCGTTTACGTGTACAAAAACGGCAATATGAGGCACATTCCGGAGAAACAAGAAAAAGACAGCGATCGGGATAGCGATGGACAATACTGGGTACCGGCGAATCTTTTTCTTCGCTGAGCGGATCGTATTCCAAGCCGCAATCTTCCAATTCAGCCTTGTCAGGTATAACCTGCCTGTAAATCGGATCGCCTTTCTTTTTAATCAATGAAAAATAATATGGATTGACCTTGATCCGAAAGACTTTGTCAAGCCCAGCCAACTCGTCATTTGGAAGGTTTAAGGCTTTGGTGATTTGATCCACAGTGGTGAAACTTTTTTGGACCAATTTGCGCCATTTTTCCATTTCTTATTTATTCTCCTGCTTAAAGTATTTTACAAAAATTACTCGGTCATCACCCTGGCGATAAAAATCTTTAATTTGGGCGGCAATTGCATAACCATTTTTCAGATAAAAATTGCGGGTTGGTAAATATTTCTCCTGGGAGGAAGTTTCAATTATAATCAGATGGCCATGCTGGGCTTGGACAGCGGTTTCTACATAAGTCAACAAGTCTGTGCCGATGCCTTTGCCCTGAACCTGGGGAGCCACTGCAATCCAGTAAAGATCAAAAGTACCCTCAGTGGCAGGGGTAGGTCCATAGCAAACATAACCGGCGAGTTTCTGGCCATTGATGGCTACAAATATTAAATAATCAGTTTGGTTAGGTTTTGTCAAAGCGGTGTCAATCAATTCCATAGCCACCCTAATTTCCGCCGTAGTAAACATCTGGGTATCGCTTAATATTTTCAGAATCTCGGCTCGATCGGTGGATTTTATCTCGCGAATCATGTTCATCTTCTTCGCCTGTTCAAAGCCTGTTTTATAAGAAAAACAACAAATGTTTCGTAACTGATACCGGCGGCATTTAAAGCCCGAACAAAACCAGCAGAAGGCGAAATATCAGGATTGGGATTATATTCCAGTACAAATAAATTACCGGCGGCATCCATACGAATATCAATTCGTCCATAATCTCGACCACGCAAAGCGTGATAAACCGCTAAACTAAGGCTAGTCAATTTTTCGTTAAGTTCGGCACTAATCGGAGCCGGACAAACCGGTGGGGTCATTTGATAAACGGGGTGATCACTGAGCCACTTAGCTTCGTAGCTAGTGATGGGAAAATACTCTTCGCTGACCTGTTCGAAATTAATTTCAGAAGGTGGCAAAACCAGTGGATTTTCATTGCCGAGAATACTGACATTGAATTCGCGGCTGGCTATATATTTTTCAACCAAAATTGGTTGCTTATACTTAGCCAGTAACTCTCCGACGATCGACTTTAATTCAATCAGATCATTGACGACTGAATTCTGAGTAATACCGATACTACCATCTTCCCTCGAAGGCTTAGCAATCAATGGAAAATCCAGACTGCAGGTTTCCGGAATAGATTCGTAGACGTAAAAATCAGGCGTGGGAATTCCTATGGCTTTAAAAATATTTTTCGATAACACTTTATTCTGTGCCAGACCAAGCGTTAGAGGAGAATTACCGGTATAAGGCAAATCTAGCATCTCCCAGAGTCCGGCGACATTCATTTCCTGGTCGGTGCGACTTTGCCAACCTTCACAGAGATTGAAAATTACATCCGGCTGGAAGGAGTTAATTTTTATTAAATCCTCATCAATGTTTAAAATCGGAAGCATTTCGGCTACGTAACCGCAATTATTCAGAGCCGTATAAACGGCGGCAGCTTCATCTCTAACGGCGATTTCCGAAATAATGTCCGGATCAAAATTTGAATCTACCGATTGCAAATCGTTGAAGACCACCAGAATTTTGATCTTCTGAGATTCGGATGACATTAGGACAAGCCGTATCTCCGGGCGGCGACCTGAACGACTTGGTTTAACATTGCAGGATAGGTATAACCGGCAGTGCGCGCGGCTTTGGGAAAACAGGAATTATCTTCTGGATTAGGCAAGATCCCCGGCAAAGGATTGATCTCTAAAATATGGGCGACCCCATTTTCATCCAGACGGACATCCAATCGGCACCAGTCTCTAATATTTAAAATCCGGCAAGTTCTACGAACAAGTAGTTCGATTTGATTCTTCAGATTATCATCAATTTGAGCCGGGCAGGTGAAAATATTTAGCGGTTTTTCTGGCCGATCCCAAATCCATTTGGCTTCATAGGAGTAGATCGGTTGAGCACCGGTCGGCAATTGTGAAAAATCCATACCGATAATCGGCAGAACTTCCATTTCGGGGCTATTGCCTAGGATTGCGACCGTAAATTCCGGCCCAGCCAGGTACTTTTCCATGATTACCGGTTCATTATTATATTTAGCAAAACAACTTGCAATCACGTCATCAGCTTGTTCTTTTGAGTAAACCACCGAATTATCAAAAATGCCTTTGCTACTACCTTCTGCTAACGGTTTAACGATAGCCGGAAATTTAAAATTTTCCGCAAAACCATCGTCCCCGGGATATATGACCTGAAAGGTAGCATTCGGAATGTGATAATAGCTCAAAATTTCTTTACAACGTGCTTTATTCAGACAAATTGCCAGTGTTAAAGGATCGGAACCGGTATATGGTAAACCCAGCCTTTCGCAGATTAAGGGCACATAGGATTCGCGCCAATCGCCAAATAGCCCTTCCGTAACATTAAAAACGATGTCCGGGCGGCTTTGTTCTAAACCGTGCGCGACCTCGTCATCACCTTCAAAGCTGACTACCTGATGATTATTTAATTGGAGAGCATCTACGATTGCCTCAATCGTTTGAGGGTCATCACCCTCGGCAAAAAGGTCGGGAGGAATGTCTTCGTCGTCCGGATCGACGGCAAAGCGCTTACGATACTCCTTTCTCAAACCTTCTTTTGTGCTATACGTTAATGCAATTTTCATTTTTTATGGCGTGAAATTTACATATTATTTTTGAAATGCAAGTAAAATATTTTTATAAATTGAAATTTCTTTAAAATTCTAAAAAGCCCAATCCTTTGGGGAATGCTATTTTAGGATTACAAATTGTTGTATAGGAAAATATCTCCAACCTAACGCGGGTGGGCAATCTCAAAGGCTTTACGGACAACAGGATAGTATTGCGGGTCTTTCAAAAAGGTCTCGTAAGAGAAAAATACTATATTTTGAAATTGATTATTCAAAGTTAATATCGTTTTAGTCATAGCCTCGTATTGACTCTGATTATAGACACTAATACCGACCCAGACATTATTTTTATTTATATTAGGGTCAATTTTCCTCAGGATTTTTTGGAATTGCTTAGTATCTTTGGTATAGTTCATCAAGACCACGAAATCCAGCCAGTCTTGCCTTAACCAATATTGCCAGTCTTGAAAGAAATTTTTACGGGCATCGTCCGGATCGGGCTTGACGGCCGCACTTAATTGTAGGGACGGTCGAATTTCTCGTAAATTCTTGCGGGCATTATGAACGAAATCAGAAATGGCATCTCGCCGAAAGTCTTCCCATTTGAGCATTAAAGAATCAATTTCCGCCAGTTCTAATCCTTTATAAAGTGATTTGTCGGAGAGGGTTAAGAGGAGAGGATCAATTCCATATTTCTCACGAAATAATATGCGGCCAATAGGATTGTAATCGTAACAATTTTTCGCATAACGAACGTAATCAAGATGAATGCCATCGAGGTCATAATTGGTGGCTAATTCCCGAATAATATCAATGAGGTATTTACGCACTTCCGGTAAGAGGGGCGATAAATAGATTCCTTCGGTACCCAAGGTGTTGAAATCAGTGGCACGGCGTTGGATATCTTTTATACCATTGGCATCTACCGTACACCACTCGGGATGTTGGTACAAAAGGTGATTTTCATTTTTCGGTTTCTGATCAGATGTCCATAGCAAAAATACATTAACCCAGGCATGGACTCTCAATCCATAACTATGGGCTTGGTTGAGGGTATATTCCAGTGGATCCCAGTTATTGTTGTTTAGTAACTCACTATAGACTACAATTTCGGAGTGATAAAATGCATCACCGCGACCACGAACTTGAACAAACAGATCTTTTATATCATTTAGAACGGCGAAGTTAACGAAGCCATCTATTTTCTCTTTAGAATTGAGCTGGTCGCGAATTACCCATAAGCCGAGGTTGGTCTGGGCTCGAGCGGTGACCGTTAGACTATAAATTAGAAGGGCAGTCATCGCGACTGCCCTGATTTTTAAAGATAATTGATTTTTCAAAAACAATCCAACAAGTTTATTTACTCAGTCTCCGATGCGGGTTCGGCTTTTTCGCCTGATATATTTTCTGGTGGGATATCTTCTTTTACTTCTGCTTGGGCTGATTGTTTTTCTTCTTTTTTGGCCTGAGTTTTTTTGGTAGGCTTGGTCTTAGCTGGAGTTGGTTCTTTTTCTACTTCTGTTGATTTTTCCTCTTTCTTCCCCTGAACTGATTTAGTCGCCTCTGAACCAGCCTTCTTCTTTTTTTCTTCCGGTTGTTTATAATCTACAAATTCGATTAAAGAAACAGCCGCATTATCATTATCGCGATAGCCTAGTTTAATAATTCGAGTATAACCCCCGGTGCGATTTGCATACTGCGGAGCAATGTCTTCGAATAATTTATTTACTAAATCGCGATCCTGAATAAATCGGAAAGCAAGGCGACGGGAATGGACAGTATCTCTCTTGCCATAAGTAATCAAGCGTTCAACTACGCGACGTAACTCTTTTGCTTTTGCGTCAGTAGTTTTTATTCTACCATTTATCAGCATTGCCTTCGTTAAACTTTGTATTAGCGCCTTGCGCTGGTCAGTTGATCGGCCTAATTTAGCTACCTTTTTCTGGTGGCGCATATCAGTGGTACTCCTTTTGGGTTATTCTTCTTTCTCGACGAGGTATTTGTCAACATCCATGCCGAATTCCAAGCCCATGCTTTTCAATTTGGTCATTAACTCATTTAGAGATTTTCGTCCGAAATTTTTGAACTTTAGCATATCGGCTTCTTCATGGGAAACCAGATCGGCAATGGTACGGATGTTGTTGGCTTTTAAGCAATTGTACGATCTAACGGATAACTCCATTTCATCCACGCTCTTTTTGAGCAGATTCCTGATTTTAAGGACATCTTCGCTGGGTTCTTCACGTTGAAATTCGATCGGTTTAGCTTCGACGCGTGAAAAAAGGCTAAAGAAATCGCGTAGAATTTTAGAGGCTAGATCGAGGGATTCATCGGGAGTAATGCTATCATCAGTCGTAATTTCCAGGGTTAGTTTCTCGAGAATTTCACGGGCGGTACCGGGCACATTTTCGACTTTATAGGATACATTAAGAATGGGTGAAAAAATCGAATCAATGAAAATCGTTCCAATCGGATAATCGGGCAGCTTATTCTTCTCCGCTGGTACCCAACCTGTGCCTCGGGCGATCCTAATCTCAATATTGAAATCGGCATCCTCATTCATCGTACAGATATGTAAATCCGGATTCAAGATCTTAAACTGGGTAATATTTTCGCCAATCATTCCGGCCGTAAATTCACCAGCGCCTTTAAAATGGAGAGTGACTTTATCTGGCTTGGGATCGAATAGTTTGAGGCGAACTTGTTTCAGATTAAGAATTATTTCCGCAACATCTTCACGTACTCCAGGAATAGTGGAAAATTCATGCAAAACGCCATCAATTTTGATCGAACAGATTGCCGCACCCGGTATCGAAGTCAAGAGAACCCGTCGCAGGGCATTACCGATGGTGATGCCAAAACCCCGTTCCAGCGGCTGTAGATAATAAATGCCATGAGTGTCATTAGAATTTTCGTCTTTAACGACTCTGGCGATTATTTGATCGTAAACAGTCATTATTTCCCTCCTTATTTAGAATAAAGTTCGACAACCAATTGTTCGTTGACATCAACGTTCATCTGATCTCTTTCCGGGACTTGGATGAAAATTCCCTGCATTTTGGCTTTGTCAAGAATCAACCAGGGTAGTTCGTGCTCGCCGCGGATTCGTTTCATCGAATCATGAATTACCTGCAATTTCTTGCTTTTTTCTCTAACCTGAATGACATCACCAGCTTTGAGTTGATAGGAAGGGACATCAACGACGCGGTTGTTTACGGTAAAATGGCGGTGGCTGACTAGCTCGCGTGCCATCCGCCGGGATGAAGCAAAGCCAAGCCGATAGACGACATTATCCAGTCTTCTTTCCAGAATCTTCATCAGGTTAGTACCGGTGACGCCCTTCTGGCGATTGGCTAATTCGAAATATTGGCGGAACTGTTTTTCTAGAACGCCATAAATTCTCTTTATTTTCTGTTTTTCACGTAATTGGATTCCATAATTTGACAAACGTGGATGAGCAGTCTGACTGCCATGTTGACCGGGGATATAACTTTTCGTTTCAAAAGAGCATTTGGTGCTGTTACAGCGTTCGCCTTTCAGAAAAAGTTTTTTACCCTCCCGGCGACATAGTTTGCATACTGGACCTGTATATCTTGCCATTAAATATTCTCCATTTTAGAAATTATACTCTTCTCCGCTTTGGAGGCCGGCAACCGTTGTGCGGTATCGGGGTAACGTCCTTAATAGCTGAAATTTGTAGTCCGGCTAAATTCAGCGCTCGGATAGCGGCTTCTCTGCCCGCGCCTGGGCCTTTGACTCGTACTTCGACGCGCTGTAATCCAAGATTAATGGCTTCTTGAGCTGCTTTTGTGGCGGCTTGCTGAGAAGCGTAGGGCGTGTTCTTGCGCGAGCCTTTGAAACCGGCTGTTCCAGCTGAAGCCCAGGAAATTACATTACCATAGTTATCGGTTAGTGATATTATCGTATTGTTGAAGGTTGCTTTGATGGTAGCAATTCCTTCCGATTCAACTTTTGTGCGTTTCTTCTTTTTTACGGTAGAACGTTTGGGTGGCAAATCAAATACCTCCTATTTTATCCTTTTTTCCCGACTTTTACTTTCTTACGGCTAACTGTGCGCCGTGGTCCTTTGCGCGTGCGAGCATTGGTTTTAGTCCGTTGACCGCGAACCGGCAAACCTCGACGATGGCGCAAGCCGCGATAACAACCAATATCCATTAGGCGTTTGATGTTCATCTGAACTTCTGTGCGCAAAGTACCTTCAACTTTATATTCATTGCTGATCACATTGCGGATATCGCGCACCTGTTCTTCGGTTAGCGCTTTTACCCGGATTTCAGGATCAACTCCCGCTTTCTGCAGGATGTCCATAGCATTAGCCCGGCCAATTCCATAGATGTATGCCAAGGCTATTTTCACTTTCTTTTCGTTCGGTAAATCTACACCGGCAATTCGAGCCAAATTTTCCTCCTAATTGCTTTTATCCCTGTCGCTGTTTATGTTTTGGATTGGTACAAATAACTCGCACTACTCCTTTGCGACGGATAATTTTACATTTGTTACAAATTTTCTTAACTGATGATCTTACTTTCATTTTCTATATCCAATCTTCATTTATAGCGATAAGTTATGCGACCCTTGGTCAAATCATAGGGTGATAGCTCCATGGTAACCTTATCACCCGGTAAAATCTTGATAAAGTGCATCCGCATTTTACCGGAAACGTGCGCCAGAACTTCATGTCCATTCTCGAGCACTACCCGAAAGGAAGCGTTCGGCAAATTTTCCTTAATTATTCCGTCAACTTTTATCAATTTTTCTTTTACCACTTTTTTTTCCTTTATCCTCTTTGTGATAAAATTTGCGGTCCATCCGGACCAATAGCAATCGTATGTTCGTAATGGGCTGAAGGTAAATGATCCTCCGTGATTACCGTCCAACCATCTTTCAACAAACGGACTTCATAACTTCCCATCGTAATCATCGGTTCGATTGCCAGACACATACCCGGTTTCAAAACTGGTCCGCGACCCGGTTCACCGTAATTGGGAATCTCTGGCGGCTCATGTAGTTCGCGACCCACCCCGTGCCCAACCAGTTCACGCACAACTCCATAGCCGTAGCTCTCGACGTGGGTCTGGATGGCATGTCCGATATCCGATAAATGATTTCCGGGTCGAGCCTGAGCTATGCCTTGATAGAGTGAATCCTCCGTGACGCGCATTAATTGTAATCGGTCATCAGAAACTGTTCCCACGGCAAAGGTCATCGCCGCATCGCCATAGTAGCCATTTTTCTTGACACCGACGTCGATGCTGATAATTTCGCCCTCTTTGAGAACTCGGTTGGAAGGAATTCCGTGGACAACTTGCTCATCAATGCTGGTGCATATATTGCAGGGAAATCCGTTATAGCCCTTGAAAGCCGAATGCCCGCCTTGGCTCTTAATAAATTCTGCCGCCAGATGATCAAGATAGAGCGTCGTTATACCAGACTTTATCTCTCGACTTAACAAATCGAGAGTTTCAGAGACAATCCGACAACTTTCACGAATCTTCTCAATTTCCTCGGCTGTACGAATATGAACCATTATCGCTAATTATCCGCGGCGGCCCTTTAATTTTCCGCTTTTCAAAAAACCATCATAATGTCTCATCAAAAGATGAGATTCTATCTGCTGTAATGTATCCAAAGCTACACCGACGACGATCAGGAGACTTGTTCCCCCAAAGAAAGAAGCCAGATCATAATTAATGTCCATAATCTTCATCAGTATATAGGGAAAAACAGCAATGAATGCTAAAAAGATCGAGCCGGGTAACGTGACTTTGGTTAGAATATTATCAATAAACTCCGCCGTCTTTTTACCAGGTCTAATTCCCGGAATGAAACCACCATACTTTTTCAGATTATCTGCGACTTCTACCGGATTAAAGGCAATCGCTGTATAAAAATAAGTAAAAAAGACGATTAAAACTCCATAAATCAGCCAATATACAATTGATTGCACACTAAATACTCGCATCATTCCCTGGACGAAATCACTGTTCGGAAAGAAAGTAGCAATCGTGCTCGGAATGAATACAATCGACTGCGCAAAAATGATCGGCATTACACCGGCGGTATTGACTCGTAGAGGAATGTGAGTCGCCTGCCCGCCGTAAACTTTCCGGCCAACGACTCTTTTGGCATATTGTACTGGAATACGCCGTGTGCCTTGGGTCAATAGCACCACGAATCCAACAATTACTATCATTAATACGATTAAAATTATTTCCGTAAATAATCCGCGGACACCTTCTCGAATCAGAGTAATTTCGCTGACAAACACGTTTGGTAAACGTGCCAGGATTCCGATCATTATGATCATAGATGTACCGTTACCAATACCCCTTTCTGTCATACGTTCGCCAAGCCACATTAGTAAAACCGTACCGGTTGTTATAGTCAGCATTGTCATTAAAACGAAACCAACTCCCGGTCGGGGTACGACTGGTAGCATTTGATTGCCCACCCGGGCTGACATCTGGGGACTCATCAAAAATTGAGCTACTCCAAATGATTGCAGGGCGGCAATAATAACCGTACCATAACGCGACATCTGGGTCAATTTTTTTCGTCCTTCTTCACCCTCTTTTTGTAACTTTTGAAAATATGGGATTACTGCACCGAGCAATTGTAAGATAATTGAAGCCGTAATATAAGGCATTATACCCAGCGCGAAAAGCGTCGCCTGAGCAAATGCCCCTCCGGAGAACATATCATACAGTCCAAAGAGTGTATTCGCGAAACTACTCATTGCCGCACCCAGTACTTCAGTATCAATACCTGGAATCGGTATATGGGCTCCAATTCTGAAAACTATCAGAAGGGCAAGGGTATAACCGATGCGTTTTCTCAATTCGGGAATCTTAAATATACTCTGGAATTGCTGGATCATAAAAGTTCTACCTTTCCTCCGGAAGCCGTTATTTTCTCTTTCGCGCGGGTACTGAAGGCATGCGCAACGACGGTAATAGCACCAGAGAGTTCACCTCGCCCTAATATTTTTACCGGTTTTTTTAGGCTTTTAATGAGGCCTTTTTGTTGCAGAATTTCCGGATTCACTTCGGTTATTTGTAAACGAGCAATATGATCCAAATTGACTACTTGAAATTCTTCTTTGAATAAATTTTTAAAACCTCTTTTGGGTAAACGGCGATAGATTGGCATCTGTCCACCCTCAACATAGACGGGTTTTTTATTGCTACCCCGTGCACCAGTTCCTTTATTACCGCGACCGGCTGTACCGCCGTGTCCGGAACCAGGTCCACGCCCGAGGCGCTTTTTATTTTTTACTGAACCGTAAGCCGGTTTAAGTGTGTTTAAGCCCATATCCTATTCCTTAATCTCTTCTACTCTAAGTAAATGCGGAATGGAGTTGACCATACCGCGGATTGCTGGATTGTCTGGTAAAAGAACCGTCTGATTCATTTTAGTAATTCCTAAGGCAAGCAAGGTGCGTTTGGTTTTTTCACAATAGCCGATTCCGCTTTTTACCTGAGTAATTTTCAGCATTGCAGTTTTATCTTTTTTTGTCATGAACCAAATATCTCCTGAAGCGTTTTTTCGCGTCTATGAGCCACCATGTAGGGGTCTTTTAATTTCGAGAGGGCAAGCATTGTCGCTTTGACTACATTATGCGAATTATTAGAGCCGAGCGATTTGGATAAAACATCGCGCACACCGAGGCTTTCCATAATAGCCCGAATCGCACCACCGGCAATAACGCCGGTACCCGGAGTAGCCGGACGCAGAATGACTTTGGCGGCGCCGTATTTAGCCTGGACTTCGTGGGGTATGGTACCGTTTATGACCGGAATTTTTACCAAATTTTTCTTGGCGTTTTCTTTGCCCTTAGCCACCGCTGAACTCACCTCGAGGGCTTTGCCCAGACCAATCCCGACGTGCCCTTTGCCATCCCCGATTGCTACCAGGGCGTTGAAGCGAAACCTCCGCCCACCGGTAACAACCTTTGCGACTCGATTAATTTTTATGACTTTTTCTTCCAGTAATTCCAGTTGAGTTGAATCTATAGTTTTTCTCAAGTTACCATTCCTCCGCTATTAGAATTCTAATCCGGCTTGACGTGCCGCTTCTGCTAAGGCTTTTACGCGACCATGATATTGATACCCGCTCCGGTCAAAAACTACTTTGGTAATACCTTTTGCCACAGCTTTTTCGGCTAAGGTTTTACCCACCAGAGCACTTCGGTCGGACTTTTTAGTATTGCTTTTGATCTGCTCGCGGACTTCAGGCGTAAGGTCTGAAACGGCGAGAAGTGATTTATGAAGGTTATCATCAACAACCTGGGCATAAATATGATTCAGGCTTCGGAAAACCGTCAAACGCGGCCGCTCCGACGTACCTTGTATTTTGTGTCGGTTACGTTTCTGGCGGCGCTGTCGAGCGAATGCTTTTATATTCTTGACTTTATTCATGTATAAAACCTCTATTTCACACCAACTTTTTTACCGGCTTTTCTGCGGATATGTTCATTCTGGTAACGGATTCCTTTACCCTTATAAGGTTCACACGGTTTGATAGATCGAATTTTTGCCGCAATTTGTCCGACTTTTTGTTTATCAATACCTTTTACGACAATAGTAAGGGCTTTGGGAACCTCAAAGCTTACCCCTTCGGGAGGTGTAACTAAGATTGCATGGGAATAACCAACATTAATTTGAACGGATTTACCCTTCATCTCAGCCGAATAGCCGACACCTTCGATTTCCAGAGTCTTGCTGAATCCTTGCAATACACCCTGGATCATATTAGCGATCATTACCCGCGTCAAGCCGTGTAAAGCTTTATGATTGCGACTATCGCTCGGGCGGGTAACAATTATCTGACTATCGGTTATCTGAACGTTCATATCGGACGGAAAATCCCACTTTAGTTCACCTTTGGGACCTTTGACTGTAATGCTACAATCTTGGATTGTAACATTGACTTCTTTAGGAATTTCGATTGGTTTTTTACCGATTCGTGACACTCTATACTCCTTGAATCACCTTTTTACCAGACATAGCAAAGAACTTCACCACCCACATTATTTTTTCGGGCGACTTTATCGGTCAGGACGCCCATTGGAGTTGATAAAATAGCTATTCCCATTCCACCGACTACCCGAGGGATATTATCCGAAGCCGCATAAACACGCCGACCAGGTTTGCTGATTCTTTGCAAACCTTCGATCATCGGTTCACCAGTTTTAGAATAGCGTAAGTAGATACGAATGAGTCCCTGTTTGCCGTCTTTGATTAAAATAAAGTCCTTGATAAAATTTTCGTGCTTTAAAATAAGCGATATTCTCTTCTTTAAATTGGAGGCAGGAATATCAACCCAGCGATGGTTCGCGGCTTGGGCATTACGAATACGAGTTAAATAATCTGCAATTGGATCGGTTACCGCCATATCATATACTCCTGTATTACCAGCTTGCCTTTGTGATACCCGGAATTTCACCGCGCAGGGCTAATTCCCGAAAACAAAGCCGGCAAAGACCAAATTTACGATAATAACCGCGCGGACGCCCGCAAATCGAACAACGATTGACTCTCCGCGTACTGAATTTGGGATTTCGCCTGGCTTTGGCAATAAGTGATTTTTTAGCCATCTTAGTTTATCTCCATTGCGGTCTTGACTTCACCGCCGGTTGTTGATTCTTTGATTGCTCTTTTCTTGAACGGCAACCCGAGAAGGGATAGTAATTCATACGCTTCCGTATCGGTTTTAGCCGTGGTAGTAAAAGTAATGTTCATTCCCCGAATATGATCAACTTTATCATAATCTATTTCCGTGAAAATAATCTGTTCCTTGAGACCTATCGAATAGTTACCGCGACCATCGAAAGATTTATCAGAAAGTCCTGAAAAGTCACGTACTCGCGGTAAAGCTGTCGAAATAAGCCGATCCATAAATTCATACATTCGAAAACGACGCAGGGTAACGGCACAACCGACCGGATCTCCAGTTTTAATTTTAAAATTGGAAATGGCGCGTTTTGCTTTAGTCACCATCGGTTGCTGTCCAGTAATAATACGAATGTCTTCAACAGCTTTCTTCAAGCTGGCTGGATCTTCCTTGGTTTTGCCCACTCCCATATTTATGCTTATTTTGACAAGTTTGGGAACCTGCATAATATTTTTATAGCCGAACTTCTTTACCATAGCTGGAACTATTTCGGTCTCGTATGCGGTCATTAAGCGGGGTTTATATGCAGACTTTTTTGCCACTTATAGCTCCTAATTATATAGCATCAATAATTTCACCAGTTTCGCGTGCTACACGGACTTTTTTCCCATCTTTCAGAGTCCGATAGCCGATTTTTGTTGCCTGACCAGCGTGTACTAATTTGACATTAGATATATGGATCGGCGCTTCTTTTTCAATAATACCACCTTGAGGATTTTGCTGGTTGGGGCGAGTATGCCTTTTGATAAAATTTACTCCTTCCACGATTACTCGTTCTTTATCCGGGAAAACTTTCAAAACCTTTCCGATTTTGCCTTTGGATTCCCCTGTTATAACCATTACTGTATCATTTTTACGTATGTGAAGCATTTTTATATTCCTTTATAATACCTCGGGCGCCATAGAGACAATTTTCATATAATTTTTCTCGCGCAGTTCTCTGGCAACTGGCCCAAAGATACGGGTTCCTCTCGGCTCAAGGTTATTGTCAATCAGAACGGCGGCATTGTCATCAAAGCGGATATATGAGCCATCTTTGCGGCGAACTTCCTTGGTCGTGCGCACAACTACGGCTTTGGATTTTTCGCCTTTTTTAACCATACCACCGGGCGTAGCCTGTTTTATGGTTACAACGATGGTATCGCCGACTGTTCCGTATTTACGATGGGAACCGCCCATTACCCGGATGACCATTACTTCTTTTGCTCCCGTATTGTCGGCTACTTTTAATCTTGATTCTTGCTGTATCATAGAAATATCCTTTGTGGTTTGTCCTAGCGTTCAATTATTTCCAGCAGACGCCATCTCTTCAACCGGCTTAAGGGACGCGATTCGACAATTTTAACTTTATCGCCTTCGTGACATTTATTCTCGGCATCATGGACATAAAATTTGGAAGTCCGTCGAATATATTTGCCATAAGTGCTGTGCTTTACAGTTCGCTCGACGGATACGACAGCGGTTTTATCTTGCTTATGACTGATGACTGTTCCAATTAAAATTTTTCTTCTGTCGCTTGAAATCATTCTTGATTGTCCTGTGATTTATTTATTCGGTTTATCTTTTGATCTGATTCCCAGTTCGTACTCATGTAAAACGGTTCGAATTTGAGCAATTTCTCTCTTGACGTGCCTGATCTTCAGTGGATTTTCTAATTGCTGAAGAGCTTTTTGAAAGCGTAGGTTTTCCAAGGCGGTTAAATTGTCGCTTAATTTAGTTTCCAGTTCATTCACCGTTAATTCATCAAGAGTACTTTTTTTCACTTTATGCTCCTAATTCTCTTCTAGCTACGACTTTGGTTTTAATGGGCAATTTATGGGTAGCAGTCTTGAATATGTCTTTAGCTTCTTGTTCGCTGGCTACTTCAATTTCGAATAAAATACGTCCCGGTTTTACCACGGCGACCCAGAACTCAGGTGTCCCTTTGCCTTTTCCCATGCGAGTTTCAGCTGGTTTTTTAGTGATAGGTTTATCCGGAAAGATCCGAATCCACATTTTACCATGTTTGCGAATTTGGCGCGAAATTGCTACTCGAACAGCTTCGATCTGCCGACTATCAATCCAGCCGGGTTCCATAGCTTTTAAACCATAATGACCGAAACTGACGGCATTCCCACGGGTTGCGATTCCCGTCATCCGGCCTCTTTGCTGTTTTCTCCATTTTATCTTTTTCGGTGCCAGCATGATTAATTATTCCTTTTTTAACTTTTCTTGAATCTCTCGCCGTTACAAATCCAGACTTTGATTCCGATGCAACCGTAAGTTGTATGCGCTGTTACAGCGGCAAAATCAATATCGGCTCGCAAGGTATGTAAAGGAACCCGTCCTTCGCGCATAGTTTCTGTACGGGCAATTTCGGCGCCGCCTAACCGGCCACTGCATTGAACCCGGATTCCTTCCGCACCCATACGCATGGTTGATTGAATGGCTTTTTTTACAGCACGGCGATAAGATACTTTTTTCACTATTTGGGCGGCTATATTCTGACCAACGAGTGAGGCATCCAGTTCGGGGCGCTTGATTTCATTAACATTGATCTGGACATCGGTTTTGGTGACTTTCTGTAATTCGAGTCGGAGTAATTCAACTTCTTCACCCTTTTTACCAATCACAATGCCGGGTCGCGAGGTATTAATAGTAATCGTGATTTTTTTAGGAGTCCGATAGATATCCACTCTTGAAATGCCGGCATTAGGAAGACGTTTCAAAACATAACGCCGTAATTTGATATCCTCTGTTAATTTTTCAGTGAAATTTCTTTCGTCAAACCAGTAACTGCTCCACTCCTTGTTGAATCCCAGACGAAAACCTATTGGATGCGTTTTTTGACCCAAGTCACCTCCGATTATTGTACTTTACTTTTTTGTTTATTTTCTTTTTCCGCCACAACTACAGTAATATGACAGAGCCGACGCCTGATGATACTGGCTCGACCCAGTGATCCAGCCCGAAAGCGTTTAGCAATCGAGCCGCCATCTACGTAGATAGTCTTTAGATAGAGATCTTCCGGATTTAATTTCGAACCGCCCTCACTATTCAAGAGGTTGGACACTGCCGACCGAACGACCTTTTCTACGTTCTCTGAGGCTTTTTTACTATTAAAGTGTAGGAGGTTTAAAGCCGTTTCAACGTCTTTCCCCCGTACTAAATCAGCAACCAGACGGACTTTCCGCGCTGATTGCCTTACATATCTATGAACTGCTTTGGCTTCCATAACTCGATTTAGGCTCCCTTCTTTTCCGCACCGGAATGCCCGCGGAAGATTCTGGTATGGGCAAATTCGCCCAGCTTATGACCCACCATATTTTCGGTAACGAAGACCGGGATGAATTTATTACCGTTGTGTACGGCGAAAGTGTGACCGACAAACTCGGGAGAGATCGTAGTGCGACGTGCCCAGGTTTTAATCACTCGTTTTTTCCCGGAGCTATTCATTTGCTCGATTTTCTTCATCAATTTAACATCAATGTATGGACCTTTTTTCAGCGAACGACTCATCCAATATTCTCCCTAATTATTTAGTTCGTCTCTTGATAATAAACTTATTGCTGGGATTACGTTTTTTACGTGTTCGATATCCTTTTGATAACTGCCCCCAAGGTGAACATGGATGCCTTCCGCCCGAGCTCTTACCTTCGCCACCACCCATCGGATGATCAATCGGATTCATAGCCACACCCCGTACGTGCGGACGGCGACCCATCCAACGACTGCGTCCTGCTTTTCCAATACTGATATTTTCGTGGTCTTTGTTACTTACGACGCCGATCGTGGCATAGCATTCTTCATTGATGAGCCGCATTTCACCCGAAGGCATTTTTAAAGTCACATACTTGCCTTCTTTAGCCATAATTTGAGCGGCTGTACCGGCTCCGCGAGCGATTTGCCCTCCTTTTTTCGGACGCATTTCGATATTGTGTACAAAAGTACCTGCGGGAATATTTTTTAACGGCAGACAATTACCGACCTTAATGGGGGCTTCTTCACCCGAGAGTACAACGCTACCGGTAACGAGTCCATCTGGTGCAATTATATAGCGTTTCTCACCGTCTTTATAGAATAGAAGCGCAATGCGTGCTGATCGATTTGGATCATACTCTATAGCTTTGACAGTCGCTTCGATTCCATATTTGTTACGCTTGAAGTCAATATTCCGGTAAGCACGCTTTTGACCGCCACCCCGATGGCGCGAAGTTACCCGACCGTAATTATTGCGGCCGGCAGATTGCGTAATCGGTTCGAGCAGACTTTTTTCGGGTCTCTTTTTGGTAATATCTTCAAAAGTATCGACCGTCTTAAAGCGTTGTCCGGGTGTAATCGGTTTGATAGTTTTAATACCCATGATACTATACCGCCGTTTCTCCTTGATAAAAATCTATTTTTTCACCCTCCTTGAGGGTTACAATGGCTTTTTTCCAGTTTGACCGACGCCCAGTAGTGCGTATAACTCGACCGCCACTCCGGACTGTCATCAGTTTTGTTTTACCCATAATATTCTGAGTAGCGACTTTTTCTACTTTGACCCCAAACTTATCTTCAACAGCCTTTTTGATTTCGATTTTGTTGGCAGAGGGATGAACTTTAAAGCCATATTTATTTTGGCTTTCCTGTAATTCGTTAATTTTTTCGGTTAGAATTGGTTTGATAATAATTGACTTAGAAGACATATTTAGTTCCTACTATCGCCCAACAAGGCATTATTTAACTTTTCGAAGCCGCTTTTATCGATTAAAAGGACTTCGCAGTCCAGCAGATCGTAGGTCGAAGCTTTTTCAGCTTCGAGGATCAATACATTGTAAAAATTGCGGCTGGCTAACAATAGATTAGTATTTAAATTAGCGGTTAGAATAGTCACTTTTTTATCCAAGAGGTCAAATTTTTTCAGTAATTCGCGGATATTTCTGGATTTTGGCTCGTCGAAGGCCAATTCCTCGATGATTTTTAGGGCACCTTCGCGGTAGCGGTAAGCCAGAGCACTTTGGCGCGCCAGTGATTTGACTTTTTTGTTAATTTTCATCTTATAGGGATGCGGTTTGGGACCAAAAGCCCGCCCACCGCCGACCCAGACCGATGACCGACGGGAGCCAGAGCGAGCCCGACCAGTACCTTTTTGTTTCCATGGCTTCTTCCCACCACCCCGGACTTCACCACGGGTTTTGGTAGAATGAGTACCCTGACGACTATTAGTCATTTCGGTTTTAACGGCTAAATAAATAGCATGGTCGTGCGGTTCGATATCAAAGGCTGGGGTCTCGATTACTAATTTCTGGCCAGAATCTGAACCATCTAATTTATAAACAGAAAATTCGATACTCACCGTTCCTATCTCCTAATAGTTAGAATACTGTTTTTTGAACCAGGTACGGCGCCTTTGATATAAAGCAAGTTGCTTTCGGGGTCAATTTTAACAACCGTTAGATTATTGACCGTGCAACGCTTGCCGCCCAAACGTCCAGCCATACGCACTCCTTTGATAACATGCGATGGATAGGCGGAAGCGCCTATGGAACCGGGAGCACGTAAACGATCACTCTGTCCGTGGGTTTTTGGGCCACCGCCAAAATTGTGGCGCTTGACAACACCTTGAAAACCTTTACCCTTGGAAATGCCGGTAATTTTAACCTTATCTCCAGGATTGAAGAGCGCAACAGTTACTGTTTCACCTACCTGACAAAATTTAGGATCGTAATCACGAATTTCTACCAGATACTTCAGGGGAGTAATATTATTCTTCTTGAAAACGCCCAGATTAGGCTTAGCCATTAGACGTTCTTTGGCTTCCATAAATCCCAGTTGAACCGAGGCATAACCGTCTTTTTCATTCGTTTTCACCTGAACCACTTTGCAAGGCCCAGCCGCAATAACTGTCACCGGGATCAATTCACCATTCTCTTTGAATATCTGGCTCATGCCAATTTTTTTTCCAATTATTCCGATCATAATGTATCCATTTATACCTTAATTTCGATGTCCACACCAGCTGGTAAATCCAGTTTCATCAGAGCATCAACAGTTTTGGAAGTGGAATTCAGAATATCAATCAGACGCTTATGAATCTTGGTCTGAAATTGTTCTCTGGATTTTTTATCCACATGTGGAGAACGTAAAACCGTATATACCGTGCGTTGGGTTGGTAATGGGATCGGTCCCGAGACCATCGCTCCGGTGGATTTAGCTGTTGCTACAATCTTTCTTGTACTTTTGTCAAGTAAATTATGATCGTAGGCTTTTAGACTGATTCTGATTCTTTGCCCAGGCACAGTTCTACTCCTTATTCAATGATTTCAGTAACGACGCCAGCACCAACTGTCCGTCCACCTTCACGGATCGCAAACCGCAACTCCTTCTCCATCGCGATCTCACTAATCAACTCAACGCTCATCACAACATTGTCGCCCGGCATTACCATATCTACGCCTTCCGGCAAGGTCACTACTCCCGTCACATCCGTCGTCCGAAAATAAAATTGCGGCCGATATCCATTGAAAAACGGGGTGTGACGTCCACCCTCTTCCTTCTTCAATACATATACCTGACCCTTGAACTTCCGGTGCGGCGTTATACTCTTCGGCGCCGCTATCACCATCCCCCGCTGTAACCAATCCTTCTCTATCCCGCGCAACAGTAAACCTACATTATCTCCAGCCTCTCCCTCATCCAATATCTTCCGAAACATCTCTACTCCCGTTACCACCGTCTTACGTGTCGGACCTA
>JAGNGI010000057.1 GCA_018002295.1 Fidelibacterota bacterium
ACTGCACCAGCCATCATCGTTTTTAGTGCAGTTTATGAGCGTACGACGCGCCGTTATCATAAGCGTGGTGAGCGCTACGTCCATATTGAAGTTGGTCATGCCGCTCAAAATGTTCATCTACAGGCAGTGGCGCTCGGACTGGATTCTGTGCCGGTGGGAGCCTTTAATGACGAGGCAGTCGCCAGAGTCATTGGTATTGAACGGAACGAACGAGTGCTTTATCTAGTGCCGGTTGGCCGAAAGCGCTGAACCTCCGTATATTTTATAAAAAAACATCACATTCCGCTAGCGAATGCAGAAAATTTATCTTATTTATCGATAAGTTTTCAGTTAGCTATAAGAAAACCGATGCCTTTCTACTCTTAATTGGCTAAATTTCACCTAATTTTTGATATTTCAAAAAATTGGAGTCTAAAGAATGTTACGTAGTCAGGATTATATTAAGATCGAAGATCAGTATGGTGCTCATAATTACCAGCCGCTGGACGTAGTTTTGACCCGCGGTCAGGGAATCTGGCTCGAGGATGTCGAAGGCAAAAAGTATATGGATTTTCTGGCGGCTTACTCGGCGGTCAATCAGGGGCATTGTCATCCACGTCTGGTCAAAGTTATGCAAGAGCAATGTGCCCGTCTGACGCTGACCTCGCGCGCTTTTCGTAATGACCAATGGCCGCTACTAGCCAAAGAACTTTGTGAACTAACTGGTTACGAAATGGTATTACCGATGAACTCCGGGGCGGAAGCAGTTGAAACGGCGATCAAAGCCGCCCGCAAATGGGGTTATTTATACAAAGGCGTTGCCAGAGACAAAGCTGAAATCATCGTTTGCACGGGCAATTTTCACGGTCGCACCACGACGATTATTTCTTTCAGCACCGATGAACAATACAAAGACGGATTTGGTCCGCTAACGCCCGGCTTTGTCGCCATAGAATATGGTTCGATTGAAGAGTTGAAAAGGGCTATCAATCCCAATACGGTTGCCTTTCTGGTCGAACCGATTCAAGGCGAAAGCGGTGTTATCGTGCCACCGGAGGGATGGCTAAAGGCATCTTCCGAAATTTGTCGCAAAAATAAGGTTTTGTTAATTGCCGATGAAATTCAGAGCGGTCTGGGGCGCACGGGTAAACTCTTTGCCTGCGAACATGAAAATGTTCGACCGGACGTAGTAATTATTGGCAAAGCGCTTTCCGGCGGAATGTATCCCGTCTCAGCCGTAGTTGCTTCTCAGGAAATTCTGGGGGTTTTCAAACCCGGCGATCATGGCTCAACCTATGGTGGAAATCCCTTAGGCAGTGCCATTGCTCGCGAAGCTCTCAAAATCATTATTGACGAGAAATTACCGCAGAAATCCGCCGAATCCGGTGCTTATTTAATGCAAAAATTAAATGAAATCGAGAGTCCCTACATCGAACAAATTAGAGGCAAAGGTTTATGGGTTGGCATCGTTTTGAAACCATCAGCCGGAGGCGCTCGCCACTTCTGTGTGGCGTTGCAGGAGCGTGGCATTCTGGCAAAAGAGACTCATGAAAACGTCATTCGCCTAGCGCCGCCGCTAAATATTACCCGAAGTGAACTCGACCAGGCGATCGCAATATTGCAAGAAGTTTTGACTCAATAATATCTGAAAAAACTAAACTCATAAGAGTTAAAAACTAGCAGGAGGTTTATTTGAAAGAAGCAATCGAAGGATTAAAACCGGCCAGTCTATGGCGCTATTTTTCCGAAATTAGCCGGATTCCGCGCGAATCCAAACATGAGGAAGCCGTAATTGCCTGGCTCGAATCAGTTGCTAAAAAATTGAATCTTCCCTATCGCAAAGACGAAGTCGGTAATATTGTCATTTCTAAACCGGCCTCTCCCGGTTATGAAAACCGCACGCCGGTAGTTATACAGGGGCATGTTGATATGGTTTGTGAGAAGAACAGCGGCACTGTCCATGATTTCCGAAAAGACCCGATAGAATTGGTTCGTGACGGCGAGTATATAAGGGCTAATGGTACTACTCTCGGTGCCGATAATGGCATCGGTGTAGCGGCCGCCCTGGCGATTCTTGAGGATAAAACTTTAGCACACCCGCCGCTCGAAGCTCTTTTTACCATTGACGAGGAAACCGGCTTAACAGGCGCAAACTCCTTAAAGCCTGGATTTATTAAGGGCAAAATCCTACTGAATTGTGATTCGGAAGAAGATGGCGCTTTGTATGTCGGTTGTGCCGGTGGAAAACAAACCGATCTATTTTTCGATATTAACTGGGAAAAAGCGCCTCAACAAATGGCTAATGTTGCCCTAAAAATTTCCGGGCTGAAAGGCGGTCATTCCGGACTGGATATTGACCAAGGGCGTGCCAATGCTATCAAGCAATTGAACCGCATAGTTTGGAAAGCCGCTGAGAAATATGACTTTCGGCTTTATTACTTGGAAGGCGGCAGTAAACATAATGCCATTCCGCGCGAAGCCGTTTATAAATTGCTGATAAAACCGGCTGATTTAGCTAATTTCGAGACCGAGATTGCCAGATTTGAAAATATATTAAATAACGAGTATAAAGATGTTGAACGTGGCATTAAACTGACGGTTGAAAATTTAAATGAATACCCGAAGCAGGTTTTCACGAAGGAATTTCAAGCGCGAGTATTGAACTGCCTCTATGCCATCCCGCACGGTGTCAAGAGAATGAGCCCCACAATCAAGGGATTGGTGCAGACCTCCAATAATGCCGCTATAGTCAGTACTGGTGATAAGCAGATCAGAGTTCTTACCAGTCAGAGAAGTTCGGTTGCCTCCGAAATCGAGGGCTTAGCTGATAAAGTCAAAGCTTGTGGTCTTTTAGCCAACGCCGAAGTAGTTCAAAGTGGAGGTTATCCGTCTTGGACTCCTAATATGGATTCGAAGATTCTAACATTGATGAAAAAGGTTTATGCCGATCTTTTTGGCGTTGAACCCCAGGTCAAGGCTATTCACGCCGGACTGGAATGTGGTATTATCGGGGCTACTTCACCGGGTATGGATATGATTTCATTTGGTCCAACTATCGAGGGGGCACATTCGCCAGACGAACGCGTCGAAATCAAGACTGTCGAGAAATTCTGGCGGCTGTTGGTCGAGACACTCAAACGAATCGAATAATTGCTAGATTCGTATAGGTTGAAAACCACCACGCAAGCTCTAAGACTTAAGGTATTTAATTTTCTCTTGAAAGTAATTTGGAATGCTCCGATAATGTCGGAGCGCCTCAGGATAGAGCGAGGTGAACAGTCCAGCCTTTAGGTTGTGCGCATAAATTGATACTGTCAATTTAATCCCTACTATCAGGCATAACGAAAAAGATTGCAACCTTCAGAAGGTCTGATAACCAATTTACCAAACCGACCTTCTTCAGGTTAACAAATGCTACTTCCACCGATCAGCCTTGGTGAAATGTTACATTCATTTGATTTGGCTCAAATTGATTTAAATAATTTTTGGTCGAGATTAAAAGATATTTAGTCATTATGGATTGGTAAAACAATCTTGGTAAACCGGATAGCTCGGAATAAATTTACTATATTTGGAGGTTTATGAATTACTTTGAATCTTTTATTTTAGGAATTGTACAAGGCTTGACGGAGTTCCTGCCGATTAGCAGTTCAGGACATTTGGTAATCGTTCAGCATCTCTTTGGGTTAGCGACCGACAATATTGCCTTTGAAGTTATGGTTCACGCCGGCACTTTATTGAGTGTGCTGGCGGTTTATTACAATGACGTATGGCGGATGATAGTAAGTTTTTGTCGTGGAATTTTCCGGCTACGCAAAGCACAACCGTTTCAGAATGATTCTTATTTTCGGCTGAGCATTTTTGTAATTGTGGCTACTATTCCGGCGGTAATATTCGGCTTGACACTGGACGACTTCTTCGAGCAAATTTTCCATAGCGTATTTTTAGTCGGCATTATGTTGACGATTACCGGTTTGATTCTTTTATCAACGCGGTGGGTAAAAACCGAAGGCCGCCGATTGACTTTTGGTAAAAGTCTCTTGATTGGTTGTGCCCAGGCGGTAGCGATTTTGCCCGGTATTTCGCGTAGCGGTTCGACGATCAGCGGCGGTTTGTGGTGTGGCTTGGATCGGATGGAAGCCACCCGTTTTTCGTTTCTGCTCTCGGTGCCGGCAATTCTGGGCGCATTGGTTTTGCATCTCAAAGATCTGATTGGTATGGCTCTCAATCCCAATATGATTGGGATATTAATCCTTGGATTTTTAACCTCTTTTATTGTTGGATATATTGCTATTCGATTTTTACTAAGAGTAGTGCAAAGTGATAAATTCAGCTGGTTTGGTATCTATTGCATAATAGTCGGACTGACAGTTGTATTTTTCCTCGAATAAAAGTTTAACTAATAAGAAGCCCAAGGAATCCAATGGCAATGTCGAAGAGTGATTTCTTAAGTGAATTAGCGAGAATTGAGCAAGGTCATCTCGATGCGGTTTATTTATTACGGGGTGGTGATCTTTATCTGGAGGACGAAGCCATCAATACCATTTGTCAGGCTTTTGGCAAACAAGAATCTGAGAGGCCGGAAAAACTGATTTACTACGGCGGTGTTGATAGCGATCTCGAATTCATTGATAATCTTTTCAGTATGGGATTTTTTGCCAGGCGCCGGATTATTATCTATAAAAATATTGGTAATCTTGAGCCAAATCTGCGTGCTCGGCTTTTTAATTTTATCGAAAACCCCGGACAGGATACTGTTTTAATTATGACTGCCGATGGCGAAAGTCATTCCAGCCTAATTGAACAATTGCGTAAAGAATCGCGGAAGGTCAAAACGATTTCGACTTGGACGCCCAAACCCTCCAGGTTTGATGAATTCATCCGACGCCACCTCCAAAAAAGTCAATATTCCATCCGACCGGAAGCGCTCAAATTGCTGATAGAATTGACCGATGATGCGCTCAGCCATACGATCGGTGAATTGGAAAAGTTGCTGATTTACATTGGCGAGCGGAAAATGATCGAAGAAGATGATGTTCGTCTAATTGTTGGCGGCGATAAGAATTACGATATGATTAATTTCCTTGAAGCTGTAGCTCACCGCGACATAACCAAAGCAATAAAGATCGGTTTGGCTCTAATCCAAGCTGATGCATCAATCCCCTATTTTACCACCCAATTGTATGACTTATTCAGCGGCATTTGGGATTATGAGGGACATGGTCAAAAAGAAAAATTCTGGAAGAAAAGTAATTGTTATGAGCTGGGAATAAAGAACTATAAACAGGCTGATTTTGGTGCAATTTTTACCTGTATTAGAAATGTGGATTTACAATCAAAATCTTTAAATTTGAATAAAGAAGATTTATTAATTCAATTGTTGTATGAAATCATCTCCTAAGAAAAAAACAGAAATGAACCCCGAATTTCAACTGACCGATGAAGAATTGATCAGCCGTTTTCAAGCCGGTGATGAAGGCGCTTTCGAAGAAATTGTCAACCGTTATGCCGACCGTTTGTTGAATTTTGCCTATCGTTTCGTCCTGGATCGGGAAGAAGCGGAGGATATTGTCCAGGATACTTTCCTTAAAGTTTATCAAAACCGCCATGCCTATCGTGAAATAGCCAAATTTTCCACCTGGATTTACACTATTACTGGCAATTTGGCTAAAACCATTCTGCGCAAGCGCAAGAATCGCAAAATGTTTCCCTTTTCGCGTACAACTTCAGAAGATAATGACAAAGAAATCGAGTACCCCTCCACCGAACGTCCGCCGGATACTAAACTGGCAGGCGAGATCGAGGAACAAATAATTCAGCGGGCAATTATAAAATTGCCGGAACATTTTCGTACCGTAATCATTTTAAGGGATATTCAAGATCTTTCATATGAGGAAATTAGCAATATCATTGACGCGCCATTAGGGACGGTCAAGTCACGGATCAACCGCGCGCGGCTGAGATTGCAGGAAGAACTTGAACATTTAAGGCGATAGAGAAGATGATTAGTAAAAAATGGGGGAAATCAAAAATTTATGATGAATTGCTACCAATTTAGGAATTCCATATCAAATTTTATTGACGAAAACATCTCCTTCAAAAACCGTCAAGCTTTCAAAGAGCACCTGAATGAATGCCCAGTTTGCCAGAAAATTTATAGCTCCATCTTGGCGACCCGGCAAAATATGTTAAGCTTACCTAAAATTTCTGTAAGTGACGATTTCAAACTTAACCTACGCAACCGGATTCTTTCCGATCGCAGTGCGGCTACTCAGCCTAACTCACATAAGGGTTTTAACTTAAGCCGAATTCCGTCATTTGCTTACGGCTTTGCCGTAGCAGTGGTTGCCGTGGTAGTCGGGTTTTTTATTCTGCAATCCCAGAGTCAGGAAAATTCGCCGGACAATATGCCGCCGATCGTACGTCAAAAAATGACCCAATCTCCGGCTCAACAGCCTCAAGATGTGACGCCGAATAATCCGAACCAATCCGGTTTACAGTCTCCTCAATATACCTCTAAACAAAATCAACCGCTTCCGAGCGATACCACTACTTCGAATAATTCTTCGAGCCAATCAGCTGAACCCACGTTTGAATATGAGCCAAATTATGAGGATCAGATTAAAACGGTCAAGGATCAACGGTGAGTTGACAGGCTTTATTATATTAATTGTTGGTTAAACCTAATTTTTAAAGTATTTTTATACCCGTTATGGGTATTTTTTTATGAAAAATAAAAGCATCATAATAATCAGCATAATTCTATTCACGATCCTATTTTTAGCGTTTGTTTTTCCGCGGCTGGAATTTTTCAGCGGAATACCGGTAATAGTTCAAACTATCTTTCGAATACTGATTTATATAGGAGTTCTGTCTTATTTAATTTTCATTATTCAGGAATTGTACCATTGGCGGAGTCGCTGTGATTTAGCCGAGAAAACTCTGGACTCCCGCCGATCTTCCATCAGCCGGGATGACGAATTTGCTGGTGAGCTTAGTCTGAAGCTGAAAATTGATCCGGATCAGAATTACAACGAAATTATCGCCCAAATATTGAAGATAGCCCAATCTTCTTTAATGGCGCGTAGTGCATTCCTCTATTTATTTAATGCCGATGAACATACTTATATTTTGCAGGCTTATCAGTCTCAAGAAGGAATTGAGTTTCGTCCCAAGTTCAAGGCTGAAGGCCCTATTTTCCGGGAATTGCATCTGACTTTAAAACCACAGATATACTCAGCCGATGGTCTTAAAGAAGGTAGTTTGGTTTATTATACTGTTCCGCCCAAAGTCGGCACAATCATGGTCGTTCCCATAATGTTCAATCAGGAAGTATTTGTCGGTGTCCTTGGGCTTGATAGCATTGACCGTGATGCCTGGGGACACGAAGATGTTGATCTGGTGAAACTCTTTGCGGAATTATTTTCCTCCTCAATCTGGCAAATTGACGCCATTGACCGACTCAACACTCAAATTGCCTTTTTCAAAGCCCTTTGCCGCTTGAACACGGAATTACCTATTGGAATTGAGAGTCTTGAATTATACAAAGAAGCCAGCCAGGTTTTACACAAATTTTTTAATTTTGAAAAATTGACTTTTGCCGTTTTACCTGAGGAGGAATCACCCGAACTCTATATTGAGTATGTCGAAGGTTACGATACTGACTATAGTATCGGTCATCGTATTTCCTGGAAAGGCGGCCTCTGGGAGAAAATCATCAAGAACGGTGAGATACTCCTGCTAAACGATTATGAGCAGGAAAAATTATCATTTCGTTTTCAACCGGGAGATTTAGGTATTCTGCCCTTTCGTTCCTGTCTGGGAGTGCCGTTGGAAGTAGGGCGCAAGCGACTGGGTGGCATTCTGATGGAAAGCTATCAGCCCCACAATTATCTACGGGATGAAAGCGATACCCTGGTTTTATTTGCTAAGAACCTCAGCGAAATAATCAATCGGATGAATACTTATCAGACGGTGAAAGATCTGGCGATGATTGATGGGCTTACCGGTCTCTATAATCGTCGAGCTTTCGAAGAACGTCTCCAGATTGAAATCGAGCGCAGTCGTCGTTATGAAAATTCCCTGACCCTGATGATTCTCGATTTAGACAAATTCAAAAGAATCAATGACACGTACGGACATATCTTCGGGGATATGGTTTTGAAAAAAACAGCCTCTATTATTCGCGGAAGTGTCCGGACAGTTGATACAGTCGCGCGATATGGTGGTGAAGAGTTCGCCGTAATTCTAATTAATGCCGATAAAAACAACAGTTATAAATCAGCTGAAAGAATTCGCAGTAATATCCAGAGTTTTGTATTTGAAAAAGACGGAATTCGCGAACATATAACAATTAGTATCGGTATGGCGGAATATCCGATGGACGGCACTGATGTTCCGACTATGATTTCGCATGCCGATTTAGCAATGTATCAATCAAAACGTCTGGGTGGCAATAAAGTAACCTTATTTAAGAAAGAATATGCAACTTAAAAGGAGTCAATTATGAGTAAAGGTGTCAAAGGATTTGCCGATAAAGTAGCCAAATCCTCAAAAGATAATAAAACTTATTGTCCGGTTTGTGGGGAAAGCATTGAATATGTAAAACATATTGTGACTACTTCCGATCCGTCCAATAAAAGATCAATGCGTTTTAAGGAGCAGATTGTCGGGGTTTGCAAATGCAACCGCGATCAAATTTATCAATAACCATAAGACTACTCTCTTGTCAAGCCCCGTTTTTTGGGCTGGCTTAGTTAGAGTGGGAAGTGAAAAACATGAAAAAACTATATCCAAGCAGGGCGACAACTGTTCTCAGGAAAATAGTCGGTTTGCTTGTATTAGCCGTTCTGGTTAGTTGTGCCGCTACCAAACAAACTAGTAAATCTGCGGAAAAACCGGCTGAATCATCCAAAAATACTCAATATAATTCTCAGGCTCTGACGCATTTTATGAATGGTGAGAATTATGCTCTACAGGGCGATTATGCTATGGCAGTACTGGAATACCAGGATGCACTTCTTTACGAAACTAAATCGGCGGCTATCTACAGCTCTCTCGGCAAAGCCTATATTAATCTCGGCAAACTGGAACGTGGCTTGGCGGCTCTGGAAAAAGCCTGCCAATTGGATCCGGATGACGCCGAAACTCGCGAAATCTTAGCCCAGATTTATTTTCTGACCGGGCGTTTTCAACAGGCTGAAAAACAGTATCAGGCTCTTATGACTTTACGACCCAATGAACCGGAAATAATGTATCAATTAGCCGCTATTTATCTCAAGAACCGAAAAATTGATCAGGCTTTGCAACTCTACGATGAAATTGTGAAAGTTGATTCGACTCAATATCAAGCCCTCCAGAAGGCGGCGGAGATCGCTATTCTCAATCGCGATCTAAATAAAGCCACCGCTTATTATGATCAATTGGTAAAACTATTTCCCGATAGCTTATTGTATTTAAAAACCCGAGCGGATTTAGCAGCATTGGACAATGACTTTGAAACAGCGATTGACATCTACAAAAAATTGATTATTTTAAATCCCGGCGATATTGAATTAAGAGAACGACTCGGAGAAATTTTGTGCTGGAGCGACCATTTTGAGGAAGCTCAAACAATCCTCGAAGCAATTATCGATGCTAATCCTGAGCGCAAAGCCAGTTACGCCAATCTGGCATTACTTTATGTTAGGAATGAAAATTATCAACAGGCTCTTGATATTCTCGATTCTGCCAGAATCCGTTTCCCGAATGATCCATCGTTTTTACTCGCTCAGGGTTCGATTTACAATACCCTGCGCGATTATCAATCGGCAGAAAAGGTTCTGTTGAAGACTTTACAGATTGAACCAAATAATGTCCAAGCCCAGCATCTGCTGGCGGCAATCTGGGATATGTTAAAAAAATATTCGCAATGTGATAGCCTTTATGAAGTAATTATACGCCATAATCCCGATGACGTCATCGCCTTGAACAATTATGCTTACAGTTTGGCAGTGCGTGGTGAACGACTCGACGAAGCCTTAAAAATGGTGGATTTGGCTCTGGTTAAAGAGCCCAATAATGCCTCTTATCTGGATACCAAAGGCTGGATTCTCTACCGGCAGAAAAAATATAAAGAAGCAATAAAGTATATTCAGAAATCTTTCGAAATTGAGCAGGACAATGCCGAGGTACTGGAACATCTTGGCGACGTCTATCAAGCCTTACGGCAACCTAAAAAAGCCCGTATTTACTACCAACGAGCCGCCGAAATTGATAAAAATAATGAAAACCTTAAGCGTAAACTGCAACCGTAAGTTCACAGGTTTACTAATTAGCCTGATCTTATCGTTTAGCGGCTGGAATTGTAGTCATGCACCCCTCAAACATGAAAAAGTTGATGAGCATTGGGCGCCCGCCTTGAGAGAACGCAGTCGGCAATTGAAACAGCTGGCTAATCTTTCCGGTTCTGGCCAGGTGAGTTTTAGTGGAACGGCTGGTAGCGGAATAATCTATTTTGATTTTGAGTACCGAACCGCGGATACATTGAATCTTTGGATCAAAGACCCGATCGGAAGGAAGTTGGCTAATCTTGAATTAGGCGGTGATACTTATCATTTACATTTAATCCGGGATGGTAGGTATTTTAGCGGAACGCAATTAGAAACTGACCAATTACCAATTTCTTGCGGTCCAATCACTCCGGCAATAATCCGACGAATTTTACTAGCCGTGCCTTTTGAATCTACCACCAACGAAACCGCTTCTCAGTTCAATGAGGCAAGTGATGAAACGCCTGTTTTGTATTATAAATTTAAACCCGGTCAGGGTGAACCAGCTGAACTTAATTGGCTTTACAAAAACAAACAGTTAGTTATTGTTTATAAAGAATACGCTGATGTTGCTAGGTTAAAAATTCCTGCTCAAATAGTTATCAAAAACAAGGCGGAAGAGATCGCAGTAGAAATTCATTTCTCCCATTTCAGCGCCGAGATGCTTAAATTTCGGACGTAATATATTCGCCATTATCGAGGTAAATGTGAATTCGGAGAATGAAAAAAAACTTGTTACGGTAGTGATCCCGGTTTTCAATGAAGTGGAATCACTGCGCGAACTGAACGAAAAAATTCAAGCCGCCTTCCGTTCAACGAACTATAACCTGGAAATAATCATTGTTGACGACGGCAGTCGCGACGGCTCGGCACAAGTTGCCAGGGAAATCGCCAGCACTTTTCCCAATGTAACGGTTACCGGTTTTCAACGTAATCGTGGTAAAGCCGCCGCCCTGAATGAGGGTTTCCGTCTGGCAAAAGGTGACTTCGTGGCTACTATAGATGCCGATTTACAGGACGATCCGGAAGCCATTCCGGCAATGCTGGATTATCTCCAGGAATCAGGCTATGATTTGGTATCTGGCTGGAAACAAAAGCGCCAGGACAAATTTGTTAAGAAAACAACCTCGAAAATTTTCAATTCGGTCACTCGCTTGTTAACCGGTGTGAAACTGCACGATATCAATAATGGCCTAAAAGTTTACCGTGCCGAGGTCGTCAAATCCATCTATCTGTATGGCGAATTGCATCGGTTTATCCCGGTATTGGCTAAATTTGAGGGATTCACCAGCGGCGAGTATAAAGTCAAACATTTTCCACGTAAATATGGCAAAACAAAATACGGTGTCAGCCGGTTTTATAAAGGTTTCCTCGATTTATTAACGGTGATCTTTATTACTAAATTTATGCGCCGACCGATGCACTTCTTCGGCTTATGGGGAATGGTAATTGTGTTGATTGGCTTGCTATCGGAATTATGGGTTTTGATCCTAAAATTCGGATTTCAGGAGCCATTCAAAGATCACGTAGCTTTGCTGATTTTCGGGGTGCTGGCGATTGTTTTCGGTATGCAGTTTTTTTCACTTGGCTTGATTAGCGAGATGATTACTTTCCAGAACAGGAAAGAAAAATAATGCCCAAATATAGGTTTTCCGTCATTATTCCGTCATATAATCGAGCGGACGAAGTAATTGATTTACTGAGATCGTTACAAGCCCAGACTTGCGAGCATAGTCGTTTCGAAGTACTGGTAATTGACGATGGTTCGACGGACGCAACGGAACAAAAGGTTAATGAATTGGCATCGCAGGTTGATTTTCACCTGCGTTTTTTTCGACGCAATCATGAGGGGCCTGGTCCGGCGCGGAACTTTGGGATGAGTCAGGCGGAAGGCGAGTATTTCCTCTTTATAGATTCGGACTGCCAGGCGGATGCCAACTGGCTGAAAGAAATTGATGAGGCTATTACGAAAGAAGCGCCGGACGCATTTGGTGGTCCAGACTCGGTACTAGATTCCTTCACACCATTGCAGAAGGCAATAGACTACAGTATGACATCTTTCCTTACCACCGGTGGAATGCGTGGCCACTCGCAAAAACGGCTGGCAAAATTTTACCCGCGCAGTTTCAATATGGGCATCCGACGTGAAATTTATGAAAAATTAGGTGGTATGGGTAACCTACGGCACGGTCAGGATATCGAATTCAGTCGCCGAATTGTAGCCAGCGGCGCTAAGGTCATTTATATACCGAACGCCATAGTTTATCATAAACGGCGCACCAGCTTGCGCAAATTCTTTCGCCAGATGTTCAACTGGGGAGTGGCGCGTATAAACCTGAGTTATCTGGATGCGGGCAATTTAGAACCGTTGCATTTTATTCCGGCGATAGCCGCAGTCGGCTATACCTTATTGACGATATTTACCTTACTGACTGGTTTAGCCTGGAAAATATGGGTTGCAATTACCGTTCTGGCACTGCTAATCTGTGGGTACATTTTCATTGACAGCTCGATTAAATATAAATCCGTGAAAGTCGGCTGGCTGGCGCCTATTTTTGCAGTTTGCCAGATTTTTGCCTATGGTTATGGATTTACTTATAATTATGTTCGCCGGAAAATCTTCCGCCGCGGCGAGGTCACCGGGTTCGTGCGGAGATATTATCAGTGACAAATATTTCCCCCCGAAATCTCAATTTCCATAAAGAACAATACTGGATGGCAGCCAATTTTTTAGAAAAATATATAAATATTTCTCCTGTTTCAGGACTCAGAATTCTTGAAGTTGGTTCGGCGGAAGGTGGTGGGTTAAATTATTTTGCGACTAAGAATAATCAATGTTATGGTTTGGAATATTCGCGCGGGCGCTTAGAAATCGCCCGGGAGTTAAATAAGTCCTCTAAGATTATCTTTATTCACGGTGATATTACGGAAGCAAGTTCCTACGAGAATCAACTTCAAGATAAAATGGACTTGATCATATGCGGTGATGTGATTGAACATATTGCCAATGAAAAAAAGGC
>JAGNGI010000058.1:0-10654 GCA_018002295.1 Fidelibacterota bacterium
TTTTTGAGAATTAGCTGAAATAGTTATATATTTCCGAGTTATTTTAATGATGATAATTTTCAGTAAAAGTAATTTGGGGTCGGATTGGGTCCGCACGATTTGAGTCACAACTTAAAGGAGGTTTGTTAAGAATGAATCTAAACTATTTATTTTTAATTGCACCAATTGGTTCGATCATTGCCCTGGTTACCGCCTGGATTTTTTATAAACTGATGTTGAAAAACGATCCGGGTAATGACCAAATGCAGAAAATTGCCTTAGCAGTCCGCGAGGGCGCTTTTGCCTACCTTAAACAGCAATATAAAGTGGTGGCATTATTCTTTCTCATTATTTTTGTGTTATTTCTGGTTATGTCATTCGGACTTAATGTTCAGAATAAATGGGTGCCATTTTCATTCTTGACGGGTGGTTTCTTTTCGGCTTTAGCCGGTTATTTCGGAATGAGCACGGCAACGCTGGCATCCAATCGCACCGCCCAAGGTGCTCGTAAATCACTGAACGCCGGACTTCAAATTGCCTTTCGTTCCGGTGCCGTAATGGGCTTAGTAGTTGTGGGTTTGGGATTGTTGGATATTTCGATGTGGTTTGCGATTCTATACTGGTTGGTACCAAGTCTGGGATTCGACCAGATGAGTCTGGCGGCGATTACGACCACGATGTTAACATTTGGGATGGGCGCTTCTTTACAGGCGTTGTTTGCTCGAGTGGGCGGTGGTATTTTTACTAAAGCCGCGGATGTCGGAGCAGATTTGGTTGGTAAAGTAGAAGCCGGAATTCCGGAAGATGACCCCCGCAATCCAGCCACGATTGCCGACAACGTCGGCGACAACGTCGGAGATGTCGCGGGAATGGGCGCTGATCTTTATGAATCTTATTGCGGTTCGATTTTAGCCACAGCGGCGCTCGGAGTAGCCGCTTTTCAGGGACAGCCGCATCAAAAAATTTTGGCGGCACTTTTAGCCCCAATGATCGTCGCTGGAGTTGGTAATATTTTTTCTGTGATCGGCGCTTTTGCCGTCCGCACCGAAGAAAAAGCCGATCAACGAACATTATTGAAAGCGCTTTCCCGCGGAGTCAATCTAAGTGTCGTTTTAATTGCGATATTTACTGCAATTTTGATGTACTTTCTGAAATTGCCGATGGGCATCGTGGCTTCCGTTATAACGGGATTATTGGTCGGCTGGACAATTGGAAAAATAACTGAGTACTACACCTCACAAAGTTATAAACCGACGCGCTGGATCGCTGAGCAGTCCAAAACCGGTCCGGCGACAGTCATTATTGCCGGGCTTTCGACCGGTATGCTTTCGACGGGATTACCGGTTCTGACCGCCGGTATTGGAATTATCTTGAGTTATGCTTTTGCGGGTGGATTTGGTGCTGATCCGAATCACATAAATCTTGGGCTTTATGGAATCAGCTTTGCGGCAGTTGGGATGCTCTCTACATTGGGAATTACCTTGGCGACCGACGCTTACGGACCAATTGCCGATAATGCCGGTGGCAATGCCGAAATGAGCGGATTGCCGAAAGAAGTGCGCCAGCGTACGGACGCTCTGGATTCGCTGGGTAATACTACTGCCGCGACCGGCAAGGGCTTTGCCATTGGCTCAGCCGCTTTGACGGCTATGGCTTTGATTGCCGCTTATATTGAAGAGATTAAAGCTCAATTTTCCCACATTATCAATAATCCGGCGATTTTACAGAACTTGCTGAGTGAAGTAAATATTCAGTTCGATCCCGGCGCTTCGTTAAAGACCTTGCAGGAGTTGGTGGCGAACAATCTGCACCTACCGCAATGGATTGAATATTATAATGTAACTTTAATGAATCCGCGCGTTCTGGTAGGAATGTTTCTCGGCTCAATGGTGACTTTCGTTTTTGCGGCTTTAGCGATGAAAGCGGTTGGTCGTGCCGCTGGTAATATGGTCGAGGAAGTGCGCCGTCAATTCCGTGAAAAGCCGGGAATTATGGAAGGCAAGGACGAACCCGATTACGCCAGTTGCGTAGCAATCAGCACCAAAGGCGCTCAGCGCGAAATGATTTTACCATCACTGTTAGTGATTACTGTACCGGTTTTGACCGGTCTAATTTTGGGAGTTGCCGGCGTATTGGGTGTATTAGCCGGTGGTTTGACGACTGGTTTTGTGCTGGCGGTTATGCTGAACAATTCGGGCGGTGCCTGGGATAACGCCAAGAAATATATCGAGGAAGGTAATTTAGGCGGCAAAGGTTCCGATGCACATAAAGCCGCAGTAGTGGGCGATACGGTCGGCGATCCTTGCAAGGATACTGCCGGTCCATGTCTCAATATCGTAATTAAATTGATGTCAACAGTTTCGATCGTGACCGTCGGATTAGCAGTCAAGTTCGGACCGGTTATCGGAACCTGGTTGGGAATTGGTCCCAGATAATTGAACATTTTAAAAATCGGCGTAGTCTCCGAAGATTGCGCCGATTTTTTTATTTTTAAATTTGATGCCGAACGCGATGAGTAATGCTTATTTGGGAGAATTAGCCGCTCTGCTGGTTGCTATATGCTGGTCTTTTTCTTCACTTTCATTCGAGGCGGCTGGTAAGCGGATCGGTTCCCTACAGGTTAATTTCATACGCTTAGTACTGGCATTTATTTTCCTGACGCTGTTCAATGGTATTTTTAGGCATCAGTTTTGGCCGCGATCGTTCAGCGCCCATGCCTGGTTCTGGCTTTCTTTGTCCGGCCTGGTTGGCTTCGTATTTGGCGATTATTTTTTATTCAATGCTTACGTAATTGTCGGAGCACGCGTTTCAATGCTGGTAATGTCATTAGTACCGCTGATAACGGCTGTGATCGGCTGGTTGTTTCTCGGAGAAGTGATGAATCTAAGGGAAATACTGGCAATGCTCGTGACGATTTGCGGGGTGGCAATTGTAATTGTCGGGCGGAATACTGAAAACGGCAAATTAAAATTTTCGCAACCGGCGACCGGAATTCTATACGCTTTAGGAGGCGCAATCGGACAGGCTGTCGGCTTGGTTCTTAGCAAATATGGTATGAGTGATTACAACGCTTTTGGGGCGACCCAGATTCGGGTCATTACTGGTATGGTCGGTTTTGCAGTAATTTTTTTAATCTTGAAGCGCTTTCCGCTTTTGACCAAAGTAGTTCATAATCGAGACGCTATGAAGTACACAACTATCGGAGCATTTATCGGGCCATTTCTAGGAGTCTCACTCTCGCTCTATGCCGTTCAACGTACTATAACCGGAATCGCTTCCACGATTATGGCTATTGTGCCGGTTTTGATAATTCCTTTAGAAGTTTTAATAAAGAAAGAAAAAATAACATTTAGAGAAGTGGCAGGAGCGATTATCGCCGTCGGTGGGGTAGCCCTCTACTTCATTGAGTAAATTTATGGTCGTTTTAAGAATATGTCGGGATTTTTAAATTTTTACCTGTTGATAAGTATTTGCAAATCAACTAATTTCTCACAAGAATGTCGCATTTAAATTATCAGGAGGCTTTATGAAGCTCAAAGCGCAATTAGTCGAATATTTCAAATCCAATCAAGCGGACATTCGATCCCAAATCATCGCTCTGGTCACGGAAATGGTACGCCAAAAAACTATAAATGTTGTTTCGGATAAATTACCTGAATTCCCATTCCTGAAAATGCGTGGTGAAGAGTACCGAATAGCTGAAATCGTTCAACGGGAATTGGATAAAGCTGGGATTCCCTACGAAATTTTTGCTCGAGCGGAAGGCCGTCCGAATGTTATATCGCGTTTAGGTCAGAATAAAAGTGGACAGCGCCTCCTGATGCCGGCTCACATGGACGTCGTTCCAGCGGGGGAAGGTTGGCTAACCGACCCATTTGAAGTTGTTGAGAAAGAAGGCAAACTCTATGGCAGGGGTACGCTTGATAATAAAGGCCCGCTAGCATCAATCCTGATTGCGGCGCAAGTTTTGAAAAAACTCGGAATTGATCAGCAATTAACTGGCGAATTAATGGTTGCGGCACTTTCTGATGAAGAAGCAGAAGACCCAGACGGGATCAATTATGGTATCGGCTATCTTGTGGAAGAGAATTTGATTAATCCGACGATGGCGATTGTGCCGGATATTGGCGGCAATATGCTGGAAATTGATGTCGCCGAAAAAGGTCGTACGGTCATTAAGATTACCGCCATCGGCAAGCAGGCGCACGGCTCTACGCCGGAAAAGGGCATCAATGCTATTTTTATGATGGCGAAATTAGTTGATGAACTTGAACGTTTGAAGTTCAAATATGAAGTTCATCCGGTGCTTGGTAATCCAACTCTCAATTTAGGTGAAATTCACGGCGGAGTGGCTTCCAATATTGTGCCCGGTTCTTGCTATATTTACCTCGATATACGTTCTGTGCCGGGTCAGACGGAGGAAATTTTATTAGAGCAGATTCAGGAGTGCATAGCCAAAGTTCCTAACGGTAATTTTAAAGTTGAAATTATTTCTACTAATCAACCTCACGCCATTAGCCCGGATGTCGAATTGGTCCGAAAAATCCAATCCAACGCCAAAGATTTTCTCAATATTGAACCGCAAGCCATTGGTCAGGGCGGCGGTACCTATGCCAAAACGCTTTGTCTGAACGGTATTGCGGCGGTTGGCTGGGGACCGGGTGACGATAATGCGTTTCACGTTGCCAATGAATATGTGGAAATTAAACAGCTAGTAGATTTTGCGCTGATGACCTGTCTGCTGGCGGTAGATTTGCTGGTTTGAACTCGAAAACATTTTTACAGTATTGGAACTTCGTTGATTGTATTATAAATTTGTGGGCGTCTTCGGGGCAGGGTGTAAATCCTGACCGGCGGTGAAAGTCCGCGAGTTCCGTTGAGGCGGGACAGAGTCTGTGAAACTCAGACACCGACGGTAAAAGTCCGGATGAGAGAAGATGAAAAATCCCGAGCGCAATCGGGTTTTTTTATGAATCAAAATGAGAAATGGCTAAAACGAGCTCTGGAACTGGCGGAAAAAGGGCGTGGGTTTACCAGTCCTAATCCGGTAGTAGGAGCCGTGATTGTCTCTGGCGAAAAAGTTGTCGGTGAAGGTTTCCACAGTGAATTCGGTGCTCCTCATGCCGAAATTAAAGCGTTAGAGCAAGCCGGTGAATCCGCGCGTGGTGCGAGATTATACGTTAATCTCGAACCGTGTTGTTTCTATGGAAAGACCCCGCCCTGTACCGAGGCTATTATTAAATCCGGAATTCGTGAAGTTTATATCGGTACTATTGATCCCAATCCCAAAGTTAACGGCGCCGGAGTTAAGAGTCTCGAACAAGCCAGTCTAAAAGTCCAAGTCGGTATTTTGGAAAGGGAAGCTCGCTATGCCAATCGCGGCTTTTTTACCTTTATTCAAAAAAAACGTCCTTGGATTACGCTGAAAATGGCTCTGACTTTGGATGGTTTTATAGCCGATGCTACCGGTAAAAGCCGCTGGATTACCGGGGTAGAAGCGCGGAAGTTTGTTCACGAACAGCGGCGACTACACGATGCCGTGATGGTTGGAATGGGTACAGTTTACCAAGACGATCCAGAGCTATTGCCTGATAATCGTTCTGGATATATTCCTTATCGAGTTGTGCTGGACGAAGCTTTGAATTTGCCACCGCGGATGAAATTAGTAACCGACGGTTTTCAACGGCGAACGATAATCGTTACTGCTTGTCAAGAAAAAGCGGAAAAAATTCGCCAGTTTGAATCATCCGGTGTGAAAATTATTCAGAGTTCGAAAGATGAATTTGGCTGGTTGGATTTGCCGAAAACTCTTGCTAAACTGGCTGAGTTTGGTGTTACTTCCATTTTTTGCGAAGGCGGTAGTCAGGTGGCGGGATCGCTGTTGAATCAACGCCTAGTGGATGAATTACAAGTATTTATTGCACCGAAAATTCTCGGTGAAGGTTTGCGGGCGTTTTCCGGATTTATGCAATCACTGGATCAGGCTTTGATGGTTGAATGGGAAAAAGTCGAGCGTCTTGGAGCGGATGTGCTTCTACAAGGGAAATTAGTCTAATGTTTACTGGAATTATCGAAGAAATGGGTGAGATTCGAGCCATCTCCGAAAATGTCGCAGGACGCCGTTTCCAGATTGCAGCAAATCGAGTTTTAGACGGCATTAATATCGGTGACAGCATCGCCGTTGATGGTGTTTGTTTGACAGTTGAAAAAGTTGGTAAAGATTATATTGAAGTCCAGGCGGTCACTGAGACACTTGCGCGGACGACGTTGGCTAAGGTGCCCCGTGGTGCAAAAGTTAATCTGGAACGCGCTATGGCGGCAAGTGGACGTTTTGGAGGACATTTTGTGCAGGGGCACATAGATAGCGTTGCGCCGATCGTTTATTTACAGCGAATTGGCAATGCGGCTACTATGCGGATCGCTGTGCAGGATTCGATTCGGCAATATATCGTCGAAAAGGGTTCTCTGGCGATTAATGGCATTAGTTTGACGGTGGCTGGAATTGAGAATGATGTAATTGAAATAGCCTTGATTCCAGTAACGCTCACCGAAACTAATCTCGGCGAGAAAAAAATTGGCGACGAAGTTAACCTTGAGGTTGATATATTAGCTAAGTATATTGAAAAAATTCTTGAGCACTTTGAGAAAGAAACGCTAACTTTTGAAAAAATTAAACAATGGGGATTTAATCAGTAAATTTCCAGATGTTAAGAGGATATTATGAAATTTGATTCAATAGATGCGGCGGTCGAAGATATTAAAAAGGGACGCTTTGTAATAGTTGTTGATGATGAAAATCGCGAAAACGAAGGCGATTTTATCATGGCGGCTGAAAAAGTAACGCCAGAATCGGTCAATTTTATGGCAAAATATGCGCGCGGTCTGCTGTGTGTAGGTTTGACGGAGGAGCGAGCGAAAGAACTTAATTTAGAATTGATGGTCCAGGATAATACCGCTCTGCATAATACTCGCTTTACGGTTAGTGTGGATTTAAAGGAAGGCACGACGACCGGAATTTCGGCTAATGATCGCGCTTTGACGATTAATGCTCTCGCTAATCCGAACACCAAACCGGAAGATTTAGGGCGTCCGGGACATATTTTCCCGATTATTGCGCGACCGGGTGGAGTCCTGCGACGTGCTGGTCATACAGAAGCCTCAGTGGATTTGATGCGATTGGCTGGATTGACTCCCGTCAGTGTGATGTGCGAAATTATGGACGAAAATGGCGAAATGGCGCGTGGTGAAGCATTGGAGAAAATCGCCCAGACTCATAACGTTAAAATTATTACCGTTCAGAGTTTGATTGAATACCGACGAAGAACGGAACGCTTTATCGAGCGGGTGAGTGAAGCCGATTTGCCGACTAAATTTGGTGTTTTTCGAATCATTATTTATGTTGACCGGCTTACCGATAAAGAGCATGTGGCTCTGGTTATGGGAGATATAAAATCGGATGAACCGGTGATTGTTCGGGTGCATTCTGAATGCCTGACTGGCGATGTTTTTAGCTCAGAGCGGTGTGATTGCGGTGATCAGTTGCACAAAGCGCTGGAGATAATTGCGCAGAACAAACGCGGTGTCTTGCTTTATTTACGGCAGGAGGGACGCGGGATCGGTTTACGTCATAAAATTTCGGCTTATAAACTGCAGGATGAAGGCATGGATACAGTCGAGGCTAATATCAAATTGGGTTTTCTGCCGGATTTGCGTGATTACGGCATGGGTGCCCAAATTCTGGCTGATCTGGGAGTACATAAGATGCGACTGCTGACCAATAACCCAAAGAAAATTGTTGGCTTGCAGGGATTTAATCTCGAAGTAGTGGAGCGCATTCCGATCGAGATTCCACCAAATCCCCAAAATGAAAAATATCTCAAAACTAAACGGGACAAAATGGGACATTTAATCTTAAATAATAAAAAGGTGCCAAATGATTAAACTACACGAAGGCGTGCTTTCCGCCGAGAAAATGAAAGTCGGGATCGTTGCCAGTCGGTTTAACGATATGATTACTAAAGAATTGCTTGCCGGTGCGCTGGACTGTTTGAAACGGCATGGCGTTGATGAAAATGATATCCACGTTTACTGGGTGCCGGGCGCGCTTGAAATTCCGCGCATTGCTCGCGAATTAGCTGATTCTGGCCAGTTTGACGGTGTTGTTTGTCTAGGAGCCGTTATTCGTGGCGCGACACCTCATTTTGATATCGTTGCCAATGAGGCTTCCAAAGGAATCGCTCGACTATCAATGGAATCAGACGTGCCGGTGATTTTCGGTGTCCTAACGACGGAAAATATCGAGCAAGCTCTCGAACGTGCTGGCACGAAAGCCGGTAACAAAGGTTGGGATGCCGCTCTCAATATGATTGAGATGGCGAATTTGATTCGTTCAATTCGTGTCCATAGTCAGAAGTAAACTATGCGACGATTGCTAATACTTTTAGCTGTGCCGCTGATTATTCAAGCTCAGAGCATAGTGGGGGAATGGAGTAGTTACACTTCGATTATTAGCCATAGAGAATTGACCCAGGTTGGTGATTATATCTATATTGCTAGTCCCGGTGGATTAGTCGAGTTCAATAAAACCAGTTCGAAATTCAAAGTATATAGCCCGAATGACGGTTTATCATTTACCGATATTAATTGTCTGGGACTCGATGAACTTGGCGATATCTGGTTGGGGATGAGTTCACCAAATGGCGAGGTCAATATCTGGAGTCCAGTTACGCGCCAGTGTAAGAAAGTAATTAATGCCGCCGAGTTACGCGAAGAATTGACTCTTATTTCAGCGATCACCTTCACCGCGGACAAAGCCTATGTGGCTTACCAAAAAAATATCACCTGGGGAATAATGTATTTTAAAATTGATAAGAACGAGTACACCTACATTGATTTTTGCGAAAATTTTCCGGCAGAGTTTTTTAAAATTAACAAGTTAGTTGCAATTAACGATACGCTATGGGTAGCTACCGATGCGGCTTTGTTTTTTGCCGATTTGCAGGAGAATTTTCCTAAAGGACCTAATAATTGGGAAGTGGTGGATTTAATCGGGCAGGGGAACATTACCAGTATAATCGAATATGACGAGGAAGTGATTTGCTCCTGCGGAAATTATATTTACGGGATTAAGGGCAGTTCAGCGGTTGTTGTTGATAGTTTGGCAAGTTCCATCGTGCAATTGACTGAAGATCAGGACGGCAATTTAATTGCGGCGACGACCGGTGGTATTTTTCGTCTTTTTAACGGCGTCTGGCAAATCATCAGTCAGAATGCTGTCAATCAGCTTTATATTGACGATGATGGAATTATTTGGGGCGCTACGAGTTCCAGAGGCTTATTGAAAATTGAGAATGGGAGTGAAAAATTTTTCGTTCCTAATTCGCTCTTGGATAACGGCAATACGTCGCTCTACGTAGAAAATGGGAAGCTAGTCGCGGCGTCGAATAGCGGTATCAGCTTCCAGACCGATAACGGCTGGTATAATCTGGTTAAGAGTTATGATTATGTCGGAATAAATGACCATTCCTCAGCCGATTGGAATTATCAAGTCGCGGATACGATTGCGTATGTCGTTACCACTCGAATTTATACTATTCTTAAAAGGGGCGAGGACTATTTTGCCTCGCTTTACGGTTCGTACCTGGCAGGACCGGGCGGCGGCGGTTTGTTGAGATTTAATTTAGATGATCTCGAGAATTATGTCGTTTACGATACTACAGGCGGTAAACTGGCTGGTTCAGCGGGTTATGGTGGGCGAGATGATTATTTGGGAATAGCTTATATGGCGCTTGATAATCAGAACAATTTATGGATTGCCAATCAATATGCTCAAAACGATAATTTCATTGCGGTTTTGACGCCCGATGACCGTTGGGTACATTTTAGCGGGCAAGAGTCAGGGAATTATTTGAATTATTTAGTTACTTCAATCGCGTTTGACGCGGCGGGCAGAGTGTGGTTTGCCTCTGAAGCCACTTCGGAACCACCTGGTTCCAACGGCGGAATTGCCGTGCTTGATTACAAAAATACTTTATTTGATAAAAGTGATGATCAATGGTACAGGGTAACAACCAGCGACGGTCTCGCCAGCAATATGGTTTATTCTCTGGCATTCGATCTGGAAAATAAATTGTGGATAATGACAGCGGGCGGTATTCAATCAGCGAGCGTTTCGGAAAGTTTCCCAGCTAGAGTCTTCGACGCCATTGATTACGCGGCTTTGACCAATATTGCCTTTGCCAAAGAATGCCGCATCAAGGTTGATGGCTTAAATAATAAGTGGATTACGACGGTAAATTCCGGAGTAAAATTATATACTTATAATGGTATCTGGCTAAACGATAAAGAGGGATTTACCAGTAAGAATTCTGGGTTGTTAAGCGATAATATTCTCGATATAGCTTTCGATCCACCGCGGGGCTTAGTGTATATTTCTACCGACAAAGGTATTTCCGTGTATAAATCGCCTTATGCCTATTATGGCAATCAATACCAGAAGCCGAACACTTTCCCATCGCCTTTTCGGATTCCTGCCGACCAACCTTTGACTATTGACGGATTGTTACAAGATTCGGAAGTGAAAATAATGCTTCTAGACGGCACGTTTATCCGGCACCTGGACCCTAAGGATGGGGAAGTAGTTGGACAACAAGCTTACTGGGATGGGCGGAATGAA
>JAGNGI010000058.1:10754-12878 GCA_018002295.1 Fidelibacterota bacterium
ACCAAAAGCCGAACCGGGGACCAAAGCGATGTGGAAATTTTTCAGTAAATACTCACATAATTGAACCGAATCACGGACGCCGATCTTGTTGTTTTTTATATAGTGAGAAATATTCGGGAACGCGTAAAATGCACCGTCCGGTAACGGGCAGTCAACTAATGGAATCTGTTTCAGTTCATTTACTAAATAATCACGTCGTCTTTCAAATTCCTGGCGCATAGCCTCGATACTGCTGTCATCCCCATTCAAAGCGGCAACTGCGGCTTTTTGGGTGATTGAAGTAACGCAGGAGGCGGTATGCTCTTGAATGGCGGTTGCCCGCTTGATGACCTCACGCGGTCCGGCGGCATAACCTACGCGCCAGCCGGTCATCGCATAGGCTTTACTGAAGCCGTTTATGACAACTGTAGTGGATCGGATTTCAGGCAAAACCTGGACGATTGAGTAATGCCGAGCAGAGCCGTAAACTAATTTTTCGTAAATCTCGTCGGAAATCACTGCCAAATTGTGTTTTAGACAAACTGCGCCGATAGCGGCTAATTCGGTTGGCGAATAAACGGCGCCGGTTGGATTGTTCGGTGAATTAAGGATTAGTGCTTTCGGTTGCGAAAGGTTCTTAATAACCGATTCCAGCTGGTCGGCGGTAATTTTGAAATTGGTTGATTCGTCGGTGGCGATGAAAACCGGCTTGCCATCCAACATCTCGACTTGGGAAGGATAACTAACCCAATAGGGGGCGGGAATGATAATTTCATCGTCGGGGTCACAAATTGCGGCGAGGGTGGTGATTATGGCGGCTTTTCCGCCGGGTGCTACGATGATTTCGTCGGGTGAATAGTCCAGATTATTATCACGTTTGAGTTTATCACAAATTGCCTGGCGTAATTCCAGAATGCCGGCTGAGACGGTATAATGAGTGAAGTTGGCATCCAGCGCCTGATGAGCGGCTTGTTTGATATTTTCCGGAGTATTAAAATCTGGTTCGCCGACCCCAAAGTTGATTATGGAAATGCCTTCAGCCGCCATTTTCGTAGCCAAAGCTGTTACAGACATAGTTGGTGACGGTTTTAAGGCTTGGGCTCGTTTTGAAATAGGAATAGTCATAGAAGCTCCTCTTATTTTATTTTAAAATTTCCTGGCCAGTAAAATTACGATAGAGATTCCACTGGTCGAGAATCTCATCATATTTATGAGTATTGTCCGTTAGTATTTCGGCTATAATTGCACCAAGACCGGGACCGATCATAAAACCCTGTCCGCACATTCCAATCGCCAAAAATAAATTGCAGAATTGATGAGTGAATCCGACGATCGGAGAACCGTCCGGCGTGGCAGGATAAAGTCCACGCCAGGTGCGGCGCACGCGCAGATGCCTCAGGCGTGGGTAAAGACTAAGCATCCTTTTGGTAACTAAAGGTAGAAAGTTCGAAGTACTGTCACAGTCAGTTCCGGCGATTTTAGGTTCGGGTGTGATGCAAAAGACCACCTGACCTTCGCTGTTCTGATAAAAATAATAATTGCTTGATTCGCTGTCCGGTCGGACATCTACGATCATCGGTGCGAAAAAGCGGCTAACCGGTTCGGTAATACCGCCTTCGTGGCTCTCCGGGAAAACCGGCAAATCGAGTTCCAGCATTTCGCCAATGCGACGAGCATAGGCTCCAGCGGCATTGATTACCCAACGACATGAATAGGTGGATTTAGTAGTAATAATGGTCGTAATTTTATTTTGATTCCACTTAAAACCGGTGACCGGTTCCAAAAACCGATATGCAACGCCCTGGCGCCGCGCCAATTGATAATAGACATCGGCAACTTTCAATGGTGAGGCTGAGCCGTCTTCGGATGAATAGGAACCGCCTCGTAAATTTTCAGAATTGATTCCGGGCACGAGTTTCGCGATTTCATCAGGATTGATCCAGTCAACCTTAAGTCCCATTGATTTTTGGAATTGTATCAGTTTTTTGAATTCGACTTCGTTTTTGTCGTCATAAATCGGATACAAATAACCACCGGCAAGCCAATCAACCTCACTGCCAAATTCAGTTACAAAGTTACTAATAATTTCAATGGTACGCCGACAAACTTTGGCTTTGGCGGAATCAGAGTGAGTAGCCCGAATGC
>JAGNGI010000115.1 GCA_018002295.1 Fidelibacterota bacterium
TATTTCTATGAAAATTTAGCCGTGAAGATAAAAGGAGAGGAGGCGTTCTATTATTAACGGGAGGAGTTCCCAAGGAAGGAGGGAAGTTGGATGAAACTCATCCTGAAATGGGAGTGATGTCCCACTCAGTGAACGCCTCCTCTTTAATCCTTTTTCAAATATCAATAAACTTTAACAATTATTTTTCAATTAAGTTCCGGCTAAATTTATTTAATCACCTGGAACAAAGCAAGGATTATCAATGCCGGAAAATTTTATTGAAATATGGGGAAATAATCAAAGTTCAATAGGTGGTTTCTCCTCGGAAAGAGGTTAAAATTCTTGATTATCGTGTTCGTTTCCAATAAATTTGCAAGTTATTATGAAAGTTCGTATTAATTCGCTCAAATATGGAAAGCAGATGATCAGAGCAGCTCTCGGGGGCGATGAGCTGGATGTCGCTGACCTTGATCTAAGCGCCCCGGTGGCGGTAATGCTGAACATTGACAGGGGCACCACAGAAATAAAAATAGATGGTAAAGTTGAATCCATCGCCCGATTTGGCTGCGATCGTTGTTTGGAAAGTTTTTCGATGCCAATAAGTGGAACTTTCGCAATCATTGCTACCTATTCCGAATCTAATGTGAAAATAGACGATGAAAATGTTATCCAACTTTCATCAATGACAAATGAAATTGACATAACTACCCAAATTCACGACACTCTTTTATTGAGTATACCGATGAAAATCCTCTGCCAAGAAGATTGTCAGGGACTTTGCCCGATATGCGGTGCTAATCATAACAAGACTGAATGTCATTGCAATGTCGCTGAGCCTGATGCCCGCTGGGATTCATTAAAAAAACTAACCATAAAAATTACGGAGGAACAATAAATTGCCACAACCGAAACGTAGAGCATCAAAATCAAGAAGAGATAAACGCCGGACTCATCAAGTCCTGACCGAAGCCACGGTCGTTAAGTGCCCTCAATGTAAAGAACCTAAATTACCGCACCGAGCCTGCCCCAATTGTGGCTATTACCGTGGGCGGCCAGTAATTATACCTAAAGAGAAATAGGGCTTTAGCTGGTTGAAATTTTCACAAGCAGTCCGATGGTATGCCATATCCTGAAATTTAACCGGGTCAGAGACAAGAATAGAGGTTAAGGAAAATTTCTAATGAAAAAACCTAAATCTACTATTACTGCGTTTGGGATGTATGTACCGGAACGTATTTTAACCAACGCTGACCTGGAGAAAATGGTTGACACGACCGATGAATGGATCCGTACTCGGACCGGGATTCGCGAGCGTCACATTGCTGCCGAAGGTGAGGCGACTTCGGCTATGGCTATCAAAGCCTTTCAGGATCTTCAACGACGCTTTAATGTCGATCCTCTGACGATTGATTTGATTATCGTGGCTACCATTTCTCCCGATATGTTCTTTCCATCAACTGCCGCCTTGATTCAAGAAGGCATCGGGGCTAAAAATGCTTATGGATTCGATCTCTCGGCGGCTTGTTCGGGATTCATTTATGCTCTAGCTAATGCCGCCCAATTCGTGGAAAATGGTACTTGCCGCCGAGTATTGGTGTTTGGTGCTGATACAATGAGTAGCATTACCGATTATACCAATCGCGATACCTGTGTGCTTTTCGGAGACGCGGCGGGTGTGGTTTTGCTTGAGCCAACTCCTCCCGGGGACGACTCAGGCATTATTGATTTTATCTTAAAAATGGATGGATCGGGCAAAGATTATTTGTATATGCTGGGTGGTGGTAGTTTGCATCCAGCCACAGCCGAAACCGTAGCTAAGAAAATGCACTATATTTACCAAGAAGGTAAAACTGTATTCAAATTCGCTGTCAAGAGTATGGCTGATATCTCTCTTGAGGTACTGGAACGCAATGGTCTGACTGGTAAAGACATCAAATTATTCATTCCCCATCAAGCCAATAAACGAATTATAGATGCTTCGGCTGATCGTTTAAAATTATCAGATGAACAGGTAATGATCAATATTGATCGTTATGCCAATACCACGGCGGCAACTATCCCACTGGCGCTGGTTGAGGGATTCGATCAGAAACGGATCAAGCGCGGAGACTTGGTTTTGATGGCGGCTTTCGGTGGGGGTTTTACCTGGGGCAGTCTTCTTTTACGCTGGGGCATTCCGAATGACTAAAGTTGCCTTTATATTTCCCGGTCAGGCTTCGCAATTTGTCGGGATGGGTCGCGATTTTTATGAAAGCAGTGCTCTGGCGCGCCAGTATTATGACCTAGCTGAAACTCGGCTCGGGTTTCCGTTAAAAAAATTTTCCTTCGAAGGCCCGCTGAGCGAATTGACCAAAACCCGCATTACCCAACCGGCGATTTTCGTGTTATCTTGTATCATATTTTTCGAATTGAAAGCGCGCGGCTACCGCCCTGATATGGTTGCCGGACATAGTCTCGGCGAATACTCAGCCCTGGTTGCCTGCGGCGCTCTGACCTTCGAGGATGGGCTTGATCTGGTAAAAATACGGGCTGAACAGATGCAGATTGCCTCGGAGCAAAAACCCGGAACAATGGCCGCTATTGTTGGTCTGGATTATGACCAGGTTAAGAAGATAATCAGTGAATCTAATTTTTCTGGCATTTGTCAGATTGCTAATTGTAATTCTCCTAACCAAATAGTAATCAGCGGCGATGTTTACAAAGTACAGGCTTTAATGACTGATTTAAAAAAAGCCGGTGCTAAAATGGCTGTGGAGTTATCAGTCGGCGGAGCCTTTCATTCCGATTTAATGCAACCAGCCAGTGAAGCCCTGAAGGAAGCTCT
>JAGNGI010000116.1 GCA_018002295.1 Fidelibacterota bacterium
CGACGGTAAAGGTGCTCCCTTGCCCTATTTTACTCTCGACAAATATTTTGCCGTTATATTTTTCGACGATTTGTTTGACGAGGCTCAATCCTAAACCGGTCCCCAGATTTTCCATTTCACGAGCATTAGCACTGCGATAGAATTCCTCAAAAATTTTAGACAGTTCATCTGGGGCAATACCGATCCCGGTATCCCTGACACAAAATCCGAAACATTGCTGTTTGACAAAGGGTAGGATCGTTACTTCGGCTCCGGCGGGGCTATAGCGAATGGCATTATTGATTAAATTGGAAAGCACCTTCTCCATACTGACCGTATCTATATAAATCGCTGGTGATTGAGATAATTTCTTGACTATCAATGCAATCTTTTTATTAGCGGCATAAATCTGTTGCTGTTCGACGACTTTGTCAATCCATTCTTGAAAATTAACCCTATCTAATTTTTGTTCCATCAAGCCATATCGGTACTGCGTTACCTCAATCATTTCTTTGACCATCATTAAAACCTGATCAGTGCGTCGTACAGCTCGCTCGACCATTTCCTTTAATTCCGGTTGGAGACTGTCAGAATAAACTTCATCAATTACGGCCAGCATACTACGAATGGTGGTCAATGGTGACTTGAGCTCATGCGCCGTGAAACGAAACATCTTATCGCGTTCCAGCATAGTTTGTTCGAGCAATTCGCTTTTTTGATCAATTACCCTCTTCAGCATTCGGTAACCAGAAACAATATCTTTGATTACGTAGGTAGCCGTGTAAATCAAAATATAGAAGGCGGCTAAGGATACCAAATATACTTTTAAAGGAGCTGGTGAACCGCTCAGCGAATAGACATTGACTACTTTGAAATATTCGAGTCCCGACCACAAAGTCAACAAAAACGCCGCTACAGTAGCATTGACATAAGGCCAGATGCCCTGATAAAGAATCCCTGAAATGATAATATGCACGAGGTAAATGAAATAAAACGGATTATCAATACCGCCCGTATAATGAACCACAAACGAAATCAGAACAAAATCAAAAATTATCTGGATTTCGGTAAAGGCGATTTCCTGCCCGAAATTGACAAATTTGAAATACTTACATATAAAAAAATAGGTCACATTGAGAACAATAAAAACCACCGCCAGAGTATAAATCTGCGGAAATCCCAGACTAAATTTTAAAACTTGTTCGGCAATCGGAATTATCCCCAATAAACTGATTATGCCTATCCAGCGCAAGTTTACCAACCAGCTGATTCTGGTCTGCATCGTTTCCAGAGTATGAAAAGGCAGAATTAATTTATAGGGTTCATTGGTAGCCATATTTATATTTCTAACTTTCTGAGAAAAAATGCGCTAGCCCGCTTTGGACCGATTCGGATAGCGATTGACCAACTCCGCTATTTTCCGGCTGGATTCCGAGATAATAAATCGCACAGGATTTTTCGTAAGTCAAATATTCGGCGATTAGGCTAATCGAAAAGGCGTGGGTACTAAAATCGGACGGTTTCAGCTGCTTTGCTTCCAGGAATTTTACCGTTCCGGACTGGTCCTGAAAATGGGCGGCATCAATAAAGACCACAGCCTGCGGATTTTTGTCAGTGATTTTTTGCAAATAATTCTCCGGATTAGTACCTGCAAAAATGAATCCCGCTTCTTTAAATTCTTCACTGTGCCTTAATTTATTTAGCAAAATCTGGCTCGCGCCATCATCACCGCAATCCCGATTACCTAATCCTACAAAAATTATTCGGTCGCTATGATAAACGGCTAATGTTTTCTTTAAATCATTAAAATTCATCTTTTACGACGATTTTATGGCGACATTTGGGACAAACCATTTTAACGTAATCTTCGCGGCGCAGGCGGTCTTTCACGTGCGAGTCGGGTACTTCGCTAAATTGTTGTTGAGTTACCAGAAGCAAATTCGGATTAGCATACGATTTCGCACCTAACCGTTCTTTAACAAAAAGGAGATGATCGAAGCAGGCAATTTTAGTGCCGCAGGCTTCACAAAGAGCCAGATCTTTCTCCACGGTATTATAGACGGCTTGATCTTTTAAATCCGAGATAGCAAGCAAGTAATTTTTCGAAAGTTGAATGCCCTTACCTGTGATACATTTTTCCTGGCACTGGCCGCACTGAGCACAGGCCGTATAATCAACCCGTAGAATGCGCTTGCGAGCGACAATATCGTCCGTAACGGAAATAGCGCTCGTCGGACAAACCTGGGCGCAGGTGCCGCAACCAACGCAAAATTCTTCATGATATTCCGGGAATCCCCGAAAACCTTCAGCCGGTTGATGCGGTTTGGCTGGAAACTTGCTGGTAAATGGCAGTGAAAAAAGCGACCGCAAGGCTTCGTTTAATTCTCTTAATTTCGGCAGAAACATAACAGTCTCCCCTATTCCTTTAACTCATGGTCTTCTTGATACTGATCAACGACGGTTTCTTTAGTCAACTTGATGCCACTGCGATGTGCCGCTCGCGCTATGACATGCGCCGCCACCGGTGAAGTCAGGAAAATAAATACAATCCCTATCAACACTTTAAAACCGAAACTATTGAAGCCCTGGAGAATGAAAACTCCAAATAGTAAACCAGCCGAGCCGAATGTCACGCATTTGGTAGCCGCTTGCAGACGATTGTAAACATCCGGCAAACGCACCAGCCCTAATACTCCCAGAAAATCAAAAGTTACCCCAATCAGGATGAACGCCATACCGATTAATGTCCTAATCATCGAGCGACCTCCCTTCTAATACTTTGGCAAACGCCAGCGAGGCAATAAAGCTTAAAAGTGC
>JAGNGI010000059.1 GCA_018002295.1 Fidelibacterota bacterium
ATATAATTTAGCGTGCCGTCCTAATCGGCAGATTGGTTTTTGCAACTTGTTTTAGTTGGTATAGAACGATAATTTTTAATTATGGAAAACATCATCCAGATCGCCGGTATTCGAAGTATAGATGAAGCTCGAATGCTACTCGAGAGCGGTGCGGATTGCCTTGGTTTCCCATTGCGGCTGGCTTATCACCAACCGGATCTAACCGAAGTCGAAGCCGCCGAAATCATCGCCAAACTCGCCTGCGGCGATAGAAGTGTCTTAATCACTTATCTCGATAATGCGCAAGAAATCGCGAGCCTGAGTCGTTTGCTCAAAGTAAAATATTTGCAACTGCACGGTTTCATCTTACCCAACGAAGTTCAAAAGTTACGTCGCATAAATCCCGATCTGAGAATCATCAAAAGTTTAATCGTGCGTTCTGGAAATATGGATGAATTGCGCTATACTATTGATCAATTCGCCAGTCTGGTTGAAGCTTTTATCACAGATACATACGATCCTAAGACGGGCGCGACCGGCGCCACCGGCCAGACCCATGATTGGGAAATCAGCCGGAAAATCGTCGCATATTCACCTAAACCGGTTATTTTAGCTGGGGGCTTAAATCCCATAAATATTCGTGAGGCAATTTTAACCGTAAAACCGGCCGGAGTGGATACTCATACTGGGGTGGAGAATCCCGCTGGATGGAAGGACGCTAAACTCGTGCGGCATTTTATCTCAAGAGCGCGCGAGGCGTTTGCTCAAATTACAGAGAATAAAACATATCCTATTCCGATCAACGGCGTTCTCGATCTACATACCTTCTCACCTAAAGAAATCAAGGACTTAATTCCCGAATATCTTGAGGCGTGCCGTGCTAAAGACTTGCTCGACGTTCGTATCATTCACGGCAAAGGCATTGGCGTATTGCGGGAGACTGTTCAGGCTATTTTACGCAAATTGCCTTACGTTGAAAAATTTCAGTTAGCCGATGAATCCGGTGGCGGCTGGGGTGCGACGATTGTGCGCTTAAAAGAAAGAGATTAACTGTGAAATCCCGAAGATTGATTAGGGACTCGGGCTAATTATCTCGACTATTTATAAGAAACTTATTGTGTTACTGCATAATTGATATATTTGAATGTTAAATGACTCGGTAACAATTTCCCATTATTGGAAAATTGTAAATAAAAGGTTATTTTCGGCTCAGTTTTTAAGGTTGAATTTGATGAATTGTACTAACTATCAACAATTTAATGTCTTGAATCATAAGGCTATTCATAAAATATTTAGCTGGCCTCTGGATACATCTTTACAGGAATTGGAATCAACTAAATTCGCTCGAGTTCTAATTTGCTTACCTTTTAATTATGCTCATTTCTATAGCGCGCTGAAAGTCTTTTTACCTTTCATCCGACAAAAACCGGAGTTGGTCAGATTACTCGTACCGCAAGCATTTTTTACCTTAATTCAGGAAATTAATCCCGATTTATTGATACCCTTGATTTCCAGTCGGATCAACAAAGAGGGCTTTCCCACCGATCCAGAAGTACTGGCATTAGCTCGAATCAACCTCGAGTTCGCAATTGATTTAAATGTAGTTCCGACGGTTCCTACGGCTTTTATCGTTTCCCGCTGCCGCGCGCCGATCAAGGTCGGTTTTCAAAGCGAATTAGCGGAAAAATTATTCAACCTAATCATTAATTATAAAACGGATAGATTAGTTGAAAAATCCTACAATCTTATTTGGGATTTATTACAACCGCAAATCCAAAAAGTAAATAAAAATTTAACTTGACGCATATACCTTCGGCGTGTATATTTAGCGCCGTAATATAAGGTGAAATTATATGGAAGATTTAGTTTGCCCCGAATGTAATGCGCCTCTCAAAGAGGAAGATTTAAAACAATCTCTGGTTTGCCCGAATTGCAAGACTAACCTGCGGGATTCCAAATATCTGGATTTTCTGGAACTGTTGGTCTATTATGACATTATTGATGATATTGATTTCTTCGATATGAGCCTGTACGGCAAAGAAATGCTCGAACACGAACGCGAGGATTTCGACGAAGAAGAAATTGATCCATCCAAATTCGAGAAAAAGAAAGAAGTCTGGGATGAATTCGAGGACGACCTTGAGTTAAATGAAAATCTCACTGAAGAAATTGAAAGCAGTGATGACGCCTGGGATCTCTCAGATACTGACATTCCCTTCGAAGACGAATGGGACGAAGACAATGAAGATCGCGAGGAAGATGAATATTAACTCCCTCGTATCATTTTAAGGAAAGATTAATGAACTCAACTAAACCTGTCGCGCAAATTAAAATTGAATTGCCAGAATCCAAGGCAGAAGGTAACTACAGTAATTTTATACTCATTTCGCACTCGAACGCCGAATTTGTGCTTGATTTCGCACGCATCATGCCCGGCTCACCCAAAGCCGTTGTGCAAAGCCGAATAATCCTGACTCCAATTCACGCCAAGACGTTACTATTCACTTTGCAGGATAACCTCGCCAAGTTCGAAGCCAAATTTGGTGAGATCAAACTCCCGGACAAAGAATCTTTTGAACCTTTTGGATTTCCCACTTCGGAAGAAAGCAAATTGCCTAATTGAACAACCTCATTTCTGAGCCAGAGTCATAAATTCAACTGGAAAAAGCGCGCCGTTTTAATAAACATATCATATTGATTGGCGCTCCTCATAATCGGATTATTTTCCCAAGGATAAAGATAAAAATCTACCGGTCTACGGATAGATAACAATTCAGGAATTAACCGCTGGGCATCTACTAATTGAGGTAAAGTGCTGGATGCGCTCTGAATAACAAGCAAACGTCCCCTTAGATTATAGCAAAAATTATGTGGATCAATTTTTCTAAAAACCTGGTCATTAGCTAGTAGATTAGCCATATAATTCAAATAGATACTCGATGATTGTGACCAGGAGAAGTCATTTAAAATCGCAACCCCGGCTCTAAAGATATTATCAGTTTCGAACATAGCCATCGTGGCTAAGTAGCCACCATAACCCCAACCGCAAATCCCGCTTCTTGACAAATCAACATATTGAAGTTTACCAATTTCTTTGACAACAGCCTGAATATCTGCTAATTGAATTTTCAAAGGATCGCTGAACGATTCCGAGTCCGCTGGTTCAATAGCTGTCCTTAAATCCGTATATTGCACAGCAACAACAATATAACCTTTATCACTCAGCCATTGCTTAAAATAACATTCCGGTCGCCAGGCTTCGGTCAGCGGCGCTAGGCAATCGGCACCATTTAATACAACGATAATCGGGTACTTATGATTTACTCTAAAATCGTCGGGTAACCATACGCGGTAATTAACTGGTTTACCGGTTATTGCATTCTGAATTGTTCCACTCTTCGGAATTTTCCTCAGCGGTTTCCCGAGTGGTGAATCTGGACGATCAGTTATTTGGTTCATTTTACTTTGGGGAGACGCTTCGATCCAATATAAATCGGGCGGGGTAGAGTAATTGGAAAAAACCTCCGCTATCCAACGACTATTATTGGATAATTGGAATGAGTAATTACCACCTCGATAAGAAATATCTGTAATCTCACCCGTTTTGATTTGGGCAGAATATAATTGCAATTGTTCAGGATTGTCTTTTGTCGCTGTAAAATATACCAACTGCCCTGTAGCATCTACAGCATAATCCTTAACGTCCCATTTGCCACGAGTTAAGGCGGAATAGTGCCCATTAGTCGGATCAAGCAGAAATAAATGATTATAAGAGTTATATTCCATCCCAAACAAAATCTTCGCTCCCGACTCTATCCAATGTAATTGGTATCCGAAATCCGCAATCCAATTATTGCTAATTTCACGATATAAAGTATCCAATCGGTCTTTCGTCAGATCAACTAAAAGGATATATCTTTCACGTAAATTAGAAGTAACCGATTCAATAACTATTGACTGATTATCTGGCGACCAGATAAAGTTGCGCACAATGGAATTGTCACTCGGATGCTCCTTAATCACAACATCATCGGTCGAGCTTTTCGGTACGGTGAAAACTTTAAAATGAACAGTATTTTCATCGGCTTCCGATTCTAAGTAGACCACTATCTTTTTACTATCATTCGACCAGCAATAAGTAGTCTGGTAAGCGCACACCTGTCTGGCAGGTGGACGCTGATAAGCTTTATCCGGAATAATCGTCTGTTCTTCTTTAGTTATAAAATCAAACAATCTAAGATAGCCACCTCTGTTGTAGGTTAAATATCTTCTATTCGGCGCAAGAGCAATTGGTGGTTTGCAATTCGTTAAGCCTTCGATCCGTTTTAATGGGTAACCCGGCAACAGACTTGCCTCCCAAATGTCACCTTGATACTCGAAGAAAAGACAACGATTATTCAGCCAACCGAGCGCTCCTATAGACGGCATATTTACGTCTGTAGTTGGATTAAAATCGGTCAGTTGTTCTTTCGCACCTGTTTGCGGATTAGCTATCCAGAGATTGCGAAATTCTCCGCCTTGATCATTCCACAGAAAAGCAATCAGGGAATCATTCGGCGACCATGTTACGTTTTTTGGCACCGAGCCGGCAAGATAGGGTTCGGTAAATACCGTTAATAAATCCAGCGGTTCTGCGGCAACTGCTAGCACTGTACAGGTGAGTATAAACGATATAATCTTTTGCATCCTTCACCTCAATTTATAAATAGTTAATTATTTATCAATTGGTGCCGAACAAGATTGCGATTTTTCTATTAGGAAAATGTTTTGAGCGTGGAGAAAACGAAGCGGACGACTGACCTGGAGTACTTTCAATCCGCATGAACGCAATTCGGTATCCCACTGAGTTCGAGAAATCATAGTCATCCGACGTTTACGCCGTGAAACTAATTGAGCTAGACGATGAAAGTTCGATTCAAGATAAACCGATACGATCAGGTAACAATTTGTGACCCGCGCAAGCTCTCGTAAGAGTGCAATTCTCTGGTCACTGGTCTGGAAATGTTGAAGAAGTCTGAAATTAAAAACGACACCGGCTGAGTTATCAGGCAACGGTAAACAATTGCCATCAGTTACGAACATTAGGTTACTATCGGGAAAACGTTGCCGTTGATAAAGTAGAGCATACAAATTAAGGTCGCCATTGATAACCTTGAAACCGTGTTGGCGAAAGAGAGGGGTAAAGCGTCCGTAACCCGAAGGAATATCTAACAATATGTGATTTCCATTTTTTATTTGTTTTAGAAGATGATTAACGATCCGTTTTTCCCGCCAGGAAATTAAGCGCTGATCATAATGACGATAGCGGCTAAGAGCATAGCGTTCAACAGCGGCTACATTCTGCCAAGTCTTGGCATAAATAGGACGGTTCTCTGTAGGGTTACTTAAATTCACTTAGTCCCGTTGACTTTAATAAAAAACTTTAATTCATTTTACACAGAAAGTCCAAATTTGGCAAATGATTTAAACAAAAAAACGAGTAATGAAGAAAAACATTTAATAGACTCTTGGCATCGTTAATAAATAGATAAAAACCAAGGAGATTGTCTTCACCAATGAAGCAAATTAACTGGTCAGAATTTCGACTAATAATTAAAAACCAAAACCGGCATAATTGAGATTATGCCGGTCAGGTAAATATTTAGGACTAATTGATTAGCTTTTTAGTTTGAAAATAACCGGGATCGAAATATAGACACCAACGTTTCGGTCTCTTTGTTTAGCCGGTTTGAAGCGGGTTTTTTTAATCGCGGCGATAGCGGCTTCTTCGAGTCCCGTATTGGGCATTCCTTTTAGAATGGTGCATTCGGTAACGACTCCGTATTCATTCACATAAGCCTGGACTACAACCGTCCCTTCGATACCGGCTTCCTGCGCAATTTCTGGATAAACTATGTTTTTCTGGATCTCGGCAAATCCGCCAATCGGCTCGGGAGGTTCATCGTAAGGAATAAATCGGACGCGCGGTCCTTCACCCTCGTCGCTATGTTGTTCCGGAGGCGGTGGTGGTGCCTCCCAGGCTGTATAAGAATCAAAATCGGTCGTCTGATCAATTGTGATGTCTTCAGAAAGGTCTTCGTTTTCCGACTCGATCGGGATGGATGGACGAGACGGTGGTTTGGCGGCTTCGATTTTTTGTTCAATTTGCGGAATATCAGTTACTTCCAAAATAATATCAACTTTTCTCTGGACTACTTCGCGTTCTTCAAATTTGGGGAAAGCAATCATAATCCCTGTGATTAATACCAGAGCGACAACCAGTCCAACTCGATACATCAGCGGTTGACGTAATTTCAAACTTGCTTCGGGTTTTTTTCTTAAAATCATAGTCTAACCCTTAACTAGCTGTTTTAGTGGAATAATTGACTTTAAGCGCATCCGCTAACCGCAGTTCTTTATGAATCTTGCTCATTAAGTCCATCGTAACCCTTTCATCAGCCCGAATCGAAACAATTAACTGCGGATCTCTAACACGTTTGTTATACATAATATTTCTAATGTCCTGGAGATTTACCAGCTTACCATCTATTGAAATCAATTCCTCTTTAGAAACCCACAACTCGGTTACATGGATCTTAGACTGAAGTTTCTCAATTTGTTTGGCTTTGGGTAAAACTACCGGTAAACCAGAATATTGACGCATCACTGTGGTAGCCATGAAGAATAAGGTTAACGTGAAAATAATATCTGGCATTGAGGCTGTTGGAACCTCCGTACTGATATTTTTTTTGTGTTGAAAAGCCATTTCACTACTCCTTATTCAGCAATAGAAATTCTGGTAGCTTTAGCCATTTTTAATTGATCCAAAACAGCTACGTATTTATCGTATCGGCACCGCGGATGAGCTTTAACGGAAAAGATCATTTTGGGATTTTCTATCTGTAACCTTTCGGCAATATCCCGAATCTGATTAATTTCAACTTCTTTATTATCAATTAACACGTTGCCTTGCGGATCAATTACGATTGTAGTGATATTCTTTTTGGAAATCTCTATCGGGCTGTCACCTTCGGGTGGGAGTATCAGTCCAATGCCTTTATCTACATCAACCGTGGTCGTGCAAATAAAGAAAAGAAGTAAAAGAAAGGCTATGTCTGCCTGCGAGGCAGATGGAATATCAACTTTGCGAGTTTTCTTTTTTTTCAGCAGAGCCATATTTACTTGCAATTTTCCTTATTAATAACATCAAGAGTTTGCAATAAATTCATAGTACTTTCTTCCATCTCGACTACAATACTGTCCACGCGTGCTACGAATAGATTATAACATAACTGTAGCGGAGCTGCTACAATTAAACCAAATAAGGTTGTTAATAAAGCTTCAGAAATACCACCAGCTACAATAGCAGGGGACATATCATTGACTTTTGCGATGGCGTCGAAAGCATTGATCATACCAGAAACCGTTCCCATAAAGCCCAGTAACGGAGCCAGGGTAATGACGGTCGCCAGCCAAATCATACCTTTATCAAGAAATGCCATTTCGACGGTGCCAGCACTCTGGATCGCCTTTTCAACGGCTTCCATCCCATTTCCTACTGCCGATAAACCAGCATGGAAGATCTCAGCTATCGGACCAGGAGTATTTTCACATAACTCAATCGCTTTCTTGACTCCATCTTCTTCTTTCAAAGTATTAAGTACTTTTGGAATAAAGCGTTTGGTTATCCGCGAAGCCCTAGACAGTGTATATGCCCTTTCAATCACGACCATGATACCAAATATTGCTAATGCTAGAATAGGCCACATGAAAATTCCGCCTCTAAGAAACAGTTCAACCATTATTTATTTACCTCCATAATTACAATTCTAATTTCAATTTTTAATGCTGACAATTTTAACTCAATAATTTAAAAAAGTCAATGATATTCTCAAGTAATAATTATTGAATCTGAAGCATTTTTCGGGCTTCATTCAAAAAATCAACGGCAGACGTGACTTGATTATCCGAAAGCCGCACAATCTTATAGTATTCATCGTAGCCCCAATAACCATGAGCGATTTCGGCTTTAATTAAAATTTTCAAATATTCAGCATCTTTCTCAACTTGCTTAATATTCAAATCGCCAATTTTTTCGACCGCCATTTTCTTAAATGCCTCGAAATCTTTATTGCTGACCTCAAAATTTTTATAAAAATTTTTACGATCGGTGGCAAAATCCCGATTCTTATTAACAAAATCGGAGGCATATTCAAAAATAACTCGCGAGGGATGTCTCAGTAATTTGTAGGTCTCATTATTCAACGCTTGATCATATTTCACCGAATAATCAGGGGTAATCCCGCCGCCACCATAAACCGTCCGACCACCAATAGTGCTAAACTTCGGCCGTTTCTCGACCGAATCCTTGACAGCTAACAAGGAATCACGGTTTTCTGCACTAAAAGTGTCATAATAGTCGTCAATTGCCCCATCGTAAGGCCGCTGGATCAGCCGCCCACTGGGAGTATAATATCGAGCGACGGTTACTCTAATTGCCGAGCCGTCTCTCAATGGATATTGACGTTGGACCAGGCCTTTGCCGAAACTGGTTTCGCCTACAATTAGTCCGCGATCCAGATCCTGCACCGCACCGGCAACAATTTCACTGGCGCTGGCTGAACCCCGGTTAATCAGAATTACCAGGGGTATCTTTTCATAGGGTCCGGTTTTACTCGAATAAAATTCTTCATTAGCACTCGAAATTCGTCCCCTGGTATAAACGATTTTTTGGCGACCGGCGATAAATTTATCAGCGATTTCCACCGCCTGTTCCAGATAACCGCCGCTATTATTACGCAAATCAAAAACCAGACGTTGCATGCCTTCCGCGGATAATCGGTTTAGAGCCTTTTCGACTTCGTCACTGGTCGTTCCGCTGAACCGATTTAAGAAAATGTATCCCGTACTATCATCTATCATAAAAGCCGCCGAAACGCTATAAAGCGGGATTTCATCCCGAATAATCTTTACATCAAAATCGGCTTGCCCCAGACGACGAACCGTAACGGTTACTTCCGAGCCTTTGGGACCACGCAGTTTTTTCTGGACATCATCGCGACTAATACGATAGGCGGATTCACCATCAATTTTGACGATTTTATCGCCGACTTCCAGTCCGGCTCTTTCAGCCGGAGCTCCGGCAACCGGTGATATGACCGTTATATAACCGTCCAAAATATCGAATTCAATACCGATTCCTTCAAATTTACCGGAAAATTGCTCATTTAGATCATCCAATTGTTTGGGCTCGATGTAAACCGAATGGGGATCTAATTCTTCCAGCATTCCCCGGTAAGCGCCTTCCATTACTTTATTCCAATCCGGCTCTTCCACGTAGCTGTCATTTATGATTCGAATGATATCCTGAAAAATGTTTAATTTTTGGTATAAGTCACTCCCCGAGGCAATGATTGACTTGCCAAACGGGGAAATAAATAAAAATCCTAACACAACGACGATTATTATAACCGGAATGGTTGCCTTGCGCATAATTTGTCTCAATCTAACATAGTTAATTCTTTTATAAATCATTTAAATAGCAAATTAAAAATCAAACCTTAATTTAACCTTTTATTAGCATAATTGTTGCCTATATCTAAAAAATAACTGATATAATTTGCCCCACTTGCTCCAGAAATTGTCTTTCGGAATTACCGAACCGATCCGATTGATGAGAATCAATGTCTAATTCAGCTACGAACTGACCGGATTTAAAAATAGGGATAACGATTTCTGACTGAACCTCAAGACTACAAGCCAGATAATTCGATTCAGCCGTAACATCAGCCACATTGACCGTTGTGCCCGAAACCGCCGCACGTCCGCAAACTCCGCGACCAAATGGGATATTCCTGTGTTCGGTGGGATCTCCGATAAACGGTCCCAAAATTAGCTCCTTTTTGAGATTATCACTGAAGTAAAATCCAACCCAATCAAAGCCGATAAATTTATCATTGAGAAAGCGGCAAATTGCCAGTAGTTTAGTGTCGCGACTACCGCGACGGTTAACTATTTGCTTGATGTACTCGAGTCCCTCTCGCATGAACTTATCTTTATTCTCCGGCGATTTCAAGATTTTTCTCTCCTTATACAGCTCGCACTAGATCGAATTAAAAAATGACGGCTGAACTTAATCTTTGCCCAAATTTTTTAGGACTCCTTGCGCCGCAAAAATACCGGTCACCGCCGAATAGACAATGCCCCGACTATGTCCGCTGGCATCACCAGCCACGAAAAAATTTTCAAGAGTAGTTTCCAAATAGGGCGTTACTTTATATTTGGTATCGTAAAATTTTATTTCCGGGGCATATAGCAAAGTATTATTGGACATTAGCCCGGAAATGATTTTGTTTAATACGGTAAGCCCTTCGATCAAATTGGTCACAATGCGGTGAGGAAAAGCCATCGCAATATCACCGGGCGTGACATCCTTCAAAGTCGGTACCGTAGCGGAGCGGCTAATGCGTTCCCAATTTGAGCGTCTGCCCGAAACAAAGTCGGTCAGCCGCTGGATAATGGGCTTACCGCCGCCGATTGTGGTAGCCAGACGAGCAATATCGCGGCCATATTTGGTCGTATCTTCAACTGGGTCGGTCAATACGACTCGCGAAAGTAATGCAAAATTGGTGTTATCGGTTTTGGAATTCCATTTGCCATGACCGTTAACCAACACAAAATCGTCATATTTTTCCGTAACGATATAGCCACTCGGATTCGTGCAGAAGGTGCGTACCAGATCATCATAAGATTTACTATAAAGTCGAAACTTAGCGTCATACATAACGGCGGCAATTGGGCGATAAATATCATCTGGAAATTCAACCCGCACTCCAACATCAATCGGTCCATACATCGTGTGAATCCCGAGATTATGAGCTTGTTCGCGCAACCAATAAGCGCCTGCTCTGCCGGGAGCCGCAATCACCGCTCTGGTAAAAAGGACCTCATCCTTGCAGATCAATTTGAAATAATCGCCCTCTTTAGAAATTTTATCAACATAGGTATTAGTGCGAAAATTTATACCTTTTTCAATTAATCGTTCATAAAAGCGTTGGATAATATCCTGCAGGCGGTCGGTTCCAATGTGACGCTGTTTGGCAAATATAAACTCTACCCCGGCGGCGTGGGCAGACCGCAATAAAGCCTGATAAGCCTCGCCATCTTCTCCTGAATAACCACCGATTACTCCAAGTGAAGTAAAAATATCATCTATCTGCCGAATCAATTCCTCCACTTCATCAGCTTTGCGACCAAAACTTTCCGGTTCACCACCAATCCGAGAAGTCAAATTCAGTTTGCCGTCCGAAAAAGCACCGGCGCCACCAATTCCGAAATTCACATCATGACGTTTCAGCGGTTCATCACCGCGATCTAAAACCAGCACTGATAAACTTTTGCCAGCCAGGGTTTCAGCCGCAAATAAACCTGCCGGTCCAGCACCGATTAATATGACATCAAATATATTGGACGATTTCATACCGATCCCTTTATAAATAAAGTGGTTATTTTTACAAAAATATCCAAAAAACATCCAAAGTTAGGAAAGATTTTTGTACAAAACACGCACTAATAATGCACGTTAAAGTGCGATTAAGTGATTTTAAGTTCATTTGAGAAAGATTAACGGATGGGTGGATTAGGAGTATTACTTCAACTCATTATTAAAATTTAACATATAACTTAAAAACAAGTAAAAATAATTAAGAAGAGACTAACCAAAAAATGCGGTTATTAGCCGATTTTTTTCTAAATTCCGCCCGATTTTTGAAATTATTTAATCATATAAAAGGAC
>JAGNGI010000009.1 GCA_018002295.1 Fidelibacterota bacterium
CTTTATCGGATTTCTCTGCCGTTTCTATTTATTATGCTAATTGCTTTAGTTTTGATTACTTATATTCCGGATTTGAGTTTATTTTTGGTCGGATTGATACAATAAATAATTCGTAGAACAGCCTTTCTATGCTGTCAGTTCAGCTTTATGTTGTTTAAAAAATAGACAGCCAGTAATAATTCATCTTGGGCAATTTACTAAATCGCCCAGTCGAAATCCCATTTCGACCTACATCTTCATATTTATAGGCAGGAATGTGTTCCCTGCGATTGATTTTATCAATCTAAATGGTACGAAATCGAAAAAAATGCATTGCGGGTAGCACCAGGCCAATAATAAGCATAGTATTCACCCCATTCATAGCCATAGCCGTAAGTCGAGTAAAGCCGGTTGAATAAGTTATTGACTTTCGCGCCGATTTCAACCCGACCGAATGAATACCTCAGTCCGACATCAGTTAGCCAATAAGCCGGATTCATTCCGATATTGGCTTCGTCAATATATTGTTCGCCAACATAACGGATAATCGCCGAAATCGACAAATTTTTCACCGGCTTGACATCCAAACTCCCATTAAAAAGTATACCCGGGATATTGGGTAGAGTATTACCTTTATAGGAACCACTTTCAAAAACATGGCGGCTGAAAGTGCCGTTTAGAGTCAATGCCCAGAGTGGGTTGAATTGATAGCGAACTTCCCATTCTAATCCTTCATGAATGGTCGCCGACGCCTGTGTATACACATATTCACCTTCCTGCTCGATATCAATATTTTTTAACTGTTCATTTTTATAATTTATCCGATAAAGATTCAGGTCAACATCCAGCTTTCGACCTCGATAGTTGGCGCCCAGTTCGTAATCATCAATCAACTCCGCGGCGGCTTTTTGAGGTTCGCTCCAATAATCGTCGGCTTCAATAATTTGTTCATCGGCTGGTTCTTTTTGCGAGCGTCCGTAATTAGCAAAAATTGAAAAGCCATTTGATAGTTCATATATAGCTCCAAATCGAGGATTCAGGAAATCCCACTTAGCGGAAATATCATACCCAATCGCATAACCGATTTTTTTCTGATCCAGATTCCATTGCAAGTGTTGATATTGCAAATCAGTGATTAATTTCAATTTCTTTAGCGGTTCAAGCGTAAAGTGAACAAAGCCGGTTGCGATTGACTTTTCACCGATATAACGATAATAGCGATACCAGCCTTTCCCAATTTGCGCGATCAAATTCTGATCGGAAAATCGGGAAATTTCACCAAAATGATTGCCGTTATAGTACTTAAACTCCCCGCCGATATCGAGGCGATACTTAGCTTTGATAAATGTCAAAGTCGGTACGATTCCGTAATACGAATTCACAATCCATTTACGGCGGGTTAATTCCAGTGACTGACTGTCAGCATCAGTCGGGTAATATTGATCAAGGTAGAAAGAACGCAAAAAATCCCGAAATTCATCTCGGGCAGTTGCATCATCAACAGCCAGATTATAGGCGGCTGATTTTTCTGACTCGTAATAACCGTCACCTTTCACCAGATAAGCAACATTATTGAAGTTAAGATTCTCGCTAATCCGCCAGGTGCTATTCAAGGAATAAACCTGCTGAAGAAAATTATCTATATACGATTTGTAACCGGAACGACGCCCGACTCGATCATTGATCAACTCGGCTGGAACGCCATCCCACATCAAGTTACTTTTTTGGTAACCAACCAGCGCCCGAAATTGATGAGAAGTATTTTGTCCGTTATATTCTATACCGGCAGAACCGGAACGCTGAAAGGTTTCATGGTATTCACGATAGCCGTCTGATTCTATCTGCGAGAGACGGGCTGAAAGGCGTATCTTTCCATTGTGTAACTGCCCGGAGGAAGCACCCAGACGTATTTTCGAAGTATTATACGAACCGCCGCCTAAATCAATTGAAAACGTCGGTCGGTCGGTCCCAATCGTGGTCAGGACATTGATCGAACCACCGAAAGCCGACGATCCGTATAAGCTATTGCCGATACCGCGTTGAATCTGGACATCAGCCGCGTCAGAAAGAATATCACCGTGATCAACCCAATAAACCTGATGACTTTCATTATCATTCAGAGGAACGTTATTTAACATCACCGCAATCCGACTCTGGTCAAAGCCACGAATCTGGACGTAGGAATAGCCGGTACCATTGCCGCTCTCACTATAGGAATAAACACCGGGTTCTATAGCCAAAATCATCGGTACATCTTCTACGGTGTAGCGACTCTTGATTTCCTCAATGGATAATTCCGAAAAAGCCACCGGTGTCTTGCCTTTGACTGCCCGCGTGGCAGTAACGAAAACATACTCGCCGGTAATTACGGTTGGCTTTAAGTAAATCGTACCGCAATCTTCGGAATTAGCCGAAAAAGATGTATCCCGGAAAGCAATGTGAGTAACAGTCACTTTTATCGGAAGAAACGATGTTTTGATGCGAAAATTGCCGTCCTTGTCCGAAAATGTACCGGAGCCATCTTCCAGCAAAATATTAGCAGATTCGACTGGCTGACCAGTTGTTTCGGATACTAATTTTCCAAAAATTAAATGTTCTTCACCGAAAGCGTTTGCCTCGGTTAAAATAAGAATGAAAAGAATGAAGAAAAATACAGGTAGGTTTTTTTGATGCATAATTACTCCCTTCGCTGGTATTATCCAGATCAGGTTCAAAGGGTAAATTCTCAGCCGCCCCGTCAAACGGGTCAGCACCCCCGGACCATCACTTGTTAAAAATCACTGGAAATTAATAACTCGAAAAATCAGACGCAACTAATTTTTGACTTTGCGGAAATGCCTGGGAGTCGAACCCAGCTTCCCGATTAGATCGGGAACGACGGTTTTGAAGACCGCGGCCCCCACCGGGGTAGCATTCATTCCCATATTCATTGTTTGACAACAATAAAATCTAAGTTATGATCTTTTTTCAATTTATTTCCAACCGCGCGCGCCTGTTCCTCCGACTTAAATGAACCAGCCAGAACCGCCGTCAACTTGCGGCCGGATCTTTCTATTTGGCGCAAAGTAACCGAATACCCCAGTTTCTCTAATTTACTTCGAAGCGCCCTAGCGTTTGCTGGATCACCAAAAACACCCATTTGTAAAGTAAAGTTGCCTTGTCCTGGCACTTCTACTTTTGGCAGAGAATAGGTTTGAGTCTCCGCCGATTTAGCGTTAGAAGATATTTGACTGCTGGTCGGTTGAGATTGTTTCTTAGATTCGATACTAGTAACCTTAGAAGCGATTTTGTAATCCTCAAAATGAAAATCTAGGTTAGGGTACTGAGTCGAATAATACTTATAATAATAATCAACTGAATCACGTTTATTAAGGGCATTAAAACTACATAATCGAAGATAAATTGCTTTGTCAATCAAATCCGATTGTGGATAGGTTTTGATCAATTCACTGGCGTATTTTTCCGTTTTAGTATACAAGCCTTTAGTAAATAAATATTCGATAATTTTCAGTAAAGCATCGTCAGCAACCGAGCTGCTGGGGAAACGACTGAGCACATCACGATAAATTAGCAAAGCCGCTTCACCATCGGTTTCAATCATTCCACTAATATAAAGTAACTCGGGATTATCGGGATATTCAGCTATTAATGCAGGCAAGAGTATTCTGACGGAATCAACTTCGCCCACCCGTATTTTCTGCTTCAATTCCCCGATATTTTGGGCAAATATAAAAGCCGGAATCAATATGAGAAAAACGAATCGTTTCATACGTCCGTAAAATAGGTATCAGCCAAACCGCAAACCGGACAAATCCACAGAATATCAGAACTCCGATTACCGCAATTAGAGCAGATATACTCTTTCTGATCAACCATTTTTTCAATTATGTCATTTAGAATGGCTGTAGCTCGATTTAATTCGGCCTGTCCAACAAGCAGTTTAGCCAGATTAATTTTGGCGATGGACAAACCGGGATTTTTTTCGACTAAATCTTCCAGGATAGCGATAGCTTTTTTTACATTTCCCTTCTTTTCGTAAAAATCAGCGAGAGCAATCAAGGTTTTGGGATCATCAGGAATTCTTCGTAGGAGATTTTCATAAAAACTTTCAATATTGCCAAAATTCCCGAGATTAAATAAAATCGTCTGCAGAGGTTTAAAAATCAAATAGGCTTTGTGCGGCGCTACGTCGGCAAATTTAACCCACTCTTCGACGGCATCTTCTTCCCGATGATCCAGAACATAAGATTTACCAATATAATAATAAGCCGCCTCACAATTTGGATCAATTTTTAGCGCTTTCCGAAAAATTAAACGGGCTTCATGGTATTCACCCGCCTGGTATTTGACTAAACCTTCTTGAACTTTATAAAGAGCCAGAAGCCGATCGTTACGTTCTTTTTTTAATTCCAAAGCCATCGCCAGATATTCAGATGCTTTCTCCCAGCGTCCCAAGTCCCGGTTCAAAATATGATTCTTTTCTAAAGCCCAGATATTTTTCTTATCAATACTCAAAATGTTCTCGACATAATTTAGCGCGCGAATTTTATCACCGGCGGCGATGTAATCTTCCACTAAATTACGCAGTATTTCCAGACGTTGGATATTACTAATTTCCTGCCGATAGAGAAGCGATTCATGAATTTTTATAGCGTTTTTAGGCTTACCATTCTTGCGCATCAGAATACCCAAATTGATATAAGCGTCAATATTATCGGTGTCTGCCCGGATGACATCCCGAAACAAGCGGATTGCGACATCATCCTCGCCGTGTAACATATGATTGAGCGCCATAGCATAAAGGCTGGCGGAATCTTTGGACCGGCTTAGACGACGCCGACCAGTCAGATTAATTACGATAAATCCAATAAGCGCAATGAGAACCAGCGTTAAAAGTATATCCAATAAAGACATATTAATTCCTGTTTATTCGGTTTTTGAATTATCGGCTTCTGTTTCGTCAATTCCCTGATTTCGCAGTAAATCAACTTCCTTCTTCAACTTTTTATAATCGTTCGATAAAGCGCGTAGTTCATTCTTAGTGGTAAGAATTTTAATACCAGCAATTAAAAAGCCAATTACAAGTCCCAGTATAAAAGTCAAAAATACCAGAATTAGAATATCCATCTCAACTGGAGATGCTTTCCAGAAAAACTGGATTTTCACCGGTGGATTCAAATTTGAGTTCTGAATAACAAAAAACACGATTAAAAACATGATCAAAAGCGTTACAACCCAGCGTAAAAATTTCATAATCACCTCAAAATTTAAATGATTTTACCAAATAAAGACACTCCCATAGCCTTTTCGATTTGGACATTACAAAACTCACCGATTTTTGGATGTCCTTCTTTTATCACGACGATTTTATTAGATTCGGTACGGCCGATCATTTCGTCCGGATTTTTCTTACTGGTTCCGTCAATTAATACCTCTTGAACCGTACCCACTAAGGCTTTATTACGTTCCAATGTATGACTTTTCTGAAGTTGAATAACGGCTTTCAGACGACGAGATTTTTCCTCCTCCGGAACATCGTCAGTCATTTTAGCCGCTTTGGTTCCCGGACGCGGGGAATATTTGAACATAAAGGCTGAGTCGAACTTAACTATCTGCATTACCTGCAAAGTTTGCTCAAAATCATCTGCGGTTTCTCCCGGAAAACCAACAATAATATCGGTCGTAAGCGCAACCTGAGGGAGAAATTCTCTAATTAAGTTAACTACTTTCAGATAATGCACTTGATCATAGGAACGGTTCATTAACTTCAGAATCCGGGATGAACCAGCCTGAAGAGGCAAATGAATCTGTTTACAAATATTAGAATGAGATTGCATAACTGCTAACATTTTTTCATCAACGTCGCCGGGATGGGGCGAGGTAAAACGAATCCGACGCAAATCCGGTACAGCGGCAACTACCTCAAGCAATTCCGGAAAGCGATATGCTTCATAATGGTAGGAATTGACATTTTGCCCCAGCAAGGTTACTTCGCGGTAACCATCATTTAATGCTTGTCGAATTTCATCGATAATGCTCTGCGGTGAACGACTGCGTTCCCTCCCGCGTACATACGGCACGATACAAAAAGTGCAAAATTTGTTACAGCCGCGCATAATCGAGACCCAGGCATTGACCACGCTATTGCGAGAAGGAATTAGCTCATCATATACTTCCGTGCGCGATAGATTCACATCTACGATAGGCATCTGTTCCTGATTCAAATATTCCGGTAAATTTCGATAGGAATCGGGACCTAAGACTAGATCCACAAATTTGTTTTCAGTCAGGATTTCGTCATAATTTCGTTGAGCGACGCATCCGATCAGTCCGAGCAACAGCTCCGGTTTCTTTTTCTTTAGACTTTTAAATTGCGCTAATCTGGCAATCGCCCGCTTTTCCGCATTTTCTCGGACACTACAAGAATTAATGAGAATTAAATCGGCCTCTTCGGGAATAGCCGTCGGCTGATAATTAGCTCCGCGCAGTAAGCCAATAACCAATTCGGAATCAGCTTCATTCATTTGACAGCCGTAGGTTTCGATATAAAATTTGCGGGCTTCCATCGTAACTGCTGAAATTTAAAATATAAAACCGGTTTTAGAAATGAAAACTAAGAAATTTATATGAGGGAATGAATCTGCGCTTAACGAATGTATCCAGAGAAGAAAAAGTCAAGCGGATTTTTATTGATATTAAACTGCTTTACTTCGTAGTGCAAATGCGGTCCGGTCGTGCGGCCGGTAGTGCCGACCTCGCCAATTTTTTGGCCGCGTTTAACGGCTTCACCAGATCGAACTAATATTTTCGAAAGATGAGCATAGAGGGTTGAATATCCGTAGCCATGATTGACTTCGACCACGTAACCATATCCACCTTGATAACCGGATTTACCGACGACTCCATCAGCCGTCACAAAAACTGGAGTCCCAGTTGGCGTCGTAATATCTAAACCATAATGGAACTCTCTCCGACCGGTAAACGGATCTCTCCGGTAACCAAAACCGTCATTGATAAAACCGGTATAAACCGGTCGAATGGACGGAGTGGACTGAATCTGATCGGAACGATTTTTGAAAGCATCATAAATCGTTTCATAACTGATGCGCTCAAATTTAATTTCCCGCGCCAGGCGATCCAGATTATTGACCAACTCTGAAACTTTTATATCACTCTCAGGCAGGAGCTGATCTAATTCGTCCGATTTGGGCATTAAACGACCACCAACACCCAGCCGGCGGATGTCCTGATCAATTACAGGGAGATCACCGTAGGTTCGGAGAGCCTTGTCTTTTTCAACCAGCATGCTAATATCCGATTCCATTTTCTGGATGCGATTATTCAAGTCGTAAAAGGTCGAAACCAAACGATTATTGTTTTTCTTAAGACGAGTCAACCTAGATTGATAAACCAGATTAGAAAACAAATTAGCGCCTAAAATAATGACAAAAATAAGGAGAAAAACTCCACCGGCGAGAACGGCAACCAACTTTCCCCAACTGAGCGAAATCGAATGTACCCGTTTTCGTGTGTTCACTACAAAAAGGAGTTTGGGTGCTTTTTTCATTTTGTTAGTTTATTTTTCGCCCATATTATAAAATTCATTGTGAATTTTAAAAAATAGTTTTTATTAAGTCAATATTTTTTTTAGGTAATTATTAATTAAGTAAATCTCACTTCGGGTTTGCTCAGATTATTACCATCACTTAATTGCAATTCCGGCAAGCAATTATGCCATAAATAACTTTACGAACCGGCTTTTAAAATACTTATAAAAATTTAGTTAAAAATTGGATAGTTAGTCTAAAAAATCATTGCTTTTTCTTAAAATCTTTCTCATATTTTGGCCGTTGGATGTAACTGTGAATATCTGATACGAACGATTAGAGAGCGGTTTTTAGGAATAATTCTCGGAAGATATTCATTCTATAGTAAATATTTTTTAAAATTACAAATTAAGGAGGAAAGTATGAAAAAAGGTGGCTATGTTTTAATCATGCTAGCAGTGCTGAGCACGATGACAGAGGTGGGGTGGGGACAGGTAAGTATTACTCAATTTGAAACTGCATACAATCAAGATTTCAATTCATTAGCTAATACTAAAACGGATAATGCCTGGACCGATAATTCCACTATCAGCGGGTGGTATTCAAACAGGACAGAGTACATCGCCGATAATGGTAGTAGTACAACTGGCGGTTTACATAGCTATGGATCGGCGGATGCCAGTGAGAGAGCATTAGGTGGACTTTCATCTAGTACGGCTTCCCCCGCTTTTGGTATTCGTTTAGTAAATAACACTGGAAACACTATTACTTCATTTAATATTTCCTATAAAGGGGAGCAATGGAGGCAAACGGCGAATTCTCATACATTAGTTTTTTCTTATCAAGTAGATGCAACAGGAATTGAATCTGGAACATGGACATCTTTTTCAGATTTAGATTTTACAGTTTTGAAAACTGGTACCTCTAGCGCTCTTGATGGTAATGCTGAAGGTAATTACCAAAATGTATCATCAAATGTTATCATTGAAGTACCTAACGGACATGAAATATGGTTTCGTTGGCTAAAAACTGGAACTAATAGTCCTGGTTTAGCTATTGACGATTTATCTATAACAGCTTATGAAATAAAAGTACCTACTATATCGGCAAATCCTAGTAGTCTGTCAGGTTTTTCTTATGTCGTTGGCTCTGGCCCATCTGCCGAGCAGACTTTTATGGTTAGTGGAACGAATCTAACGGCAGACATATCAATTTCGGCACCAGAACACTTTGAAATTTCAAAAACAAGTTGTTCGGATTTCACCTCATCGCTTACTTTTGCTCAATCAGACGGTTCCGTGAACGAAACCATTATCTATGTGCGATTAAAAGCCGGCTTGGCAATTGGCTCATATAGTTCCGAAAAGATTACCTGTTCTTGTGAGGGGGCCGACGATCGAACTGTAACCTGTAGTGGCACTGTGACTAGTCCACTACCAAATGTTTGGATTAATGAAATTGATGCAGATCAAGCAAGTACAGATTCTTTGGAATTCATTGAACTATGCGGAATATCGGGATTAGATATAACTGGCTATTATATTGTATTATATAATGGTTCCAATAGCAATAAATATTTGACCCATACTGTTGGTAGTTTTACATTTTCTAACGAAATAAACGGTTATGGATTTTATGTTGCAGGTTCAAATAATATAATTCAAAAAGATGATACCCTTGGTAATGGAGAGGAAAATTTAATTCAAAACGGAGATCCTGATGCAGTCGCATTATTCAATTCATCCAAAGAATTAATTTTTTGGTATTCATATGGTGGTACTTTTATAGGTAATGCTTTTGATGATTTTCCACCGGTCTCATTTTATGTTAGTAAATCATCTATTGATATTGAGACAACTTCTATGGGTTTTTTAAAAAATACTAAACCTGAAGATTCAGAAACTGGAAATAACAATTTACTACCAACACCAGGAGCTGCTAATACCGATGGTACAACCGATCAATCTCTCCCCGTTTCTCTGACTTCTTTTTCTGCCCAGTCGCGCAATCAGTCCGTGGTGCTTTCCTGGCACACCGAGTCCGAAATCGAAAATCTCGGATTTATTATCCAAAAACGGTTACCGGAATCCGGTGACTGGTTATTAGTTGCGGATTACACAACTTGCGAGGCGCTGGCTGGGCACGGCAGTACTTCTGAAGCACATGAGTATTCCTACACCGACGCGGCGGTCATCCCGGGTGCAACCTATCTTTATCGCCTCGGCGATGTGGATTACAAAGGAAAAGTAACCTGGCATAAAGAGGTCGAGGTTAAAGTCGAGGCTGAAAATGCGCAAGTTCCACTAGTATTTGGATTGAAGCCGGCCTATCCGAACCCGTTCAACCCGAGTGTCACTATACCTTACAGCTTGGCCGAAGACGGACAGATGTCGCTGAAGGTTTACAACCTGCGCGGTGAATTAGTCGAAGTACTTATAAGCACTTATGCTCTTAAAGGCACTTACTCTTACAACTGGAGTCCGCAGAACCTGAGCGCTGGGATTTATCTGGTGCGCTTACAATCCGGCAATCATACATCAATGCAGAAAATAGTCTTCGTGAAATAATAAACCGCAGAGTGTGCCAAGATTTTAAAATCTTTTAAGTTTTCTTAAGTACTTTTAAGAAATTAAAATATACTCGAGATTTACCGTCGTAAACATGTATTCATCATTTCCGCTTTTTTCATTTTGACTTAGAATCTCGCGTAATTATCTTATGCGCGTCGAATGGCAAGTGATTTTTCCGATAAGCAGAAAATTACCAGCGCCCACGGCGCCGGCGGAAAATATAGCCACGACCTGATAACAGGACTTTTCCTGAAATATTTCAACAACGCACCGCTACGGGAATTGCTGGACTCGGCGATTCTACCGGAAAGGCACGGACGATTGGTCTTCACAACCGATTCTCACGTAGTTCAACCACTTTTTTTCCCCGGCGGCGACATCGGTAAACTCGCCGTTTCGGGAACGGTAAATGATTTGGCAGTCTGCGGAGCCAAGCCACTCTGGCTTTCCTGTGGAATGATAATCGAAGAAGGTCTCGAGATTGAAACGCTGGAAAAAATCGTGATTTCAATGCAAAAAACCGCTCAATCAGCCGGTGTACAGATTGTTACCGGCGATACTAAAGTCGTGGGACACGGCGAAGCCGACGGGCTTTTTATCAACACAGCCGGAATCGGCTATTTGCCGGAAAATCGCAATATCGCTAAATCGCTGATCACTCCCGGCGATAAGATCATCCTGAATGGCTTTATCGGCGATCACGCCGCCGCAATCATAAAAGCCCGCCACCAGTTTCAGATTGACCTTGATATTATCAGTGATTGCGCGCCGCTGAATAACTTGACTGAGGTTTTATACGAAAATATCACGGGCATCCGGATTATGCGCGATCCAACACGCGGCGGTCTGGCGACTACTCTGAATGAATTTTTGGACGGTAACCGCTTCGGGATGAGAATCAGCGAGGAATTTGTCCCGATTCGCAATGTCGTGCAGGGTTTATGCGAACCGCTGGGTTTCGATCCATTTTATCTTGCCAACGAAGGAAAAGTCGTAGTCGTAGTGGCAGAAAAATCAGCTGAAAAGGCTTTGCAAACGATGCGTTCGCATCCACTCGGCCGGAATGCCGCCCTAATCGGTGAAGTTATCGCTCAACCGGCTGGACACGTTCTACTTAAAACCCGTATTGGCACTGAGCGAATTCTCGATATGCTGACCGGCGAAATGTTGCCACGAATATGTTAGATTGTAACTCTCGCAAAGTCGCAGAGACGCAAAGAATCTATTTCGTTTTATTTTGGTGTCTTTATAAATGAGTATTTCTCTGTATTTAATAAACAGTAAAAAACTTTGCGCCTTAGCGTCTTTGCGAGAGATTATTCTCTGCGTCCTGGCGAGAGAAATTTTAAGAGGATTTTAATATGGACGAAAATGATATTTCCAGGATCATTGTAGATTGCGCCTATCATATCCATCGCGAACTCGGGCCTGGTCTTTTAGAATCGGTTTATGAAAAAGTATTGATGTATGAACTCGAAAAGAAAGGCCTTAACATAGACAATCAGGTCGCGATTCCCGTCAGATACCATGAAATTTCGTTAGAGTTAGGATTCAGAGCCGATCTTATTATTGAAAATAAAATCATTATCGAATTAAAATCTGTCGAAGAAATCCTCCCCGTTCATAAAAAACAACTCCTGACTTATTTGAAACTAACTGGGTTGAAGCTCGGTCTTCTCATAAATTTCAATTCTAACTTAATCAAAGATGGAATTACACGGATTGTCAATAATCTTTAAAGATATCTACTTCCCTCACAGAGACGCAAAGAATCTATTTTGTTTTATTTTGGTGTCTTTATAAATGAGTATTTCTTTATATTTAATAAACAGTAAAAAACTTTGCACCTTAGCGTCTTTGCGAGAGATTATTCCTAACGGTTTTACGAGAAAGCAATGCATGAACTAAAAATCGCCCAAAATATAATCGCTATCGCCGCCGATGAACTGGCTCAACGTCAGATTTCCACGGCTGTCAGGGTCATCCACTTCAAAGCCGGTCAGATGCATGCCATTATACCGGAAACACTCCTATTCAATTTCGACACCATAAAATCTGAAATTCCGCAATTCGCACACGCCGTTCTGTCTATCGAAATAATTCCGTTACGGATCAAATGCCATCAATGTCAAAACATTTCCGAACTCGACGAACCGGTATTCGAGTGCCGGCATTGTCACGGAACCGATCTGGAAATAATCAACGGCCAAGAAATGTTCGTTGACAATATCGAGATGGAAGATGGATAGCGATAGAAGTAATTATGACACAGAGGAACACGGAGATTTTAATAATTATAAAAATTACTCCATGAACCTCAGTGAATCCTCTGTGCGCCTCCGTGTAACCCAAAAGGATCAAACTATGGAAATCAAGATTGTGCGCAACGTTCTCGAAGCCAATGACAAATTAGCCGCTGAAATTCGTCGGCGCACCGCAAATTCAAAAACATTACTCGTCAATTTGATGAGTTCACCCGGCTCCGGCAAAACCACTCTACTGGAAAAATTGATTCCGATGCTCCAGTCAAAAGCCTATAAAATCGGCGTGATCGAAGGCGACATCACCACCACGATGGATGCCGAGCGTCTTCAGCCTTTGAACATTCCCATTGTACAAATCAATACCGAACCATTTGGCGGCGACTGTCATCTCGGAGCAGAAGTAATTATGCCAGCGCTCGATAGTCTCGATCTGGCTAATCTCGATTTCGTCTTTATTGAAAATGTCGGTAATCTGGTTTGCCCGGCGGAATTCGATACCGGTGCTAATGTCAATGTGGTTGTTCTGAGTGTGACCGAAGGTGAGGACAAGCCACTCAAATATCCACTAATGTTTCGGGTCTGTCATCTGGCATTGATTAGTAAAACCGACCTACTCCCCTACCTCAATCTGAATCTGGATTTACTACGCCAAAATATGTTGAGAATCAATCCCAATCTCACCATTTTCCCGATTTCAGCTCAGCGCGGAGACGGCCTTGCCGATCTGCGAGATTGGTTAATTGAACACAAACGCTGGATTTCAGATGTTGCAGAATAAGGTCAAGCATTTTAACTTCGAACGCTTATTAATATGAAATGAGGAAAGTAATGCCTAAGAAAATATTAGTTATAGATGACGATGTTGACCTAATAGAAGTCCTGCGTTTGATGCTGGAGAAAAATGGCTATCTCGTAATAGATGCCCAAAACGGCACCCGCGGCTATCAATTAGTCGAAAAAGAACGCCCCGATCTCATCATTCTCGACGTTATGATGGCAACCTGGGACGAGGGATTTGAAGTTGTCCAAAAAATCCGCAATAATCCCAAATTAGCCGCTACTCCTATTATTATGCTAACTGCCGTTAGCCAGCAAATGGGCATTCGATATGACAAAGACAAGGAAACCCTGCCGGTTGAGGAATTCATCGAGAAACCCGTAATGCCGGGTACCCTGCTGAACATAATTAAAAAGTATATCTAATTGAGCTACATGACAAACTAATTTCCGCCATGCCGCAAGCGAGACTAAATTGGTTTCGGCTGAAAGAAAGTTTAAGACTGAAAAAAGTCTAAGACTTAAGTTCTTTCTCAGCCTCAGCCTCTTTACTCAACCTCTTTTCTCTGCCTTACTTTTCTAGTCTTGGAAGATTAAACCGCCAAGTTCGCCAAGAACCGCTAAATGAGAAAAATCCCAAAACCCAAATTCCAAATAGCTAAACCAATTTCCGCAAAACTGACTCCCGTCTTCCTTCTCAGTCTCTTTTCTCAGTCTTTTTACTCAGCCTCTTTACTCTGCCTCTTTACTAATGACCAATGACCAATGACCATTCGCTTCCCAGCCGGAGATGTTCTTAAGGCCGTAAGTAAATTAAACGGTCAGGTTGGGCGCTTCTCTTTACTCAACCTAAAAGAAAGACTAAGACTTAAGTTCTTTCTTAATCTCTATGATTATCTATTATCCGAATTAATCAGGATAAAATCGCCTCAATTTCCTCTTTTTCTAACACTTCTTTTTCTAAAAGCGTATTTGCCATTTTATCCAGTAATTCCCTTTTCTCAATTAACATCTCTTTGGTTTCACGGTAGCATTTATCAATAATTTCTTTGACTTCTTCGTCAATCAATCTTTCGAGATGTTCTGAGCGCCTTTCAATTCCGGCTGATTGGTTGAGAAATCCCGGTGTTGAACGGTTGACTAGAGAATAATTCGGCAGTTTTTCGCTCATACCATACACAACGATCATATTTTTCACTAACTGAGCCACGCGTTCCAAATCATTGGAAGCGCCAGTCGAGATCTCATTAAAGACGATTTCTTCAGCGGCACGCCCGCCGAGTAATCCCTTTATTTTTCCAATAATTTCAGATTTAGTCATCAGGTAACGATCTTCGAGTGGCATTTGCAAAGTATAACCGAGCGCACCTATTCCTCTCGGCACTATGGATACTTTTTGCACCTGTTCGGCGCCTGGAGTAAAATATCCTACGATCGCATGACCCGATTCATGATAGGCGACGATTTTACGTTCTTTTTCGTTGATAATTTTATTTTTCTTTTCCAAACCGGCAATAAGACGTTCGATAGCGGCTTCAAAATCAGATTGGGTAACTTCATCACGATTGTTTCGGGCGGCTAAAAGAGCGGCCTCGTTACATACATTGGCAATTTCAGCACCGGCAAATCCAGGCGTTTGGGCGGCTAATTGCTTCAGGTCAACGTCCGAGCTGAGTTTTAGATTGCGAGTATGCACTTTAAATATCGCTTCTCGACCTTTCATATCGGGACGGTCAACCAGCACCTGCCGATCGAATCGTCCGGGCCTTAGGAGAGCGGGATCAAGCACTTCCGGTCTGTTAGTAGCTCCGATAATTATTACCCCGACTCCGGGATCAAAACCGTCCATTTCAACCAGTAACTGGTTGAGCGTATTTTCACGCTCGTCGTAGCCGCCTCCATAAGTCAGAGCATTACCACGGCTTTTCCCGATAGCATCTATTTCATCAATGAAAATAATGCAGGGAGCGGCGGCTTTGGCTTGCTTGAACAAATCTCTGACCCGAGCCGCGCCTAAGCCGACAAACATTTCCACAAAATCTGAACCGCTGAGGTTAAAAAAAGGTACTCCGGCTTCTCCCGCCACGGCTCTGGCTAGCAAAGTCTTGCCAGTCCCGGGCGGTCCCACTAGCAATAAGCCCTTCGGTAATTTGCCCCCTAATCTTGTGTATTTTTTAGGATTCTTTAAAAAATCTACAACTTCTTTAACTTCCTCAACGGCTTCATCAACGCCAGCCACGTCGGAAAATTTAACCTGATTCTCCGGCTTTTCGGCATATATTTTAGCTTTATTCCGGCCGAAATCGAGCATCGGGTTGCTACTTCCCATTCGTCTGAAAATTACCCCCCATAAACCGATAAAAAAGATAATAGGAAATACCCAGTTCAGAAAAAAATTACGAAGCGAGTTCGACTCATACCTACCTTCAAAATTAACACCCGAGGCTTGTAATTTCGCCAACAGTTCCGGATCCGGAAGTTCCGGAATGCGGTTGACGATAAATTGCCGGGCTACCTGTTTTTCAATCGATGGCACTCTCAATCGCCACGGTGCGGTCGGGGCATGAGTAAGCGCTTGCTCTTCATTAATATCTTCGGATTTGAATTCGCCTACGATGCGATCCTCGAAAATTACGATTCGCGCTACTTTTCCGGAATCCAAAGCATTTAAAAAGTCTCTATAGCTCAAGCGGACATTAGCCGGTCTATCCGGAAAAAATAACAACTGGGTAAAAATTATCATCAGTGTGATTAACCAGAAGTAAATCAGTGAAAATTTTTCATTTTTCTTCATAACTGTCTCACCTCATCAGTTTTCAATTGACACTTCATTTATGAAAAATTTAAATCATTTCGGCTTATTTTGCCATTATAATTTCTCTCGGTAACTCAGGATTCATAAGATTAAGGAGTTATGTCAGCCTGAAAACATATTTAATTGTTTCAGTAGGTATTATAAGACTTGAATCAAACCGCATTTTCTTTAAATTACTTTGAAAATTATTAAATATCAAAATCTTACGAATACGCTGAAAATGCTAACAATTCTAAACTAAACATCTTTTTTGACTCGCGAAAATTCTTGCATTTCCAGAAATAACTCACTATAATTTATCACTTTTAAAATGAGAATCTACAACAAGGAGGACAATTTATGTTGAAAAAGAAGAACGTCATTTTGATTTTTTGGCTCTTGGCGAGTTTTGCATTTGCCGAGGAAAAAGGCGGGGTAATACCTTGTTTAGCAAGTTTTTTTATCGGCCCGCGTGTAGGTTTGGAAATGAACGAAGGTAAGCAGATTGAGACAATCGAATGGATTCATTTTGGCAGTAATTTTGTCCCATATGTCGGTCTAGTTGTAAGGGCTTATACAAGTTATGAAATTGGGGGAAAAACTAATGGAGCAGGAGGATTTTTTGCAAGTTGTTGTATCGGTCCTCGAGTTGGGGCTGAGCTAAATTACCGAAAAATAAGAACTCTCGAATGGTTAAGATTAGTCCCGTGTATTAACATTTATCCAGCTATCAAAATACCGCTGGAAGCCTATCAGGGCAAAACAATGACCGAAATTGAACAAAAAGAAGGACTTCGCAAGTAAATTCAGATTTTTTATGAATTGAAAGCTGGAATTAAAGTCGGTTTAATTTCAGCTTTCTTTTTAAATCCAATTCGATGGGTAAAAAGATAAAAATAAAATTGGTGATTTTTTCCATCTTATTATTTTGGAATTTGTTGCTTTCCCAAGAACACCAAAAATGGACAGACTACTGGGAAATACCTTTAAATTTACCAGAAAAACCCGGGGAAATATTTTCTACCAACTTATTTTCTTCTTCGGCTATAGCCTGGATTAAAATTTACCAAAAAGTGATTGCCAGTCAGGATTTACCATCGTGCGTCTTCCACCCTTCTTGTTCACGTTTCGCCTTGACCTCCATTCAGGAATTCGGCATTGTCAAGGGCGCTTTATTAGCCAGTGATCGCTTGATGCGCTGTAACCCATTTGCTATGCGCTATTATCCATTTGACGGCGAAAAATTAGCCGATCCACCTCAAAAATATCGTTTAAAATAGACCAGAGCCATTGTGAAAAAATCTATTTTATTTCTTCTCATTCTTTCGATTTCATCAACTACCAATGCTCAGATAGAATCTTCTCTTTTTGAACCGGCACACTTAAAAGAATTTGGACTTTACCTGTTTCAGCAAAAAGATTACCTGCGAGCGGCGATGGAGCTCGAACGTTATCGCTATTTTGCAAAAAGTGGCGATGATTCGATTACTTTTGTTATTGGGCTGTGCCATCAATTCCGCCAGCGTTATGATTTTGCCGCCGCAACTTTTCGGGAACTGGCTGAGGATGATTCCAGTAAATTTAAAGAATCTGCGCGCTTAGCTATGTTATATAATTATACAAAATTAGAAGATTGGCCTAAAATCCTGGGATTAAGCTATCAAAATGATGCCGAGTTTTATTTCTATTATTTGGCCAGCGTGAAAACAGCTCCAACTACAATTACCACTTCCTTTTTTCAAAATGTTAATGATGAAAGTCTGCGAAATCAACTTAAAGCACTTGAACAGGATCGTAATAAAATTCACCCCAAATCACCTTTTTTAGCCGGAACATTATCAACTCTTATCCCCGGATTAGGAAAAGTTTACATCAATCGGTCCGGCGATGCGCTCTTTTCGTTCGGAATGATCAATCTCTTTGCGCTTCTAACTTATAAAGCCTTTCAAGCCGAACTGCCTGTAACTGGCGTTCTGTCAGGTGGATTGACTCTCTCGCTTTATCTCGGAACAATCTACGGCAGTTATGTCGGGGCTGAACTTTATAATCGTAACTTAGATGCCGATTGGCAAAGTAAAATGACTAAACTGAATCCAGTTGATCGGCACCCTTATTGGTCCACATGGTAAAAAGAATAATTCTTTTACTACTTGCGATCTTCTCGGTAATTTTTTCTACGGAAAATCTCGGCGATTACTATAATGCCAAACAGCATTATTTCGAAGCCATTACTGAGTACAAACGGCAACTATTTCTTGGTCAGTACGAAAGCCAAGATGAAATTTTACTAAAAATGGCAAAGATATTCCACGCCGTTCAGCAGGATTTAGCCGCCGAAGAAATACTTTTACAAGCCATCTCCAATGATGAGGCGTCTGCTTTTGACTGGGAATGTTCACTCGAATTAGCTCGTCTGCATTGGGATAATTATAACTATTTCGAAATGCGCAATGTCTTGGATTTTATTAGTATAAATTCAGAGCAACCAATTCAGGATACAATCAATTATATCAAAGCCTGGACTTACTTTTATGAAGCCAAGTGGAGCGAAGGTCTGGCTTTGTTGGATTCGGTCCATTTTATTGACTCAAAATCATTGCAGAAGGAAATTTCCGGTGTTCATAAAATTCCTCAAAAATCGCGCACTCTGGCGCTGGTAATGTCAAATATCATCCCCGGCACCGGGCATTTGTACGCGCACGATTACCAAAATGCCCTTTACTCTTCTCTTTTGGTTGGCGGAACGATGGTTTCGATCATTTCGAATGTCATCGATCGAGCCTATTTTGTTGCCTTGATTAAATATCTATTTATCTATTCCCGTTATAATAATGGAACATTGGTTAACCTCGCCAAAAAAGTAGATAGAGATAATATTGATGCGATTGGTAATTATCTAAAAACTGTCTCGCAGAAATATCCAGCGCCTCTGGAATTGCTGAAGTGTTTGCGATGATATAAAAGCCTTTTAACCACAAAGGATCTAAAGCACGATTAATAAGGTTGAGGCTGAGAGTAGTCATTGGTCATTGGTCATTGGTCATTAGTAAAGAGGCTGAGAAAAGAGACTGAGGCTGAGAAGAACTTAAATCTTAGCCTTTTTTCTTAGCCTTGGCCTTTCTTTTAGGCTGAGGCTGAGAAAAAAAGCCATACTGTCACTCTGAGCCATACTGTCACTCTGAGCCTGTCGAAGAGGGACAGGATCGCCTACACTATGACTTTCGATAGGGTCATCCTTCGACGAGCTCAGGATGACAGAATGGGACAAGCTCAGGATGACAAAGAAGCAACAAGCTCAGGATGACAGGAAGAATGTCACTCTGAGTCCCTTCTCCTTTGCTTTTTTCCCCAGCCTTGACCTTAACATTGGTCTGTAGTATCGCACTCAACTCAAGTCGTCTGATGCCGCTTTAAGTCAAATGCATTAACTAACGCCCCACCAGCTCCATTAGTCTTAGAGCATTATAATACATGGTGGAATTATTAAACATAATGTAATTGAGTTCTTGATCACATAGGGCGAGCACTTTTTCTAATTCTTGATCGCTAAAAGTATAATTATAATCTAATCTATTCCCGATGTGTAGTCCGTGTAAACGATAATAGCGGTAATCGCCATAATAACTGGGTTGATATAATGGATCAACGCAATGAATCAGGTTTAATTCCCGACATACTTTTTGGATCGTTTTCTTGTCCCATTTGGGATTGCGGACTTCCAGAATGAATTCGAAATCTTCACTGTCTTTTCTAATCTTCTCGAAAAAATTATACAGGTTCAGCAAATATTTCTCATCTGGAGTAAAACTTGGTGGACATTGGAATAGAATCCTGGTGCAACCCAATTTCAAGGCAAATTCTCGAGTTCTCTCCCAGGCGGTAAAGACTTCATCGGTATCTTTGAATAATCCGTAATTCTCTTTAGCGCCAATTTTTTCTCTCAGTCGGCGATAAGTGAATGAACCAGCCGGATGAGTAATGATTTGCCAGGCTTTAATGACGAACTCGAATTTCGGATTCTGCTTTTCGGCCGCCAGACGCCATTTTTCGGCGGTCGCAATTCGAGGCAATTGATAAAAGGTGATGTTAATTTCGATACAATTGAATTCACGGTAATATTGCTCTTTTTCGATTGGGAAGCCGCAACAACCGATTTTGAACTCTTTCATATCCCAAATGTATTCAAATCCTTACTAAAAAGTGACAAAGAATTTCTAAGTTTGTCGAAAGCCCTTTTCCTGCAAGATCACGATTTTCAAAATCCTCCCCTTAGCCGACAATGAAAATATTGGTTTTTCAGGTTAAATATTAGTAATTAATTTAACGAAAATTAATAATTAAACCTTTGTGCCTTCGTGTCTTAGTGGTAAGAAAACTTAGATTACTTCCAGGATTTTTTCTTCGATATTTTTTTTAGGTTGGGCGCCGGTAATCTGAGCCATTATTTTACCATTTTTGAAAATCAGCAGAGTCGGAATACTGCGGATGCCGAATTTCTGAGCAATTTGCGGGGAATTTTCGACATTCACTTTGCCAAATTTCATTTTGCCGTTATACTTTTGCGCCAGTTCTTCGACCACCGGCATCAGTTTCAGACAAGGAGCACACCAGGTTGCCCAAAAATCAACCAGCACCGGTAAATCGGATTGCTCGACTTCAGCTTTGAAATTTGATTGAGTGAATTCTACCATAAAACCCCGCTTTCTTTGGAAATTTAACTATCTCAATGTCTCACGTTATAATATATTCTTAACTACTTTTAAACTCAAATCTATTTTTTCCGGAAATTTTTTATCTGGCGCGCACCCATTGCCATATTTCCGGAAACGTAGGTCTTTTGCCATATATTAAAATCGCCACTCTGAAAATTTTCCCAGCCGCCAGCATCGCCGCCCAAACACTTACTGCCAATACTACTAATGACATCAATATTTCCCAGAGCGGCGGCATTATCACGCCTATTCTTAAAATCATAAAATAGGGCGTGATGATCGGAATGAACGATAAAATTATCGTCGTCAACGACTGAGGATTGGCAATTACGTAGGAAGCCAAAAAAATCGGTACAACCGAGATCAACGAAAAAATCGAAACGGCTTGCTGAGCGTCTTGTTCATTGTCGAAGAGCGAACCGATTGCCGCAAAGATCGCCGCATAAAGCAAATAACCCAAAACAAAATAGACCAGAAATAAGATGACATTTATGGAACTGAATAACTCGAGGCTTTTGAAATTCGAAATCATTATTCCGACGATTAAATAGAGCACCAATTGCGTCAAACCCAACAATCCCAACCCCAAAATTTTCCCGGACATCAGCTCTGTGGGAGACACCGAGGAAAGCAATATCTCGATTAAACGATTAGTGCGTTCGGCGAGCACACTACGCATCAATACTTGGGAAGACATAAAAATGGTGAAGAACAACATCAGCACATAGATTAAGGGAATAATAAATGAGAGGGTTTCGTTACTCGAAGTCTCCTGTCCGCTGGAAGCGACTTTGATGGTCTGGAATTCGACATTTTTCATCAGATCCTGGATTAAAGCCGGGTCTAAACCGGCTTTAACCAACCGATATTCGGAAATTATTTCATTGATCACCAGATTAAGTTCACTTTGATCTTTGAAGTTGCCGACATTCAAGCTATAATAAAACACGCGGCTGGAATCCAGCACAACTTCTGGAATAACGAGATAAGCACTTATAACTGAAGAATTTAAAAGCTCAGCCGCTTCTCGTTTCATTCTCACAGGATCACCATTTTTTATTACGATGACTTGATATTTCGGAGTTTGATCCGCAAGAGTATATTTATCAGCCAACTTTTGTTCCAATTTCTCCGCAAATTGACCGGTTTCATCTACTACGGCAATTAGGCGCATTTCCTGATCGTCCGAGTTTAATACGACTGATGGAATAAACATCGAAGCTACCATAATCAGCGGAATAATAATCGTCGAGATGATAAATCCTTTGGAACGCAGACGAGTTAGGTATTCCCAGCGGGTGATTATCATTATATTTTTCATGAATTTTCCGCCCCCCTCACAAGCTCGATAAAGATTTGCTCCAGAGATGGCTCCTGCAATTCAAAACGAGTAACCTGCACACGTTGCATTACTGAGAGTAATAATTCATTGAGATTACCGGTAAGACGACAGGTAAGTCGGTTGTCAGTGATTTGCATATCAGGCAAATTCAAGTCAGCCAGCGCATCCGCCTTGCCGTCATAATCAATCAAAAGCATTTGTTGACCATATTCTTTCTTAATCTGCCGCAAGTCGCCGTTCAGAATTGGTTTACCTTTATTAATCAAACAAATCCGGTCGCATAGCTTCTCGACTTGTTCCATTTGGTGAGTCGAAAATATTACGGTCGCACCGCGTCCCTGCAATTCAGCAATAATTTCTTTCAATAGCAGCTGATTTACCGGGTCGAGACCAGCAAAAGGTTCGTCCAGGATAAGAAGTTCCGGTTTATGAATTACCGAAACAATGAATTGGACTTTCTGTTGATTGCCTTTGGAAAGTTCTTGAATGCGGCGATGGCTATAAGCGGAGAGATCGAAACGACGAAGGTATTCGTCAACACTTTGGTTGGCTTCTGCTGATGATAAACCTTTAAGACGGGCAAGATAAACGACAGTTTCCTTCAATTTCATTTTTTGGTACAATCCGCGCTCTTCCGGCAAATAACCAACTTTCAATAAATCAGACCGCTCCAGGTGTTTTCCATTATAAAGAATTTCTCCGGCATCAGGCTGAATGATATTCATTATCATCCGAATAGTGGTAGTTTTCCCGGCACCGTTGGGGCCCAAAAGCCCGAAAATCGAACCGGTCGGAATCGAGAGATCGAGGTTATCAACCGCAACTGTTTTATTAAATACTTTCTTAACCTGTTTTAATTTTAACATTCAGCAATCTTCGATTTATTGAATTCAGGTGATTATTTAACGATGAATTTGAAAAACCGCCGTTTCCCGACTTTGGTTATATATTCGCCTTTATTTTGAATTGCATAATTGATATCGTTAATCTTTTTGTCGTTGATGCGTACGCCGCCCTGCTGAATTAAGCGCCGAGCTTCACCGTTAGAAGAAACCGCTCCGCATTCGGTTAGTAACTTGACTAAAGGTTTTGGTAAATCCGATGAGGGAATTATTATTTCCTCGATGTCGTCGGGGGTTTTTTTCTTGCTGAAAATTTGTTCGAAATTTTGTTCAGCCTGACGGGCGGCGGACTCTGAATGATACATTTTGATAATTGTGCGGGCTAATTCCTTTTTTAGCACCATTGGATTGGTCTGCCCGTCATTTAGGCGGCGTTTTACTTCCTGAAGTTGGGCAAGTGAATAATCCGTCACCAGAGTAAAATATTTAAGAATCAGATTATCGGGAATGGACATAATTTTGCCGTACATCTCGTCCGGTTCATCGTCAATGCCGATATAATTACCGAGGCTTTTGCTCATTCGTTGACCACCATCTATGCCTTCCAGCACCGGCAGAGTTAATATAACCTGTGGTTCCTGACCGTATTCGCGTTGAACGTCACGCGCGGTAAGCAGATTGAATTTCTGTTCGGTGGCGCCGAGTTCGACATCGGCTTTGATTGCCACGGAATCGTAGCCTTGCATCAATGGATAGAAGAATTCGTGCAAACTAATCGGATTGCCTTCTTTATAACGTTTGGTAAAATCGTCTCTTTCGAGTATCCGTGCAACGGTAAATTTCGCCGCCAGATTCATAATTTCATCGAATTTCATTTTGGCGAACCATTCGCCGTTGTAATGGATTTCAGTTTTACTTCTATCCAGTATTTTAAAAAATTGATTCTCGTAAGTTTCGGCATTTTTCATCAAAGTTTCATATTGTAATCTTGGTCGTGTTTCGTTCTTGCCACTCGGATCACCAACCAAGCCAGTGTAGTCGCCGATAATAAGAACGATTGTATGTCCCAGTTCTTGGAACTGACGCAATTTCCGGATTCCGACTGTATGCCCAAGGTGAATATCCGGTGCGGTTGGATCGAAGCCCTGCTTGATTCTGAGCGGCTGATTGGTTTTAATTGAGTTCTCGAGCTTTCTGACCATTTCCTCTTCGGAAATTAGTTCCTCGACTCCTCGTCTGATGATTTCCAGTTGTTCTTTAACCGGTGGGAACATGCCTATTTTCCTTTTCTTAAACGTTCAACTTCGCGGCGCGCTTCTTTCTCAGCTAGCGCGTTCCTCTTATCGTATTGTCTTTTGCCTTTGGCTAAACCTATTTCGACTTTAACTTTCCCCTTATCCGTAATAAAAACGCGGAGCGGAATCAGGGTTACGCCTTTATTCTCGACTTCGCGTTGCAGGCGCCGAATTTCATTCCGGTGCAATAGCAGACGGCGATCGCGTTCCGGATTATGATTGTCGTATCCGCCAAAATCGTAGGGAGCAATATGACATTTCAATAAATATAATTCCCGATCAATGATTTTGGCGTAACTGTCTTTGAGATTGATGTGCCCGGCTCTGACCGACTTGACTTCGGTGCCTTTGAGTTCGATGCCGGCTTCAATTTTATCCAGAATAAAATAATCATGGAAGGCTTTCTTATTAGTCGTTATAATTTTGACATCATCTTTTGGCATACGGAAAATTTAATTCTTTTGCCTCAACTTCCAATGTAAAACTTGGAGAACTCAGTCGGAGGTTATAAATTTCGCCGTTATTTGAAGCCCGGGTGGTGGAACTGGTAGACGCGCTAGGTTCAGGACCTAGTCTCCATTAGGAGGTGCGAGTTCAAGTCTCGCCCCGGGCACAAAGATTGAATAATGCGAAATTAGGCTTAATTACTTATATCGGTAATCAACGCTGTTCAGTTTGGAATTATCTCGCTAACTCGGCAATGTCTGTCATTCGGTCGGCTGAAAAAAGTGAACTTTCAGCAATTTTTGTTCCGGAGGCAGAGAGATAATACTGGTTATTTCGATTGGAGCAATAGGCGTTATTTTCAGACCAAGCGCCAAAAACTGAGCTTCGATAGCTTTGTAATTTATAATCGAAGAATCGTAACGGAAAGTGCAAAATCCGACGTTTTGATCGAAAATGAACGATTCGATGCCCTCCGTCATTTTCATTAAATCCTGCATGTTTTTACCCGACTGCTCATCCGGTAAACCTTCGACCCGAACTGTCATTAATTTACTGCTGGATGAATATTCCTGTCCAACGAAAAGCACTCCAATGCAAAACAGGATCATCAACGAAATCATCAAAATGCCCAAATTGCGTCGCCTCATACAGATGCTTCCTTTTAGCTACTACCCCAAAAAAAGCGATATAATTTAAGGACTTACTAACTAAAATGAAAGTAATATAACTAGCCAAGGAAGCCCAGAATTTTTTATTTTTTATCCACAACCTTTTTGCCCACTGGGACGTCTGCTCATGGTTATTCAACCTTTCCGCTATACATGGAATTTTTATCTCATTGAGCACATGTAAAGTATTCCCGCTTAATCGAAGAACTACAATCACCTAACTTCTATTTATAAACATAATATTGAAGAGTTACTTCTTCCATCTCATTGCTAGGAATCTGTATCAGTTGATACATCAATTCTTTTAGTGAAGACTCATAAGTATAACCAGTTGTGTAGAATTAAGCGAGGGCATGTTTAATATGGTTTAGGGGTTTATTATTGATAAAATTCAGGAACTGTAGCAAAGTGAAGGCAGTCACTTTCGATAAAATCCTGGTAGCCAAGCCAACAAAGATTTTGGTATAATTTATACGAATCACGAATTGATCTACCAAATTAGAAAACAAGGTTTCCCGGTTGTCTTCGATAATTCTTCAGATTGGAGCGCATGGTTGGCTTTGGAGAGATCAAAACTGGTTATGACCCCATTAAGACTGCAAACCCCATGGAATTTATACCCGAAATAATGGGAGTTTTGAGCCGCGCAATAGCCGTATTCTGGTTCTGTTTCAATAGATTCTTTGATAATTGGTTTAATACGATCGAAGGTTAATTTAAGATTGTGCATTAGTTTATCACCTTGATTATTATTGAATTACAATATAATAATTTAAGGATTTTCAAGCTAATGCACATCTTATTTTTTAGGTTTTTATTCCACACGACGGGTATATAATATTCTTTTGCTGTCATTGAAAAATATGGTTAATGTATTGTCATTGATTTTATAAGATGTTGCATTTTGAAGTGCACTTAGGTATTTCCAATAATTTGATCTGCACCACGCTTCCGTTGAAATAATTAATCCAATGGAAAGAGAATCGTTGCCTCCAATCCAATAAGGAGCATGGTAATTGTTACCGCATAAAGTATCACTTTTACCGTATATAGTACTATCACCAAAAAGCAAAAAATAATCTTCGGTAGGGGCTAATGTTATTATTTCTCCGGTGACACTTTGAAAAGACTGCACTTCCCACCATATATTCTTGAGATTTGCGGGAATGTTCTGATTCGGCGAAGTCGAGTCAGAACATGCTCCTAACGCAAGTAGTAAGGTCATAAGTATATAGTTTATATTGTGCATATTTTCTCCTTTCAAAAATGTTATATGATACTATCAAAATTGGTTCATCACGGAATTAAACTTGCGCTGACTGTTCGGGACATTGTTTGTTTGGAAATCTGAATCTCGAGACAACTCCATTCCTTTCCTACAATCCTTCCCTTCTGAGTTAGAAATAAAAAATCCTACGGTTTTCCGCTCTTCTGGTTTCATCGAAGACTCTTCTTGCTTCTGGTGTAAGCTATATGATGGGGGGGGGTAAAGTCAATAGTTTTTTTGTAAGATTATTTCTCCTGCCAGACGACACCGATATAATTATCGACAACATAACCTTGATTATGAGTCGTAAAGGCAATCGAAGGACACTTGCCACCGGCGGTACCATCTAATGGCTGTCCATTATTTCCAAGCGTCCAGGTACTGCCGCCATCGCTGGAATGCTCAAGCCACACATGACCAGCACTGGTGTAAATCTGATGAAGCCAACGGGGATTTCCACCGGCTAAGGTCTGAATCAGTTTCCGCTGACTGGTATTGAATGCCGCGGCATCATTGGAGCGGTAAATGCCCTTCCAGTTTGCCTGCAGGTTTTTATCGCTATCTATTATATTTTCATTGAATTAACTCTAGCTGACAGAGGTCATAATATATTTGCGATGGATAAATAAAAGGCATAATACTAATAATTACATACAAGCTATCTCCATTTGTCGTTGTAAGAGTATCAATTAACTCATAGTAATTCCAAATAGAGTCCTGAATCGTGAAATACTTTCCATTACTTCTATTTTTATTGAAGTTTACGTATCCCTTACCATATCCTTGAGGATCTTTAAATTTTGCCCAAATTGATAATCTATAACGATTGCAACCTAGCGGTGCAGCTATTTTTGTTTCTAAATACATAGGTACTATTCGGTCTCCTCCATAAAGAACAACAGACCAGTTGCCTCCGAACGGTGGAACATCATTGGAAAATCCAACATCGAGAAAATTACTATGTAAAGTCCAACCGTCAATTGATTTATTGCCATTAATTTCAAATGAAGAGTTGGTAATTAAGTTTAATCCTTCTTCGGTAAGCTCTGTCGGACATTCTTTCTCACAACCAGATATAAGAATAACAAGCATAGAATATATTATAATCACCCGTTGTGTGGAATTAAGCGAGGGCATGTTTAATATGGTTTAGGGGTTTATTATTGATAGAATTCAGGAACTGTAGCAAAGTGAAGGCAGTCACTTTCGACAAAATCCTGGTAGCTAAACCAACAAAGGTTTTGGCATAATTTACATGAATCACGAATTGATCTACCAACTGCGAAAACAAGGTTTCAATCCGTTTACGAACTTTTCGAAACAATGCCGGTTGTCTTCGATAATTCTTCTGATTGGAGCGCATGATTGGCTTTAAGAGATCAAAACAGGTTATGATCCCATTAAGACTACAAACCCCATGGAATTTATACCCGAAATAATGGGTATTTTGAGCCGCGCAATAGCCGTATTCTGGTGCTGTTTCAATAGATTCTTTGATAATTGGTTTGATACGATCGAAGGTTGATTTAAGATTGTGCATTAGTCTATCACCTTGTTTATTATTGAATTACAATATAATAATTTAAGGATTTTCAAGCTAATGCACATCTTATTTTTCGGGTTTTTATTTCACACAACGGGTAAAATAATACGGTATAAATAAAAATTTTCTTCATTTTAATTCTCCCTAATGTTAAAAAACTATTCCGATATTTGACTGAAGATAATAGTTTGTAAAATCAATATTAATTATATCATCGTGGTATTGAGTAAGTCCCTTTAATAGTTTAACCTCAAAAGAATATGTATTACGACGAATATTGAATTTTTTATTTATCCCAATATCTAATATGAAATCAAAATCAGGAAAACTGCCTTTCATATTCTTTTTAAATCCAATATTACCAATTTCCCTATCATAAATTGTTAGGTTTGATTTTATAAGATAACCAATATCTATCCCTAATAAAATTCCTAGCTTATCAAAAATATTTAAACCAAAGTTACTCGATAATCTCAAGAAATTGTTTTTATAATTAGCATAACAAGGACCTACAGCGGCAGCTGGTGAGTATTTAACCATAGAATTTGTATAAGAAAAATAAAAATCATTTAGGAGGAAAAAATGGGTATTAAAGGTTATAGTATTTGACAAACCCATATCAAATCCCAGAGGATATAAATACTTAATCGGTTCAAGACGGGTAAAGCTTTGTTTTGTAAAATTCATCCCAACTTTAAAGCCAGGATTAAAATATTTTATATCTGCCCCAAAAGAAAAAATTTCTAAGATCATTATTAATAGTAAGACTTTAATTGGTTTTATGCTAAATCTCCTACAGTTAATTCTCATATTTTTGAATACGAAAAATAAATTTAGACGTCACTGTCTAGCAAACAACTAGATATTTGAAAAAAAAGAGAAATGGTAAGAGACAGTAAGCCCTCATAATTTTCAGACTTATAAACCTTAAAAGGAATCCTACCACTGCCCCTAAAGTTGCCATAATTTGATTTGTTCCGATTGACCGGAATATTGTTTGTTTGGAAATCTGAATCTCGAGACAACTCCATTCCTTTCCTACAATCCTTCTCTTCTAAGTTAAAAATAAAAAATCATATAGTTTTCCGCTCTTTTGGGTTCATCGAAGACTCTTCTTGCTTCTGGTATAATCTATACGATGGGGGGGTAAAATCAAGAGTTTTTTTTAAAAAGTTTTTTATATAGTATCAGGACATGGCGTCCAATTTTATTAATGGCGTGACTAATTTAAAAGTAAGTTAACCGGTTTATGTCACAATGAATTTATCTAGGAAATGCTTCTTGACATTCTTCGATATCCGGGACACCAGTTATTTTAAACTGCTGAAAAATCATTTATTCAGTATCCGCAATTTTTCCGCTTCTACTCTGCCTTTTTCTTCATTGACGAAACAGAGTAAAATTGCCCCAACCAGAAATAATATCCCAATCGAACCAATTCCAATCCGTGAAGCCAAATCAGCCGAAAATCCGGCGCGGCGAGCCAATAAACCCACAGTCGCGATTAAAAACGGCCCAAAAATTACCGAGAACTTACCAATCATATTGAAAAAACCATAGAATTCGGCGCTCTGCTCTTTGGGTATCAACCGTAAATAAAACGAACGACTAAGAGCCTGAATACCGCCCTGAACACATCCGATTACAATTGCCAGAATATAAAACTCTTTCACATCTTTCATTAAAACGCTATAAGCCGTTACTCCCAGATAGACGGCAATTGTCGCAAAAATTACTTTCTTGGGATTCCATTTTTCAGCCAATTTACCGAACGCCAGCGCCGCCGGAAAACCAACAAACTGAACAATCAACAAAGCCACAATTAATGAACTCGATGGAAATCCAATTGACAATCCATAATCTACCGCCATTCGGATAATCGTATCAACGCCGTCAATATATAACCAGTAGGCTACTAAAAAAATCATCACGACTTTGAGATGGCGCACTTGCTGGAAGGTTTGGCTCAGTTGCTTAAATCCCTGACGGATATACGTAGAACGTCTATTCGGTTTCGGCTGCCGGCGTTTTTCTTTGACATAAAGAATTAGCGGAATAGTGAAAATTCCCCACCAGAGCCCTACCGATAAAAAACTCACCCGAATCGGCAGATTTTCTTGGGCTGGGGTAAGATAATCGGTGGTAATCGTAATCCGCCCACAGTGATTGGAAAGTCCCTCCACTCCCTCAATCCGCTGATCGCGAAATGATTGATAAGTAATCGGATTTCTAATGATAATTACAGCGGAATCCTCCGGACTCAATTTTTGGTTCAGATTACCAATCAAATATTCATTCTTACTATGGTTTTTAGCGACGATCTCACCAGATTTAAATTGACCGAAACTAATCGCAGACACTATCAAGTCCTGATCAACTTCAGGTGGAACAGGCACACTGATCCAGACTGAATCATCAGAATGATAATCAACTATCGTGATGGGTAATTTAATTTCACTGGTGACAACCGCTTTACCGATGGAATGTTTCTTGGGAATCGAAAAATCCTTACCTGGTTCGATCTGGATAACCGTAGCATTTTGAGTGAGAGCTTGATAGACATTTGCCTGTTGCTCAACCGGAAACCCAAAAGTCGCCGGACTAAGATACCACAAAACATTAATGAGAAATAATAATCCACCTCCCAGATAACCCAGCGCATAGCCTTTGGCAGACACATAATCAATTTTATGAGACGGGGCAACCTCAGGCAATAAACTATCGTAAAAGGTATTTGCACCGGCAAAACCCAGCGACCCAGCCACATAGAAAATAACCGCCCACAACCATTGCCCATAGTCAACCATAAAAAGACAGGTCGTCGTCAGAACACCCAAATAAGCGAAAAATATCAAAAAGCGTTTCTTCGATGAACTCTGGTCGGCAATTGCGCCCAGAATTGGCGATATTAGAGCTACAATTAGCGAACCAATCGAGTTAGCGTATCCTAACATTGCGGTACTGACATTCACATCCGTACCGGCACTCCAATAACCTTTGAAAAACACCGGGAAGAACCCAGCCATTACCGTCGTGGCAAAAGCCGAATTAGCCCAATCATACATCGCCCAGGCAAAAACTTGTTTGTCTTTTATTAATGACATGGCTTATTCATTGTGATTCGTTGTCATTCGTTGTCATTCAATTGTTAATATTATTCGACTTTACTCTACGTTTCTCAGAATAAAAATCCTATATCAATATACAGCTGGCTACCAGCCTCTTCATTGAAAGCCATTTCAGCATAGACAATGAAATTTTCATTCCAACCGATATGAACTCCGCCGCCTTTCCCAGTATGCAAATTGGTAAAACCACCTTTTAAATCATTTTCATGCCAGACCCGCCCGAAATCGAAAAAAGCATTAGCCGTTAGGTAGAAATCCTGGCCAGCGAACTGAAAATCGTAGAAACGGTAACGCAATTCCATATTCATAATAAATTTGGCTGAGCCAACATAGCGGTTTTTATAAGCGCCGCGAATCGAACGATAACCACCAACGCCTTCATCAATGCGGAATGAACCACCTAATGGATAATACAACAGAAGAGGCGCCTCGCCAAATATATTCTCAACTATAATCCGATTCGCATATACCAGATTCTTACGAAGCGTGAAATAACGGCGATCAGTCAGCGTCAATCTTAAAAAATCATTATCACTGCCAATTAGACCGGTGTACCATTCGCCCACAATATCCGTCCAGACACCGCGATTCGGCGCCGGTTCATTATCCCGCGAATCGTAAACCAACCCGAATTTAAGGTAATCGTTAAACGACTTATCGGTATCGCGTTTTTTAAGGATTCCAGCGTTAAGGTCTTCTTCAAATTTGGTGGCAATTCCGCCGTTGTCATTTGCGCCACAACCTAGCTGGTAAAAGCCCAGTCCACCCAATACTGAAATGAGCGGCCGCCCATCCTCCCGATATTTCAAAGCTTTCAAAATATTAGTATAAAAAATGATTTGCTCGGAATTAAAAGTATAATAATGCTTGCCATGCAAGGAATCAAGACTATTGCCATCCTCATCAACTTCGATATAACTGGGATCGAATTTCGAATCGTTGCCCAATCCATAATAGGGCTGGAATTTTTCTTTTTTATAACGAGTTCGGACGCTTATTCTGAAACCATTACCCAAAATATAGGGTGAATCAAAAAAGATGGTGTGGTCCTGTTTTCCACCGGTCGTGAAGAAAATTTGGTTATCAATTTTAAAATAGTAAGGCGAATAGCCACCTTTGGCATAGTTGAAAATATCAAAGATCATTCCATAACCAAATCCCTCATCGGCGTTATAATTGATAGCCGGAACGCCACCCCAACCCCAACCGGTGCGCTCCTTAGCCATTGTCCTTTCGATGGAAATTAGCGATATTAGTGCTACTATTAATAATAAGTCTCTCTTCATTTTAACCTCAAAATATAAATAGGAGAAGCCGTAACGACTTCTCCTATTTATCATTTAATCCTGGCATAATTTTACAGCTTTACCTGAACGCCGAAAGCTACGAGATAATTAGTCTGATTGTACTTTTCAATTCCGCTGGCATTCTCAGCCTCAATATAGAAGGCATCCAGTGCACCGACGTTGAGCTTTACTTTCGGTGAAATTTGATACTCAATGCCACCGCCAATTGTAAATGCATCGAGGTTGAAGTCCATATCACTCTGCGATTCCGGTTTTGCACCCATCATACTATATTGTCCACCGAGACTGACTTTTAATTTTTCAGTTAAAGCATATTCAGCACCCAACCCGAATTCAGTCGTATTGTCGAAGTTTTTCTCATCGCCATCCCAGTCAACGGCGCCGTTATTGTAATAATTAAAATCCATCATTAGTTTAATCTTTCCCATATTATAAGATACGCCAACGGCTAGCTGAGAAGGTATATCGGCTCCATATTTAGCGCTATCAGGGAAGAGACCGGTATCGTCTTTCTTCGTATCATTTTCCAGTTCCATCTTAGTGATGGTCTCATAACGAATACCGATATTCAAGTTTTCATTCGGGCTGATATTAATTCCAAAAATTCCCGCAACGCCTGAACCACTCTGAGCGGCGTCAACTTCTTTATCAGCAGTTTGAGCATCTAAATTGGTACCGTATGAAGTCATGGTGCCAGCAACTGTTGTATAAGCATTTTGAACTTGAGCCACAGTATAACCAGTTGGATTGATACCTGCGGCTATTAATCCACTTTCTAATTGCGCAACCTGTTCTTCTGTTAAATATCCTGCTGCCTTAGCATCTTGTAAAGTAATATTTGGCGCTGCAGCAACTAAAGTTGATAAACTATTTGCCGCGCCAGTCGCAGCTGTTGCAACCCCAAAAAAGTAGGTTGAAGGTTTTTCCCAATTACCGGATCGTAAAACCTGAATATTCTTCAAATATCCGGTGTAGCTATTACTTGCCATAACGTAGCGCGCTCCCCCAAATACCGAAAATATCTCATTAATTTTATATGAAACACCGCCTTGCACACCGTAGTAGATCGAAGAACCTTCAAAACTTACATCCAGTTTATAATCAGTAACGCCCACGCCTGCTAAGGCAGTTTTCAGTGCCGAAACCGGAACTTCAAAGGAAGGCAAACCCTTCTCAAATTTGGCACTGCCGCCGCCCCCGATCGGCATAAAGCCTCCGGAAAGTACAAGTTTATCCATTTTATAAGCAACGTAAGCCGAGGGAAAAACCGGCGCAAATACTTTGCCGACGAACTCATGATTGTTCAACGTCGGGGTGTCATTAGTCACCGTCTTGGTTTGCCAGATCGTCTGATTGCTGACATCCAGAAACAAACCGTCCTCGAATAATTTAGTCAATCCAGCCGGATTGTAGTAAACCGCATCCACATCGGTGGAAGCGTTACGGTTCAAAGTCCGCACCCAAGCCGCGCTTTGGTTAGTGTTCGTAACCAAGCCACCAGCTAAAACAGTTCCGCTCACCAGCAGAACTACACATAACAAAACACGCCTGATTTTCATGTTTTTCTCCTTTATTTTTACTCGTTATTAGAGTTATGATGAAGAATTTTCGTTTTTATTTTTTCCCCTTCGGCTACCCTACAGTCCTGCTTTACCGGTATTTAAAATAACCACTCAATCTATAATTAACCACTAACCTCGGCGTAAATATATCGAAAAGAAAAGGAAAACAAAATTAATTTTTTTGAACCGGATACAGGCAATATTTCAATCGTAATTTTTGAAATCGGCTGGCTTTCGCCTCCCAGTCAGCTAACATCGGATTCAAGTCAGCGCCAATATTGACCCAGGTTCGAAAATCAGCATTGCCGAAATAAGCATCGGCCTCTGTGGTTTTTATCCATTTAAAATGTTTTGGGTAAAGCTTTGAAATCACTGAAATTAAAGTAGTACTAAATTTATAAGAATCAAATTTGTTAAGGTCACTAACTTTTAAGTTTATTCCCAAACATTCTGTATCCAGATATAAAGGCATTTCAGACGCATAAAGTTCGCGACGCGGAATAAACTTGACTGGGCTTATTTCCACTCCCGCAAGATCATATTTCGCCAGAGCGTTTACTAATTCATTAGCCGACATCCAAGGCGCTCCGACGACGTGAAAAGGGTGAGGCGTTCCAGTCCCTACACTAATATTGGTAAATTGAAAAAAATACAATCCGGCATAGAGAACAGCAGTCTCTTCATCTTGCACCGATTCATCCGCAAATGACCATTTCAGTCCGGTTTGTTGCCAGGGCATATCGCGATAATAATTTGCCATTTTAATTACGGTAAGTTGAGATTTATCCCCGTCATTAAGCCAGTTTTCCTCATTCATTAGCAAAGCTAATTCGCCCAAAGTCATACCGTGTCGAGCAGGTAAAGAAAAGTCAGCCGCAAACTCACTCTGAATTGACATTGGACCACCTATTTCAACTCCGCGTAAAGGATTGGGTCTATCAAGCACGATAATAGGAATTTTTTGCTTAGCGCTGAACTTTAAAGCCTCAATCAAAACTCTGAGCGCCTCTGATTCCCGCAATCCGAAATCCTGCAAATCGAGCACAATCATCTCGGCGCCATTTAACATATTTGCACTAAGTTGGTCTCTCTCACTATTTAAAATATAATATTTGGTAATTCCATAAAGCTGACTCTGACTTAATCGGAATCCTGAGCCGGTCAGTAACGAGCGGTCATCCAAAACCTGTACGCACGACCGACAGCGCGTTCCCAATCTTATATTGACAATGTCAAAAATATACTGATTTCCCTGAGCAAAACTATTGCGATCGGCAATGACCATAAATTTATAATTATCGAGAGCGTGAAAATTATCATCAATTAACAAATCCAAGCCGATTTTAAAGTCCTGCGTTTCTTCATCAACCGGCAAAGTAATTACCGTAGAATGCCGTAATTTGGCAGTTTGACCGTTTATTTCGCTAAAGACTAAAAGTAATAATATTAATTCGCCGAAAAATGACCGACGTTTATCCCAAATTATTTTCATAAGCCTGCTAATTCTCGATCTTTTTCTTTCCAAAATCCGGGTCAATTTTTACCAGACTGGCGACTAAAAAACTGGGAATCGTACAAAACATTATATAGACAAAGAAAGTTCTATATCCCATCAAATCCTGCAATTTGCCGCTGATCATTCCCGGCAGCATCATTCCCAGCGCCATAAAAGCCGTTGCAATCGCATAATGCGACGTCTTATATTCACCTTCCGCCAAATACAACATAAAGAGCATATAGCCGGTAAAACCGAAACCGTAACCGAATTGTTCAATGGCAACACAAATTGTAACTATCATAAAATTATCCGGCTGAACATATGATAAGTAAACATAGACTAAATCGGGAATATTAATAGCCAGCGCCATCCATAACACCCATCTTTTCAGCCCGTTGCGAGCGGCAACTATTCCACCGAGAATGCCTCCGATTGTCAGACAAATTATTCCGACGGTTCCATACACAAATCCAACCTGCGTCGTTGTCAATGCTAATCCGCCAGCCTCTTGGCTATCCAGTAGAAAAGGCGAAGCCATTTTTACCAATTGCGATTCTGCCAGACGATAAAATAACAGGAAAGATAAAGCCGAAACAATGCCTTTTTTCTGGAAAAAACTGGAAAAAACCTTAAGCCAGCTGGATTTGAGTTCCTGGCTTTTTACCCTGACCGTCTCCAATCCGGTCGGCAACATTAGTTTGTGATACAAACAAATGAGCAGGAAAAATACGCCTAAAATTCCGAACGATACCGCCCAGCTGAAAGGAATATCACCGGCGGTAGCTTCAAATTGCGACACTACCGGTTCTCGCAGACGGTGATCAACTTTCAAAGTCACCTTGACCGGCTTATTCCAATTCTCAGCCGTAAATTCCAGGCGACCAGCTGATGTCAACCAGATGTCCTTACTACCTTTCTTGCGGCCGAAATTTACTACAACGGTTTCCTCTTTTTTGGGCGGCGCTGACAGACAGATAAAAACATTAGCGGAATCACCATCGGGCTCGGCTGGATTATAGATCGGCACTTTTACTTCCGCCGGAATAACGACTATATTAGGTTGCTCAGATGCCTTGATCGCTGGCAAATTATTTTCATCCAGCACTTGAATAATTTCATTCGGCGGAACAGCCATAGCCGTAATACTAACAGGCTTTAGCCCGGTTTTACTCATAATATAACCAGTTAGCATCACGATTAAGCCTTGCCCGACGATCATTGCCATCCGGTAAAACGTACTGCGAATCCCGACGAACCAGGTCTGCTGGTGCTCATCCAAGCCGATCATATAAAATCCATCAGCGGCGATATCGTGAGTCGCCGAGGCTAAAGCAATTATCCATAAAACGATTAACGTCAAAGCGAACCAGAGCGGTAATCGGACAACTAGCGCTACCCCGATAAAACAACATCCGAGTATAAATTGCGTTATTAATACCCAATTGCGTTTGGTAGAAATTACATCTACAAATGGACTCCAGATTGGTTTGATTACCCAGGGCAAATACAAAACACTGGTCCAAAACGCCAAAGCCGCATTAGAAACTCCCATCGTTTTGTACATAATTACCGAAACCGTCATCGCTATGACGTAGGGGATGCCTTCGGCAAAATAAAGGCTTGGTACCCAAAGCCAGGGTGAACGATTTTTCACAGTCGCCGGTTCACTTGCCATTACTTTTCTCCTGAGTAATTCAATATGCTTGGTGGAGTTTAACACCCGGATAATAATGTTCTAATATTTCCAAGGTTGAATAGCCTTTCAGAGCCATCCCGAGAGCCCCAATCTGGCAGTAGCCAACCCCATGTCCCCAGCCGGCTCCTTTCAGAACGAAAGCCGCCGGGATATTTTCAGATCCTTCCTCCACATCAACTACAAAAGCCGAACTGTAAAGGAAAAGGTCATGAAATGCTTCGCGAATGGCATATTGATCATTAATCACGATTTGCTTGTCAACATTGGCTTTATCCCGATAGTTAATCGCCAGACTGGTCAGTCGTCCGGACTTGCCCCGTTTTAATGGTTCGATGCTCTTGATGGCGGCCGCTTTCAGATTCAATTTCAGATTGAATAGCGCCGTAATCTCTCTCTGCGTCATCCGAAAATGCCAGCGAAAATAATGACCTTCTTTATCAACATTGCCAAGATACTTTTTCAACTCTTTTTCCGGTACGATGGATGGGCTACAGAAAGCCAACGGCGGGTTTTCGATCCAATTGCGGACTTTCGCCTCTGTATCGAGCGGCAAAGCCGAATGTTGGCAATCAGGCGGAATATCAATCACTGAATCCAAATATGGCACGGCTGAACCATTCCACACATTTTCAAAAGATTCAGTAACTCCGCCGCAGTTCTTGTGATAGCGGGTATCACAGATTTTTTCACCGTATATTAAGACCTGACCGGTGGTTTCAAGCGCACCTTTGATCGAATGCTCCGAAAGAAACGTCGTCCCCTGATAACGCTGACAGCAATCGTCATTGCAAACGTCCATTCCAAGATTGCGGTGTTTCATTTCCACGTTCGCCAGCAACCAACTGCGGGCGATGATTGTCTGCGATTTGATAACGGATAATGGACAAGCCGCTCCCATCTCGGAAGTTGCCACGCACATTAAATATTGCTCAAGCGGCAATACATTTATCATCATTAGATTGTCATTCATCCGAATTATTTCGATCGAGCCGGGCAGATAAACATCAATATATTTTTCCCAATGAAAACCACGTCCGGCAACCACATTCTTGACTTTAATCCCGGCTTTGTTCGCAATCTGAATTTCACCGCCTCTCGGAATGATTTTCCAACTCAGTTGGGCGTTGGGTATTAATCCATTAATTTGAATCCCGATTTGGTTTTCAAATAAAATAAATTCAATCTGTTCGCCGCCTTTCAAAATCTGCCGCGGGCCGCTCTCCGGAATTAATTCATAAACTGGAGATTGTGGAATCACGAGCGCAATCCTTTGACATTTATCAATTGGCAGGAAAATTCCTACCCGCAGGATTGGCTCTTCGGTCGGAATCACATTCGGTTCAAGCATAACTTTCTCTCCTTCCAGGTTAAATAAGCGTCAATAGCCGCACCCAGCGCTGGCGCTTCTCGCAGAGGGGAAATTTGAATTCGCGCCAGGTTTAAATGCTTTTGCGGACAATAATGTTCTTTGGCTACCTCGTCGAGGACCGAAGAATTGATAATTAATTGAGTCAATTCATTGACAAACGGCAACCAGAGCACCTCATCACCTTGGGCTTCGCACAATAATTCACCCAATCGCTGTCCGATGACCAGATTGTCAAATAACGTCTTTTTATAATTATTTTCAGTTTGGGGTCGTGGACGATCGGGATTGACAAAGTCAAATATTCCCTGCCAACCGGCATATATAGAAGTAATGCGTTCATAGAAAAGGAGCGCCAGAAAATGGGCAACTTTTTGCATCGTAATAACCGCCGCTTTCTCACCATCCAAAGCCCGACGACGGATTTGGGGCGGAAAGATACCGTTCCGGGTTAGTTCCTCTGGCGACTTTCCGATTAGCTCGCCATAAATCGATTGTATTCCGCTCGAAGAAACGTATTTTTCCACGGAATAGCCATCCGGACACTTCATTTCCCAAGTTTTAACAAACCAACCCTTGGTTTCGTCAAGCGGAATGACTTTCCCGTCGAGTTTCAGAGCATCCGCCGCACCGGTTCCCCCACCAAGGTAATAAGAATTGCGAACATTCCGAAACAAACCTTCACCGGCATATTCTTCGCCGATTCCACAATAATAAGCGTCACTGCCGATCTGATTGATCGGTTGAACTAGCTCTATTCCAGCTAAGGTTATTTCATTTTCGAGTCGAACCGCATAATTGGTAATGCGCGGGCCATTTTTTAGGACGGCGATGCCGCGGCCGTCTCTGGTTTTAATACCTGGCATACCAATTCCAATAAGCACCCGATTGGTGTCGCTCCGTTTGGTAATTTGTTCAATACACCAGGAAGCGGCTTTGATATAACAACTCGATTGAACGAGTTCTGCGGTCGTCGGCACGATTTTTCCTGCTTCCCACTCGGCAATTTGCCGATTTAAGTCAACCGGCTGGAAATTATGGATATAGCCGGGGATTTCATTATAGGACTTTGTCGCGTGGAAATTGCCAAGTGCAAAAGCGGTTCCGTGATTTGCGGTTTTCACTGACCAGCCGCTGACTTTAGTTGCACCGCCGTCAATTCCAATTAACAAAAATTCATCATCTGCTATGTCTTTCTTACAATTAGCCAATTTTAAAGTGACTTTCCCAAATTACGATTAGTGATTTCATTTATTTTTCTCCGTCGGAGAACGGCTTTCAAACGCATATAGTCTTTGGCTTCGTCGTTGCGATCAATAGTATTTTGGTCAATGCTATGATCGGTTCCACCGGTATGCCGCACGACTTCATAAATCGGTTGCCAGACTCGTCCGATGCGATATTGCTCACTGATTTTTAACACCAGGTCATAATCTTCGCCATAATTGCAAGCAAACGGTTCGTCGTTCATCCCGAAATAACCCATTTCCCGGATAATTTTTATCGGAATCGCCCGTGGAGCTCCGGCACCATTAATACGCAAGAGATTATTACGTCCGTTGGCATCCGTCCACTCTTCGTGTTTGACAATCGGAATTTCTTCCATTCGGACAAATTCACCACTTGGTTTCTTTTCCCAGACTTCGTACGAACCGATAACCATTCCGATTCTTTCATCAGAATTGAAGACAGCTACAATTTTCTCAATCGCATCTGATTTTAAACGATCATCAGAATCAAGCTGGACGTAGTAGCGACCGCGGGCAATTTTTAAACCAAGATTCAACGATAGTCCAATATTGTTAATATCCGCTACGATCAGTCTAACCGGCGGTTGCTGAGAATCATAGCGGTCTCCGCCCGTCATATAGCGCCGAACTTCAGTAACCGTCGGATCAAGAGGCCCTCCATTTACAACGACGATAATTTCAAGGTCTTTGACGCTCTGGCTGAAAACCGAATTCAGCGCATTACCGATAAATTCCGGCCGATGATAAACCGGAATTATTACCGAAGCCATGCAATCGTACTTTTCGTTTAGATCCGGCCGCAGGTGATAACCTTGATCAGGCACGAGATAAGCTCCGATTCTCTTCAAATGATTAGTTAAAACTACTTCGGCTTCCAGCTGGGCTTCTTTGCTCACCAACAAATAATCAAAGACATTATGTTTAACTCCGCCGGATACCACTCGATAAAGCGAGCCGTCTATTTTGTTGGCAATGTGAACCAATTTATATTTTTCCGATAACTTTAGACGAATGTCATATAAGGCGTTGTATTTCAATGACTGATCAAAACCGCCAACTGCTTCCAAAGCCGCCTTACTGAACAGGAACACCTTGCCATAATCCTGATTATCACGTAAACGACCGGAATGATGTTTCAGAAGTCGGATTTCCTGAATTTTTCCATTATTAACTAAATCATAGTCGCCGTATAACATTCCCAGATCTGGATATTTTTCTGCCAGCAAGAAGGATACATCAAGCAAGGAATGTTTCAAAATGACTTCGGCAACCGAATTATCAATGAACAAAAGATATTTGCCCTTAGCTGTTTCCATCACCCTGTTCAATGTTCGGCTAAGATTACCTGCCTCCCGAATTATCTCCAATGGAAGTGAGCAACAATCAAATTCAGGAATCGGCTGATCCGCCTGACATAAAACCAGAACTTCAAGCGGCAAACAGGACTGATTAAAAACCGAAGTCAAAGTTCGAGCAAATTGGTCGGCCATCTCGGGAATGTAATGTAAAATGACACTAATTCCGCCAAAAGCATTAATTGATTTCATAAGCAATTTTTGAAACGTTTAGGAATTTTAAAATGCCTAACGATTTGTCTGATTAAACTACTAATAAGCTAATTCTCACAAACATAAAACTAATAAATTCCCTTTCAAATAACTAAACATTTTAGTGACGGCTGGCAATTTTCACAATTAAAAACGCCCAATTACCAGAGGTGGCTCGACTTTTCCCGATAGAATCGGACAACCAATTATTTCAATATCGGTCTAATCGCTTGGTATTATTTAGAGATTTGAAAATGAACAAAATAGACGGCAACTCTTCGAAATATGAAAACCACAAATATTTAAAATTTTGAAAATAATGAGGACTCAAATGAACAAAACGATCAAAATTAGTCTCCTTCTCCTTTTAATTGTCGGTTTATTGTTTTCTGCTTATCGGCTGGGAAGCAAAAAAGACAACACTACGATTCTCTCGGTCTCAACTACGGTTCAGGACTTCAATTCAGTGTTAGCTAATAGCTTGGAACAATTAGAAAAAACCGCTAATGAGGCTGAGTTCGGCAAGATCATCCTAAATATGGACGATGCCGCTATTATCGTAACGGTTAAAATGAAAGATTTGCGCAAACTGACTCGTACCGAAATTCCATTTGACCAATTTATCCGCACCTATTTGAAGTTTTCCTAAGATTTCCTCACCTGCAGTAAGCAAGCGCAGAAACCCAAATTTTCTGCGCTTTTTTTTTACCTAAAAATATAAGGTCAAATTAACAGCATAATCGGTAATTTTAAATTGGTAAATATAACGGAATATTTAGGTGCAATAACTAATTAAATTCAAAAAGAAAATGTCTCTCAAGCAAAAAAAGTTATACCAAATAGCTTAATGACTTTTAGCATATTCAGGTTACTTAATCAGAATATTCTGAATCGCTTGATCCAGTTGATTTTTGGGTAAAGCACCAACCAGCATCTGCGGTTTGCCATTTTTCGGGATAAATAACAGTGACGGGATACTCCGAATACCGAAATATTCAGCCAGGTCGCCCTCTTCATCGGTATTGACTTTATAGATATTAACTTTACCGGCGTATTTTTTACTCAGCTCCTCGAGAACCGGCGCCACCATTTTACAAGGATAACACCAATCGGCATAAAAGTCAATCACACTGGGTAATTCACCTTTATATTTCCAGGTATTTTCATTTTCAAAATCGAAAATTTCCTTCAAAAACCTGGCTTTAGTCAATTTTTCACTCATTGCTTCTCCATTTTTTACTTTAATATCTGATTCTAAAGCCCCAAATCGGTTACAATTTTTTAATAAAATAGTTCTCATTAAACAAATTGAAAATTTTATTGCTTTACTTTACTATATAAAGGTAGTATATTTTTTTATGTTATTTGGCTCAATTATATTTTAATTAAAATAACAGATTGGTTTTATGCTAAAGACTGATAAGAAACAGCTGGATAAATTACTTGAGCTTCAGGGCGAAGTCAAAGGGGTGGTATTTCAGACTGACGGTAAATATGTCTTGCAAAAAGAAGGCGAGGAAGGATTAAAAAAATTAGAAAAAAGGGTCAAAGAATTAGGTTATCCTATTGACTATAGGAAAAAAGGTGAAGCCTTAGATCTGTCTCCCATCGGCTTAAGAGTCATTTCCCTTCTGATTATTCAAGACACTTTTAACTGGCAAGATTCGGAAATAAGAAATATGGGGTATGCGGCGCCGGGATTTTCATTTGTTGTAAAACTATTTATGCACTTTTTTATTTCATTAAAAAAATCAGCTAACGAATACCCATCATATTGGACATTGCATTATACCATCGGCAACCTTGAGGTGATAAGCCTTGATGAAAAATCCAAAGATGTGACAATTCACCTTAATGATTTTAAGGTTCATCCAATTATGTGCCTATATCTTGAGGGATACTTTGAAAGGATTTATGAATTCGCGGTTGGAAAAGGGAAAGGTAACTGCACCGAGACTAAATGTATGTTTGAAGGCGATCCTTATCATGAATATGTTTTTAAAATGAAAAGGCAATAAAATATGGTATTAACTGCAGAGACTCGAGAATTAGAGAAATATATAGAAGACATCTGGCAATTTTTACCTATACCGGTATGTTATATAAATGCGGTTCATCTAATTATAGCCGTCGGTGCTAATTTTGAAAAATTCTCGGGGTATGATTCAGAAGAACTTGTCGGGATGGAGCTCGAAACCTTATTTGCCGATCAACAAGAAATTAAGAAAATAGAAGAAGAAATATTAAACTCAGGCTTTGTTTCTAATATAGTAACAACTTTCATTACCAAAGAAAAAAATGAAGTTCCGGTTCTTCTCTCCGCCACCGCCAGAAAAGATGAAGAAGACAATATTTTCGGCTATTTTATGTCAATGCTGGATATCACCAAGCGCAGGCAATACGAACAAGCCTTAAAAGAAAGTGAACGACGATTTTCCGCTTTTATGGAAACACTCCCCCATACGGCTTTTATCAAAACCGGCGATCACAAATATCTTTATATCAATAATGCAATGAAGAAACGCTTTGGAATTGAAGAGTGGGTTGGTAAAACTACTTTTGATCTTTTCCCAAAGGAAATAGCTGAAAAGTTGGTTAAGGCTGATAATATTTCACTTGTCAAAGGTTATCACATAGAAGAGAGTACCGTCCCCGATAAAAGTGGCAATGAATGTATCTGGGAAACCTATACTTTTCGAATCGAGAGGGAAAATCAAGAGCCATTAATCGGCGGTTTTTCAATGGATATTACGGAGAAGAAGGAATCTGAAAAAAAATTACGGGAAAACGAAGAATTTCTAAATAGTATTATTGACAGTATCCAAGACGGCATTAGCATTCTAAAACCGGATTTGACGATCAATTTTACCAATGATGTGATGAAAAAATGGTATGCCGAGAACCTGCCACTTGAAGGGAAAAAATGCTACGAATGTTATCACAATGCTAACGCTCCCTGCGATCCTTGTCCAACTCTTCGCTGTATCCAATCCGGCAAAACCGAGTGGAATATTGTTCCAGGTCTCCCCGGCTCTCCTATCAAGTGGATTGAATTATTCAGCTACCCGATAAAAGACCCTGATACAGATAAAGTAACCGGAATGGCTGAATTTGTGCGCGATATTACCAGCAAGAAGCAGGCGGAAGAAGCTTTACGGCAGTCCGAAAACAAATATCGTTTGTTATTTCAAACTTCTCCAGACTTCATCGCTCAGATTGATACAGATGGAAGGTTCATCACTGCGAATCCAGCAATGGCAGATAGTTTCGGTATCTCACCGGAAGAACTGATTGGTAAAACATTTTTTGAAGTAATGTCTCCAGATATTGCTCAGCGTCGTCTCGAGATAGTACGAAAGGCGATGAACGAGGGAAAAATTCAAATCTTAGAAGATGAGAACAAAGGTAAATTTTTCTACAATATATTCGTTCCGGTTAAAAATTCTGAACAAGAAGAAGCCACTGTCCAGGTAATCGCCAGGGATATAACTGAACAAAAGCAAATGGAACTTCGATTATCGGAATCGGAACATAAATATAGGGACCTGGTCGAGAATATGACCGAGGGTTTAATCACGATTGACGAGAAAAAAAACATAATCTTTGTGAACAGCAAATTTTGCCAGATGTTAGAATATAAGCCCGAAGAACTAATCGGCAGGAATATTTTCGATTTCTTTGATTCTAAGAATCAAAAGATTCTAAAACAAGAATTAGCTAAAAGGCCCGAAGGAACATTTTCCCGATACGAAATCACTTTTACCTCAAAATCGGGAAAGCCAATTCCAACGATTATTTCTGGAGCTCCAAATTTTGATGATAAAGGTGTATTTCTCGGGTCTAATGCCACTGTCTTAGATTTTACCGAGCGCAAACAGGCGGAAGAAGCCTTGCGGCAGTCAGAAGAAAAATACCGCTTGATTACGGAAACTACGAGTGATCTGATTTCCTTGCATACTTTCGATTTGAAAGTGTCCTATGCCTATGTAAGTCCTTCAATTAAAAGGATTGCCGGTTACGAACCGGAAGAATTATTAGGCAAATCGGCATTCGATTTTATCCATCCCGGAGATCGAAAGGGTTTACTCAAAATATTGAAGACCTATATCGGTTATAAGGTTAAAAATCTGATTACTGAAAAAGAATCAGAATTCACAGAGACAATCGAATACCGATTCAAACATAAATCTGGAAAATGGATTTATCTTCAAAGCGTTGGCAACATCCTTGGCAGACAGATGCTATTCACATCGAGAGATATTACTGAGCGCGTGCAGATGGAAGCCTCTCTGCGTGAAAATGAAGAGAGATACCGCTCGGTGGTAGAAAACAGCGCTATGGGAATTTTTATCGTTGACGATAATTATACTTTTGAGTTTGTCAATCAACGGCTCTGTCAAATTCTAATGTACAATGAATCCGAAATTATCGGACATAAGTTTATGGAATTTTTAGCGCCGGAGAGCGTCGAGCTAGTCCAAGATCGCTATCAGCGTCGCCAGAAAGGGGAAGTGGTTCCGACGAATTATGAATTTGAAATAATTCGCAAGGACGGCGAAAGACGCCAGGTTGAGGTTTATTCGAACGTGGTAAAAGATTCTGATGGAAATCCGCGTACCATCGCTCAGATTCTCGACATTACAGAACGAGTAAAAGCCGAGGCTGAACGGGATAGTCTGGAATCCCAATTGCGTCAAGCTCAGAAAATGGAGGCAATTGGACGTTTAGCTGGTGGCGTTGCCCATGATTTTAATAATATTCTAACAATTATCCTGGGTTACTCGCAGATGGCGCTGATGAATTTACAGCCAGGTCAAAAATTCTATTCCCAATTTCAAAAAATTAATGATGCCGCTCGTCGTTCAGCAACGATGATTGGTAAAATGCTGGCATTCTCGCGTCAGCAAAATGCCGAACCTCAAAGGCTCAATCTGAATACGCATCTGGAATCTACCAAAGGTCTACTGGAAAAAATGGTGCGCGAAGACATTAGAATGAGTTTTATTCCGGGCGCCGAACTTCATAATATTTATCTGGATCCGACGCAATTCGATCAGGTAATTATGAATTTGGTCGTCAATGCGCGAGATGCGATGCCTAAAGGTGGAAGTTTGATCATCGAAACGGCTAATTTTACCTGTGATTCCGAATATTGCTTAAAGCATCATGGCTTTCAACCGGGCAATTATGCTCTCATTTCTGTCAGCGATACCGGTTGCGGGATGGATAAAGAAATCCAGGAACATATATTCGAACCATTTTTTACGACCAAAGGAGAAGGTGAAGGCACCGGCCTCGGGCTTGCTACGGTTTACGGAATTGTCAAACAAAATCATGGATTTATCAACATTTATAGTGAACCGGGCAAAGGGGCAAAGTTCAGAATCTATTTCCCTGTTTATGAAGGTCAAGATGAAAAACACTATCAATTGGAAGATCTGGAAAATGTAATGGGGGAAGAGACAATCCTGCTGGCCGAAGATGATGATGAAGTTCGCACTTTTACCCGAAATGCGTTGCAACAATTAGGGTATCAAGTTATAGATTTTGGCGAACCGAGTGAAGCTTTGGAATACTTTGGAAAACACAGCAATGAAATTGATCTATTGATCACGGATTTGGTTATGCCGGGAATGAACGGTCAGGAATTGCATCGCCAGATTGAACAGATTAAGCCCGGCATCAAAGTGCTCTACACATCCGGCTACACTTCCAATATAATTGCCGTTCAAGGTATTATTAAAAGGGGTATCAATTTCCTGCAAAAACCCTTTGCGCCTGCGGTCCTGGGGAAAAAAATACGCCAAATATTGGACACGAGTTAAAATTACAACGGATAATTCGTAAATAACGTCAGTAAATAATATCTCATAAATTCTCGGAGGCTCCAGAGGAGTCTCTGGCGTGAGAGAGTCTTTCAAGGCGGAAAATTCGCCGGGGGCAGATTTTCATAAATTGACTGCACGGTCGGGATTAATTGCTCAAAATTCAGAAAGCGATGACCGCCAGTCTCGGAAATTATCACCTGACAATTATTTACCTTAAAATATTCCGCCGCTTTTCGATAGTCCAGCAATTCATCATCCCGATTGAGAAACACGAATAGGTTCTGGGGATTTATTGTTTGGGGTGAGTGGTAAAGCGCGCGAATTTGAGAAGTATATTCCCGACACCAAGCCGCCAGCGAGTTATTTTCCATATCACAAGGATTATAATCATGTGGGTAAGTATCACCGATTGGGTCAATTGTCGGATTCAGCAGAATTGCCGGGCAACCATATTCTTGATGCAAATGCAAAGCATAAAATCCACCTAAACTCGATCCGACCAATAAAATTTGAGAATCATTCCTAACCTTTCGAATATTCTCGGTTATCATTTCAATCGCCGAGGCTGGCTCGAGCGGTAAATCCGGCGCTAATACCATTTTATCGGTAAAATGCGTCCGTAAAATCTGGGCTTTGGTCGCCTTTCCCGAACTACCAAACCCATGACAATAGATCAACATTTAAATCTCAAGAATTACTATTCTGCTTATCAACCGGATGAACTTTCCAATCAACGGACGGTTCGACAATTTCGATTTGCCGATCCGGTTTGCGCATCACAACTCTTTCGATCCTGGCATTTGCGATAATCGCTTTACACTGATCGCAGATAAATTGATGACCGACGACATAAATAGTAGCGCCGGCGGTAGCCTGACCATTACGAGCCGCCAGAACGACGGCATTGGATTCGGCATGGGAGCCAACCGCTCGACACCGTTCTAATTGCGTCCCGGACTTAATCTGATGTCGGTCGCGGTAACAATAGCCGATTTCCATACAATTCGGTTGGTTGGTTGGCGCTCCGTTATAACCGGTAGAGACGATCACTTTGTCACGTACGATCACCGCGCCGACTTTATTCCGGAAGCAGGTTGAACGACTTGCCACCATTTCGGCAATATCCAAGAAATATTCGTCCCAGGTTTTACGAGTTGGCTGAGGTGATTTCAATTCCGATGACTCTTTATTTTTCTGCATTGCAAATATCATTCTCCATTTGGGCAAAATATACGAAAGCCTAAACCAGAAATGAAGGAAATCGTTATAAGGCTGAGGGTGAGAAAATAAGAGAAGGGTAATAGGTAACGGGCTTCAGATTACCGGCTACAGGTCAATACTGTAGTATTGATAACAGTTTAAAACAAGACCAAATTTAGTAAATAGCTACGTAGTGGCTGACTATTTGTAGTCAATGGTATAAAAAATAAAAACTATGCTCTACAAATAGTTCGCCCTTACAGGGCTAAATAATCGAAAGACTGAGGTCAAGGATAAGTCTTAAAAATAAATAGGGAACGGAAAAAATTGCCTACGAATTCATTCGTAGTGATAGTGAGACAGAATTAGAAAAATTTAAATGAAAAACCTCACATCAACATCGAAACATTGACACAAGTAGTCTAAGACAAGGTAAAGGATGAATATTTACAATCCTCTCCCCTTTCCTGGTTTCTGCTTAAGCAATCGCCAATTGTCAAGATTTGTCTGGCAAATTATCTCTCCTTTTCCTAAACTTAGGGCATGATTTTTGGAATTTTCTTCTTTAATTTCAATCAATTCCTGAACATTAAAACCAATTCAACTATGTCAAGATTTCTACATCTAAATCAAGTATTTTTGGAAACCAAATCAGTTTTCCCGCTTCAAATCTAATAGGTAATCATTCAAAACAAAGGAATAAAAATGAAACAACTATTTACTTTCAGCGTGGTGATTATGTTATTCTTGATCAATGAAGAAACCTCCGTTGCGCAAACGCGCGAACGCTCCCAGATTCCTGAAAAATATATCTGGGACCTGACACCGATTTATCCATCGGACGAAGCCTATTTATTAGCCAAAGATGCGTTAGTCAAAAAATTCGACCAGATTTTGAATTACAAAGGCAAACTTGGGCAGTCGGCTGACCAGCTCTATGCCGGCCTAAATCTCAACAGCGAAATCAGTAAGGAAATGGCGCGGCTAGGCTCGTATATCAGTTTCAAAGCCGACCTCGATACCCGCGATACGAAATATCTCGGTATGCGCCAGGAACTCTCGCAACTTGCTACCGAATATTATACGAAGGCGGCTTTTATTCAACCTGAAATTCTTGAAATTGACCCGGCAAAGTTGAAAAAATTCATCGCCTCCAAAAAAGAATTGAAGGTCTTCGAGTTCTATATCAATGACCTGATCCGCGTTAAGAAGCATCTGCTTTCCGAAAAAGAAGAAAAAATCATCGCCGAAACCGGCCTATTCGCTGATGCGCCCTATACGATCTATGGTCTTTTTAGCAATGCCGAATTCCCATTCCCGGAAATTGTTCTAAGCGACGGAACCAAAGTTAAACTCGATCTAGCTACCTTTGCTACCTTGCGTGCTTTGCCGGTGCGTGCCGATCGCGAATTAGTTTTCGATTCTTTCTTCGGAAAAATATATGATTTCCGTCGCACTTTTGGGGCAACTATGGACGCCAACGTCAAACAACATCTTTTTATCGCTCACGTTCGTAATTACAACAGTTGTTTAGAAACCGCCCTCGATGCCAATAATATCCCGACTGACGTTTATACGGCTTTGATAAAAAACGTTAATGACAATCTACCGACTTTTTATCGTTACCTTAAAATTAAACAGCAGTTGCTCGGTGTAGATACATTGAAATATACCGACCTCTACACACCAGTTGTCAAGGATTTGGATATTGATTATCCCATTGAAACTGCTCAGCAAATGATTTTAAGCGCTCTGAAGCCGCTAGGAAGTGACTATCTCAGCGTTATTGAGCGGGCTTTTAACGAGCGTTGGATTGATATTTACCCAACTCCTGCTAAACGGAGTGGCGCCTATTCCGACGGCTCAATTTACGACGTGCATCCCTACGTTTTGCTCAATTACTGTAATAAATACGATGACGTCGCGACCCTGGCGCACGAACTCGGTCACACTATGCACAGCTACTTTTCCAATAAAACCCAACCTTTTCCGCTTTCCGACTACTCGATTTTCGTCGCTGAAGTTGCTTCGACCTTCAACGAGGTTCTGCTTTTTCATGATAATCTCAATAAAGTCACTGATCCCGATCAGAAACTCACCCTGTTGATGAATTATTTAGACGGCATTAAAGGCACGGTTTTTCGTCAGACGCAGTTTGCCGAGTTTGAACTACGCATACACGAAATGGCAGAATGCGGTGAACAGTTGACCGGTGATTCACTAACTGAACTTTATAAACAAATCGTGCGGATGTATTATGGCCACGACAAAGGTATTTGCTACGTGGATGACATCATCAACATCGAATGGGCTTACATTCCTCATTTCTATTACAATTTTTACGTTTATCAGTATGCCACCTCCTTCACAGCCGCTACCGCGTTAGCCAAAAAAGTATTAGAAGGTGACGAATCCGCCCGGTCCAATTATCTGAATTTCCTCTCTTCCGGCGGTTCCGACTACCCGATCAACCAGTTAAAAGCCGCCGGGGTTGATATGACTACTGCCGAACCGTTCAATCTAACAATGCAGGAAATGAATTGGGTAATGGATGAAATTGAAAAAGTCCTCGCCGAGAAGAAGAACTAAGTGCTTTTAAGTTCTACAAAGAAATATTGATTACAAGCTTATTAAATGCATAAGTGCGTGAATGTAACTCAATATCACAGGGTCTTTTAATTTCTTATCAGCGCTTAAAAGAACTTAAACGTGCTTAGTTGAACTTACTAAAAATTACAACTGCTCGACGAAATACTTGGCGGTCAGCTTCTCGCCGGTAGCTCGGACAATCATCTCATCCCAGCGATACTTTCTGCCGACTGAAAAAATATTGGTTTTAAGGTAATTTCCCAGATCGGGATTATTGACATATTTAATTTTAGCGCCATCGTTAACTCCCTGATAGCGCGCTATCGCTTCGGTCAATTGGGCGGCTAAAAGTTCACCTAGCTGGTAATTATGATAATAAACCGGGTAAGAACAAACATGAATCTTGG
>JAGNGI010000060.1 GCA_018002295.1 Fidelibacterota bacterium
ATTTTATGACAACCTGTCTGCCAGATATCAGCCGTGCGATAACCGGCTTGCAGGACATCGGAAACCGCTTGTTCGATAGCCATTGCGGCTTCATTCATTCCAAAAGAATAGGTCAGCATCATTGCCGCACTTAAAATCTGGGCGATTGGATTAGCGCTATTTTGTCCGGCAATGTCCGGCGCTGAACCGCCACCCGGTTCGTATAACCCAAAAAGACTTTCCGCCAGGCTGGCGCTGGGCAACATTCCCAGACTCCCGGCAATTGCGGCGGCTTCATCGGAAAGAATGTCGCCGAACATATTTCCACAAAGCATAACATCGAACTTAGCGGGATTCTTGACCAATTGCATAGAAGCATTATCAACGTACATTGATTCCCAGGTAACGTCCGGATACTGGCAGGCGACTTCCGTGACAACTTCCCGCCAGAAAACCATCGTCGTCAATACATTGGCTTTATCAATGCTGGTAACGTGTCGGCGGCGTTGACGAGCGGCTTTGAAAGCCACGTGCGCGATCCGCTCAATCTCACGGCGGGAATAGATCATAGTATCGAAAGCGACTTCCTCAGCACCATTGCCGCGTCGGCCTTTCGGTTGGCCAAAATAAATTCCGCCGGTCAGTTCGCGCACTACCAATATATCAAATCCCTTCTCGGCAATATCCTGGCGAAGAGGTGAGGCAAAGACCAGAGCCGGGAAAAGTTTAGCCGGACGCAGATTGGCATATAAATCGAAGGTTTTGCGCAAACCGAGGAGGGCGTTCACTTCCACGCCGCGCCATTTTGGGCTGAATTGTTCCTCTACTGGCCCGCCGACGGCGCCGAAAAGAATCGCATCACTATTACGGCAAATCTGGAGAGTTTCCTCCGGTAAATGCTGACCGTATTTCTCCCAAGCCGCTCCTCCCACGAGCGCTTCGCGGAACTCGAATCGAATTGCGCTTTTCTGTTGAACAGCGTTCAGCACTTTCAGAGCTTCATTTATTATTTCCGGACCGATGCCATCGCCAGCTAACACGGCAATTTTCTTTACTTCCATCTAAGCAAGTTCCTTTTTAATCTGTTCCATAAGCCCTCCCGCTTCGATAATTTTCCGGGCAAAATCGGGGAGGGGTTGAAATTGATAAGTCTGGTTCTTTGTGAGATTGACAATCTTGCCACCGGCTAAATCAATTTCGAGGCGATCGCCATCCGAAATTTTATGCATCGCGCCCGGGCATTCAATCGCTAAGAAACCATTATTGATACAGTTACGGTAAAAAATACGAGCAAACGAATTGGCTATTACAGCTTTAATTCCGGCTCCACGCAACGCCCAAACCGCATGTTCGCGGGAACTACCACAACCAAAATCGTCGCCGCTGACAATAAAGTCGCCGGGCTTGACTTTTTTTATGAAATTGACATCAATATCTTCCATAGCGTGCTCAGCTAATTCGGCTTCTCGGTCAATATTCAGGTAGCGCGCCGGAATAATTTCATCGGTATTGATGTGATCTCTGGCATAAACGTGAGCATTTCCTTGCATAATCAACTCCTACAAATATGACCGCGGGTCGGTGATTTTGCCAGTGATCGCCGAAGCCGCTACCGTCGCCGGACTGGCTAAATAAACTTCCGATTTCGGACTGCCCATCCGTCCAACAAAATTGCGGTTGGTCGAGCTGATACAACGTTCGCTAGCCGCCAGGATTCCCATATATCCGCCGAGACAGGCGCCACAAGTCGGCGTGCTGACGGTAGCTCCTGCTGACATAAAAATATCCAGTAATCCTTCGCGGTTTGCCTGTTTCCAGATTTCAGTGGTAGCTGGCACAACGATCATCCGTGTTCCGCGCGCGACGGTACGATTTTTCAAAATTTGGGCGGCGATCCGCAAATCCTCGATTCGACCATTGGTACAACTGCCGAGATAAGCCTGATCAATTGGAATATCGGGCAACTCGCGTACGGACTTGACATTGCTGGGCAAATGCGGCAAAGCCACCAGCGGTTCTAAATCGGAAACATCAATTTCTATTGTACGATAGTACTCGGCGTCGCTATCGCTACGATAAACAGTAAATTCGTCGCTAGTGCGAGCCCGGACATACTCCAGTGTTTTAGCGTCGGGATTAATAATGCCGGATTTGCCACCGGCTTCAATCGCCATATTGCAAATTGTCATTCTTCCTTCGACCGATAGTTCATCAATTACTTCACCACAGAATTCCAGAGCGCGATACAGCGCGCCATCCACACCGATTTGTCCGATAATTTTCAGGATAATGTCTTTGGCGTAAACGCCATCCGCCAGGCGTCCTGAAACAACAAACCGCATCGATTCTGGCACTTTGAACCAGAGTTTACCAGTCGCTAAAGTTGCCGCTAGGTCGGTGCTACCAATACCAGTAGCGAAAGCGCCCAGTGCGCCATGCGTACAAGTATGACTGTCGCCGCATACAATTGTTTTCCCGGGCGTCACAAAACCCTGCTCCGGCAGAAGGGCATGACAGACACCATGGCACCCAATATCGTAAAATTGAGTAATGCCCTGAGCCTGTGCCCAGCGGCGAATGCGAGCCACCATTTCCGCTGACTTGATGTCTTTATTAGGTACGAAGTGGTCAGGCATAATAACGATGCGCGCCGGATCGAAGACTTTGGGAATAGCGTATTTTTCCAGCAGTTCAATCGCCGGTGTGGTAGTAACATCGTGACACATTACCGTATCAATTTTGCAATCAACCAATTCACCAGGCTTGACAAATTCACGGCCGCTATGCGTTGCTAAAATTTTTTCAGTTATGGTTGCGCCCAATTTATTCTCCAAATTATTAATTCAGACCGTGTGGGGATGGATTTTCTGTTTACTACTAAGCGCTTTATTAATGCCTTTGACAATTCCCATAGCGCTGGCTTTAATGACGTCCTCGTTAACGGCGCGGGCGGCAAAGATATTCCCCTTCTGGTCAGCCAATTTGATCGAAACATCGGCTAAAGCATTCGTTCCGCCGGTGATGGCTTTCAGACTATATTCCACCAATTGGAGAGAGGGCCCGATAACGCTCCAGATAGCATTACTGATGGCGTCAATCGGACCATCGCCGGTAGCCGCGCCGATTTTCCTTTCGCCATTAACCACCAAGCGCACCGAGGCGGTTGGTGTCAAGCCACTACCGGTCGTGACGGTAAATTCTTCCAGTTGGATATGTTGCTCTTCTTCCGGCAATTGCATAGTTACATCGCGGGCAATAGCCAGGATATCCTCGGCGGCGACTTCTTTTTGTTTGTCAGCCAAGTCTTTGACTTTGTTGGTAATTTGATTGAGCTGTTCCGGATCAGGGCGATAGCCTTCCGCTTCCAGTAAAGCCGCCACGGCATGTTTACCGGAATGTTTGCCAATCACCAGGTTTTCGCCTTCCCAACCGACATCTTCCGGCGTCATAATTTCATAAGTCTGCCGACTGCTCAGAACGCCATGCTGATGGATACCGGCTTCGTGCGAAAAAGCATTTTGTCCGACTATCGGCTTATTACGCGGAATGCTCAGGCCGGTCAAATTGGCTACCAAACGACTAGTCTTGAAGATTTCGCGGGTATTTATCCCGGTCTCGGCATCGAAATAATCTTGGCGGGTAACCAGGTTCATAACAACTTCTTCAAGTGCGGCATTTCCGGCGCGTTCGCCGATTCCATTAATACAGCCTTCCACTTGGGTAGCACCAGCCCGGATAGCGGCGAGCGAATTAGCTACGGCATTGCCCAGATCATTATGACAATGGACACTAATAACCGCTTGCCGAATTGCCGGCACTTTATCAATCAGGTAGCGAATCCGTTCGGCAAATTCCTCCGGTTCAGCATAGCCGACCGTATCGGGAATGTTAATAGTTGTAGCACCGGCTTCCAGGGCGGCTTGCACAATTTCACACATATATTCGAGGCTAGTCCGGGCACAATCTTCGGGTGAAAATTCAACATCGGTGCAATATTGCTTTGCGTGACGGATAGCTGAATAAGCCATTTCAATTACCTCAGCCCCGGTCTTATGCAATTTTTTTTCGAGGTGAATATCGGAGGTAGCGATGAAAGTATGTATGCGCGGTTTGGCGGCATATTTAACAGCTTCCCAGCAACGATCAATGTCAATTTCGTTAGTGCGTGCCAGACCGCAGATAATCGGACCTTCAATACTTTGAGCTATCTGTTTAACGGCTTCGAAGTCGCCTTCGGAGGCAATTGGAAATCCGGCCTCGATGACATCCACGCCGAGATTGGCTAACTGCCGAGCGATGATCAATTTCTCGGAAGCCGTCAAAGATGCGCCGGGACTCTGTTCGCCATCCCGCAGAGTCGTATCAAAAATTATAATGCGTTTAGCCATATTAACCTCCGTCTATTTGGAATTCTTTTGACGTTTTTTCATTAAATAATAAGAGATGCTCTCCGTTAGAGCTTGCCAGCTGGCTTCGATGATATTTTCGGAAACGCCGACGGTGCCCCAGGTTTCACCATCGGAGGAAGATTCAATCAGCACACGAACCTTGGCGGCTGTCGCTTGCTGGGGATTCAATACGCGCACTTTGTAATCCGACAATTTCATCTCGCTAATTTCGGGGTAGAATTTAGTCAGGGCTTTCCGGAGGGCATTATCGAGGGCGTTGACCGGACCATCGCCTTCAGCCGCAGTATGTTCGATGGTATTATTCACCTCCATACGGATCGTGGCTTCCGAGCGTTGTTCGCCATCCTCATTTTTCTCGAGAAGGATGCGGAATCCTTTCAGCTTAAAAAAATCGTGATATTCGGATTTAATTTTGCTGATTAAAAGTTCCAACGAACCTTCTGCGGCTTCGTACTGATAACCGAGGTGTTCAAGTTCCTTTAATTTGGCAACAATTTCGGGAATTTTATCCTGATGCCGTTCGAGATCAATATTAAGTTCTTGCGCCTTGAAGATGATGTTACTTTGGCCGGATAAATCCGAGACCAGCACGCGACGACTATTGCCGACGCTTTCGGGCTCGATGTGTTCATAACTGCGCGGATCTTTCATCACCGCGCTGACGTGGACTCCCCCTTTATGGGCAAAAGCGCTTCTACCCGTGTAAGGCAAATCATTAGGGTGAGCCAGATTAGCAATTTCACTGACATATCGCGAAAGCGGGGTCAGCTGTTTCATATTTTCCGACGGGATACACTGATAACCGGCTTTCAACTGTAGATTCGGGATAATCGAACACAGGTCGGCGTTGCCGGTGCGTTCGCCATAGCCGTTGATGGTGCCCTGGACCAGGACGCATCCGGCTTCGACAGCCGCTAAACTATTCGCCACTGCTAGACCACTGTCATTATGAGTGTGAATGCCCAGAGGCGCGGTGATCTTCTGACGCACTTCGGAGATGATGCGACTTATTTCTGAAGGTAAAGTACCACCGTTCGTATCACACAAAGTGATTAAATCGGCGCCAGCCGATTGAGCGGTTTGCAAAGTTTGAATAGCATAATCGGCATTATCTTTATAACCGTCGAAGAAATGCTCAGCGTCGTAGATTACCTCTTTGCCCTTGCTTTTTAAATAAGCCACGCTTTCGCGGATCAATTCGAGATTTTCCGCCGGTGTAATGCGCAGGGCTTTTTCGACATGCAAAATCCAGCTTTTACCAAAAATCGCCACTGCCAGCGTTCCAGCCTCGAGCAAATTCTGAATATTCTGATCATTTTCGATGGCATTACCAGCCCGTTTAGTCGAACCAAAAGCTACTAGGCGGGCGTGGCGAAATTCAGTCTCGCGAGCCAGTTTGAAAAATTCCATATCTTTGGGATTCGAGCCCGGCCAGCCGCCTTCGATATAATCAATCCCAAATTCATCCAGTCGCTTAGCGATATGCAACTTGTCGTCAGCAGAGAAACTGATAGTTTCCGCCTGGGTACCGTCGCGCAGAGTTGTGTCGTAAATCTGGATTTTACGATTCATATTTTATCCTTTTTTCTTAAGCCAGGGCATCATCTCACGCAATTCGCGACCTACTTTTTCCAGTAATAATTCCTGATGTTCCTGACGGTAGGCATTGAGCGTGGGACGCCCAGCCTGATTTTCTAAAATCCAATCCTTGGCAAATGAGCCAGTCTGGATGGCACGCAGTAAAGTCTGCATCCGTTTCTTGGTTTCGCAATCAATGATGTACGGGCCACGGGTCATTCCACCGTATTCTGCCGTATCACTGACGGAATAATACATACCAGCTAACCCGCCTTCATAAATTAAATCAACGATCAATTTAAGTTCATGACAACATTCGAAGTAAGCGATTTCGGGTTGGTAACCGGCATCCACCAGAGTCTGAAATCCGGCCTTGATCAATTCCGAAACGCCACCGCACAAGACCGCCTGCTCCCCGAAAAGATCAGTTTCGGTTTCTTCGCGAAAGGTTGTTTCGATTATTCCGGCTCTGCCGGCACCGATACCACAAGCATGTTCCAGAGCTAGGTTCCTCGCTTGACCAGTAACATCCTGATAAACCGCAAATAGCGACGGTACGCCAGCACCAATCTCGTATTGACGGCGAACCAAATGACCGGGGCCTTTCGGGGCAACCATATAAACGTCCACATCGGCCGGCGGTACAATTTGTTTAAAGTGAATATTGAATCCGTGAGAAAATACCAGGGCTTTGCCTTTGGTGAGATTTTGTTTGATTTCCTGCTCATAGACGCGCTTCTGAACCTCGTCCGGCGTCAGAATTTGAATGACGTCAGCTTGTTGACTGGCTTCAGCCGCGCTGACGGGTTTGAAACCATGCTTAACGGCTAAGGCATAATTTGGCGAACCTGGCATTTCAGCAATAATAACTTTGTACCCGCTGTCGCGCAAGTTTTGGGCTTGAGCGTGACCCTGACTTCCATAGCCAATTATGGCGATGGTTTTCTTCTTCAGAACATCACTTTTAACATCTTTCTCATAAAACAATTTGACTGACATAGCTAACTCCTTTTTTATTAATTATATTCTGTCATAGCAAATTCACCACTGCGGACATATTCCTCGATTCCAAATGGCTTAAGTAATTCGATAAACCGATCGATTTTGCGGACGTGTCCGGCTAATTCCATAATCAAATGATCAGTGGCTAAATCAATCGGCTTGGCACCAAAAACTCGCATCAAATCCAGCACTTCCGCCCGAGTGCGAGGAGTAAGACCGACTTTTAAAATTATATATTCGCGCACAATATAGTTATCTTTATGGGAAATATCAGTTACCTTGATTGTATCAATCAGCTTATTGAGTTGCTTGGTAATTTGCTCGATATTCTCACTGGTTTCTTTGACGACTAAAATGATTTTATAAATATCCTTTTCTTCAGTTGGAGCGGCGATAGCGCTTTCGATATTATAACCGCGCTGAGCCAATAAACCAGTAATTCGGGCCAAAATACCAACTCGATTGACTACGGTAACAATGATAGTATGTTTTTCGATCATGATTGCCTCCCTGGAATAACATCTGAAATCGTCTTGCCAGATGGGATCATTGGATAGACATTTTCGATGCTTTTCACGACGAATTCCATAATAACCGGACCAGGCTGGCTCAGTCCCTGCTTTAATACATCATCCACCTCTTCGGGCTTAGTAGCTCGATAGCCATAAATCCGATTAGCTTCGGCAAGTTTGACAAAATCTGGAATATAAACTGATGGGCAATCCTTGCGTGGGCCAGTACATTGTGGCGGACAATCAGGACTGCGCTTCAAACAGGTCTGTGAATAATGTTCGTCCCAAAACAGCTCCTGCCATTGACGCACCATACCCAGATAGGAATTATTTAAAATAATTACTTTGACCGGGATTTTATTGATGGAACAGGTAGCTAATTCTTGAATATTCATCTGAATACTGCCATCACCTGAAATGGTAATGACGGTATGCCCGGGACGACCAACTGCCGCACCCATTGCGGCTGGCAAGCCAAATCCCATCGTCCCCAATCCACCGGATGAGATAAACGAGCGCGGTTTACGATGCCGATAATATTGAGCCGCCCACATTTGATGCTGGCCGACATCCGTAACAAGAATCGCATCCGGATCAGCCAAGGCACTAACCCGGTCAATTACGTACTGCGGCAAAATAGCTTCCTCCGCATCTTGATCGTAAGTCATCGGGTACTGATTTTTCCAGGCAAGAGTGCGTTCATTCCACTCGTCTTTCGGACGCGGACTAACTTTTTTCACCAATTCACTGAGAATTTTCTTAGCATCACCTACGACCGGAATGTGCGGCTTGATAACTTTACCAATTTCAGCTGGATCAATGTCAATATGAGCTACGGTGGCTTGCCTGGCAAACTGTTCGCGTTTGCCAGTGATTCGATCATCAAAGCGGACTCCAATTCCGATTAACAAATCGCATTCGTTCAAAGCCAGATTAGCGGCCATTGTACCGTGCATACCAGGCATTCCGAGGAAAGTCGGATAATCGGATGGAATTGAACCCAACCCCATCAAAGTAATCACAATCGGTATATTAGTTTTATCGAGTAGGGCAAGCAGTTCCGGCTCAGCATTAGCCGAGATGATCCCTCCACCAGTGTAAAGCAGTGGTTTTTTAGCAGTTTTAATGGCTTGCGCTAACTTCTCGATTTGCTTGGGATTGCCATTAGTCACCGGTTTGTACCCCGGCAGAGTAACTTCAGACGGATATTGATAATTTTTCAGTTGGGCATTGGAAACATTAACCGGGATATCAATTGCCACCGGACCGGGTCGCCCGGTGCGCGCAATGTAGAAAGCTTCTTTAAGAACGATCGGCAATTCTTCTACGCTTTTTACTAAATAATTATGCTTAGTGATAGAACGAGTCAATCCGATCATATCGGTTTCTTGAAAAGCGTCAGTGCCGATATTAGCGGTATCCACCTGACCACTGATGACTACAATCGGGATGCTATCCATTCGGGCATTGGCAATTCCAGTGATCGTGTTGGTGGCGCCCGGACCGGAAGTTACCAGACAGACACCGACTTTGCCGGTAGCGCGAGCATATCCATCCGCGGCGTGAGTCGCACCTTGTTCATGGCGGGTTAGAATGAATCTGATTTTATCGGTTCGGTATAGTACATCAAAAATCGGAATAACTACGCCGCCCGGATAACCAAATATAGTATCAACCCCTTCATTAATTAAGGCATCAATTAAAATTTCGGCGCCTTTCATTACAACTTTTCTCCTTTTATGCGTGAGTTATATTTCAAGACCGCTCCCTGACTGGCAGAAGCCACCATTTCGGCATAACGAGCCATTACTCCATGCGTTATGCGTGGCGGACGCGCCTGCCATTGGGCGCGACGACTTTGCAATTCTGAATCAGAAAGTAAAACCTCCAGCGATTTCTGGGGAATATCAATGCGAATACGATCACCGTTTTTAAGTAAAGCAATTGGTCCACCGACTGTGGCTTCCGGGGCGACGTGGCCGATACAAGCGCCGCGTGTTCCCCCGGAAAATCTTCCATCGGTAATCAATGCCACACTTTCACCCAGACCACGCCCCATAATATAGGAAGTGGGCGAAAGCATCTCCTGCATTCCTGGTCCACCGCGTGGTCCTTCATAGCGAATGACGACCACATCACCGGCTTTGACTTTGCCGGATAGAATTCCTTCGCAAGCCTCTTCTTGACTTTCAAAAATAACTGCTGGGCCTTCGAATATCTTCATCTTATCCGAAACTCCGGCGTACTTAACGACGCTCCCTTCCGGCGCTAAATTGCCGGTCATTATCGCCAAACCACCAGTTGGGGAATAGGGATTTTCCAGATGGCGGATGACGGAATCGTTTAAAATTCGCTTACCGGCGACGTTTTCCGCAATGGTTTTTCCGGTCACCGTCAAACAATCCTTATTGACAAATTCGTTTTCCCGGAAAATTTCGTTCAACAGAGCGCTCATACCACCCGCCGCATCTACATCTTCAATATGATAAGGTGAAGAAGGCGCAACTTTACAAATCGTCGGCGTCTTCCGTGAAATTTCATCCATACGATTAATCGAATAGTCAATGCCGGCTTCATTCGCAACCGCCATCAAATGTAAAACTGTGTTCGACGAGCCGCCCATTGCCATATCCATCACGATCGCATTATCAATAGAAGCGCGCGTGATTATTTGTGATGGACACAAGTTGGAACGCACCAGTTCTACAATTCTTGCCCCAGCCGCTTTATAAAGCTCAATCCGGCGCTCATCTTCAGCCAGAATAGTACCGTTGCCGGGCAGGGCTATTCCAAGCGCTTCACACAAACAATTCATAGAGTTAGCAGTGAAAAGTCCCGAACAACTTCCCCAGCCGGGACAAGCACAGCATTCAATTTCGTAAAGCTCAGACTCACTGATTTTGCCTTCTTGATAAGCACCAATTCCCTCAAAGACCGAAATCAAATCGAGGGCTTTCCCGCCAGCTGTCCTGCCAGCTTTCATCGGACCGCCAGAAACGAAAATCGTGGGTAGATCGAGACGCACTGCCGCCATTAGCATTCCCGGCGTAATTTTATCACAGTTCGGAATGCAAACCAGACCATCGAAACAATGTGCTTTCACCATAGTTTCTACGGAGTCGGCGATTAATTCGCGGCTCTGCAGACTATAGCGCATTCCAGCGTGTCCCATCGCAATCCCGTCACAAACGCCAATCGTATTAAAAATGAATGGCACACCACCCGCTTTTATTATGGCATCTTTAACTATCTCACCAACGACATTTAGTTTGGCATGCCCGGGAATGATTTCGGTATAAGAGTTGGCAATCCCGATAAACGGTTTGGCAAAATCCTTTTCCGTTAAGCCGAGCGCCCGCAAGAGTGAGCGATGAGGTGCTCGTTCGATTCCTTTTTTTATCTGATTACTGCGCATTTAGATATTCCTTTTATTTTGTTATAAAAAAACCCCTTCTCGATTTAGAAGGGGTTTTAGAAACTGTTTATTTTTTTTCTACGTCTAAATTACCCCTTCACCTCTAGCTAGGATAATAATGCTCCACGGTAGTACGATGCAATGTATAGATTTTAAGTAACTCATAATTAACACTTCCAAATATAAAATATTTCTAGCTTGTAAGTCAACAATTTTATTTAATCAATGCTATAAATTTTTTAAAATGTGAAATCTAACTTAACAAAATCTCGTTTGTTATAAAGATTAATTCGTTAATCCACGTAATTGGTAAATCACCAGCCGTCTTTAATTTGTGACATTGGTAGTTTAAAATAATCTTTGTAAAATACGATTGTGGGGATAATTGAAAAGTAAATTAAAAAGTTACCTAAAATGCAGTGATGCATCATCTAAACCAAGAGGGGGACAATGAAAGAACTTAAAATATTGTTAGCCGAGAGTAATGCCGAAACAGCTAAAAGTATCAGCACCATCGTCACTAATTTAGGTTATCAGGTGATCAAAACCGTATCCAATGGAACTTCCGCCGTCAAAAAGGCTATCGAACTGAAGCCTGACCTGGTGCTCATTAGCTCATCGCTTAAAGGCAAACTAAATGGAGTTGATACTTTCACCCAGATTCGCCAAAATCTTG
>JAGNGI010000061.1:0-6534 GCA_018002295.1 Fidelibacterota bacterium
CCAGCCAAAATCAGGGTTGGCAAAGTCAAAGCGATCAGGAAAATTTTGATGGTTTGATGCATAATAACCTCTCTAATTTTTTAAATACCTTTTGAACGTTGGTTAATAAGAGTTTTTAAATAATTTTGCTGGTTGGTTTTCTGATTTTTAGCCACTCTAATTTGAATAAAAATCACATAGAAAGTTACATTCTATCTTTACATCCTCAAAATTATTTTTAAATTAAGCTGGTTGGAAGATAATTCGGCTTAACGCGATGAGAAGTATTTTTAAAAAACCGGAAATTAATAACGAGAAACCAGCCGTCCTAAGAGGCGGCCGCTTTTCGAGGTTATTGATTCTAAATATATCTACTTGTTTATTAATCACAAATGCCCAAATATCAATTGCTAAAACGGTCATCAAACCCGGCAAACGCTTGCATTTCGAGAAGATTAACACTGAAAAAGGACTACCCAGTAACCATATCACCTCCATTGTTCAGGATTCAATTGGGTTTATGTGGTTTGCCACCAGAGAAAATGGATTGTGCCGCTACGATGGGAACGAGATTGTTACTTATCATCCCGAAGATTCAGTAGCCACTTCTCTCACCTGTCAAAATATTAAGCGATTATTTATTGATTCAAAAGGTGCGCTCTGGATTATCGGTTCAGTGGGCGACATCCCTCATAAAGGTTGTATCGATAAATACGATCCGCTTACCAACGGTTTCATTCATATCCTATCGCCGAACGATTCGATTCCCAGCATTATTGATATAGCCGAAGATCGATTGGGTAATTTCTATTTCTCGGTCACCGATATCAGACAACAAAATAACCAAATTTTGAAAGCCTTTAATCAAAATGGTTCATATCACATAAAAAAAATCAGTCCTTTAGTGTTTGACGATAATTCTATATTGCCTGCCAATTATGTAATTCATCGAATAATAAATAAAGGCGAGGGAAAGTTATTGTTAGGTTTAAGTCAATATGGCATAGTCGAATACGATATAAATACCGGCCGGGTTAACGAAGACGACTTCCAGAATCTTAATTATTACTTCAACCGTTTCTCTTTTAAAATTGATGATATATTACTCGATTGTAATCAAAACCTGTGGATAGCCGCCCATAAATTTCTGGCAAAATATTCCATTGCCGACGGCTCATTGCAATATTATCTACTGCCGCTCAAACCGGACGGCAGTGAAATAAATCCCTACCAGGATCCGATAAAAAATTACTATTACTATACCATCAATCAATTATATGAGGGAAGTGGCGGACAAATATGGGTAGTTGGAAGCCAATGCAATCAGAACGAGACCTTCTTTAGATATGATCCGGAAACAGAAATATTCTGGCATTATTCGACCGACCCTTATGATGAAAATCAAATATCGGTTAATAATATTAACTGTTTTTTCATTGATAAAAGCGGTTCGGCCTGGCTCGCTACTCAATATAGTGGTGTGTTTAGATTTTCTTTACCACGCCCTTTTATGGATTTACGTTCAATATCGGAAAGCATTAATTTTAATAACGACAATGTGAACGATGTTCTTGAAGATCACGAAAATAACCTCTGGTTTGGTCTAAAAGGAAAGGTTCTGCGCTACAATCCGAAAACTAAGAATGTCAAAATTTTCCCCCTAAAGCTCTCCAATCAAGAAAGCCTACCACCGGGCTCATTACATATTTATGAAGACTCTCAAAATACTATCTGGGTGGGTACTACTCTTGGATTATTCAAACTCAATCCATCTTCTCAAGAATTTATCTATTTAAATCACGTCACTAAAAATCAGCCGAATAAGCAAAATTCGATTAGAGCCAACCATATACCGGCTATCTATGAAGATCACGAGGGTAATTTTTGGCTGGGTACCGCCGCTGGTTTATGCCGCTACGATCGCCAAACCAATCAAAGAAAATATTACTCAATTTCTGAACCGACTAAGAACGTCCCGAACAAAAATATCATTTACGATATTCTGGAAGATCGGAACAATAATTTATGGTTAGCAACTCGCAACGGACTCATTTTATTTGACCGAAAAACCGGTACTTATCAATTAATTTCTGACAGTACTTTGATTTTTATGCCGGAAAGTGACGAAGGTTTTTACCGTTTATACGAAGCTCAAGATGGTCAGATTTGGTTGACCTCGTCGTTACCATACTTGATTTCATACAATCCGCTGACAAAGAAATTTGTCTATCGTACCGAAAAGACGGGATATATCTGGAAATACCCAATTACCGGCGTAATTGAAGATCATAATGGCATTTTTTGGTTTAGAACCACTCAAGGAATCATAAAACACAATCCAATATTGAATACTTTTACCCTCTTCGATCGCAATGACAATGTAAATTACTATTACAAAGACAGATCAACCTCTGACATCAGAGAACCCAGCTACCTAAAAAATAATATCTTAAGGAATTACTGCCGATTGCGTTCCGGTTGGATTATGATTGGCGGTAAATGTGGCTATACTTATTTTCATCCGGATAGTATTAATAATAAATATGTGCCCAATATCGTTATTACGAAATTTAAAAATGACTATACTGAAAAAATAATTTCCAATCATTCTCCTAACCAAATCACATTAGACCTACCTTGGAATGAGAATTACTTCACCATCAGTTTTAGTTTACTGGACTACTATATCCCCGCTGAAAATAAATACTACTACATTTTAGAAGGATATGATAAAGATTGGAAAAAATGCGTTAAAACCAATAGCGTTAGCTATTCTAAAGTCCCACCCGGTCAATATACTTTCCGAGTCAAAGGCGAAAATTCGGATGGCGTTTTAAGTCGTGACGAAGCCACCATCAATATTAAAATTGTCCCACCTTTCTGGAAAACAGCGTGGTTCAAAATACTAATATGGGTTCTTGGTTTAGGTGTTGTTGTTTTGATAAACTACATACGCATCGCGGTTATCCGCCATCAGAAGGAAGAACTAGAAAAGCAGGTGGTTGATCGCACTCAAGCCTTGATTGAAAAGTCCAAAGCCCTTGAGGCGGCTCATAACCAACTTGAAGAAAAAGTCCAGGAAAGAACCCAGGAACTCGCCGAAGCCAATGTGGAATTAAACCGCGAAATCAATATTCGGATGAAAGCCGAAGAATCCTTAAAACGCAGTGAAGAAGTCGCTCGCGTTCTGCTCAATGCTCCTATTGATCTGGCAATGTTAATTGACCCTGACGGTAATATCTTAGCCGCTAACAATTCGGTTTTGAAACATTTTCAAGCCTCGGAGAACGAGGTCATCAATCATAATCTAAGTGAGTTCTCACCTCCAAATTTATTCGAGCGCCGAAAAATATTCCTCGATAAATGTATCAATACCCAATCGCCTCAGGAATTCGAGGACGAAAACCGGGGACGAATTTTTCACTATCATTTTTATCCTATTATTGGAATGGACCAGAAGGTCAACAACATTGCCATCTATATCCGCGATATTACCGATCAGAGGGAAATGGAAAATTTCCTGCGCAATGCTCGATCTGAACTCGAAAAACAAGTCAATCAGCGCACCGCGGAATTAAGAAAAACCAACCGACAACTCCTTAAAGAAATCAATACGCGTAAAAAAATCGAAAACAAACTCCGCGCCAGTGAAGAAAAATACCGCGACCTATTCCAAAACGCCAATGATCTCATCTGGACTATGGATAAAACCGGTAAATTTCTATCGGTTAACAACCACTTTAAAAACTTATCCGGCTACTCTAAAAAAGAATTGTTTGCCATCAATCCCTTAACTTTAATCCATCCCGAACATCAATTCCGCATAATTCGGTGTTATTTGAAAGTTCTTACAGATGGTCCAACTGGTACAGAACTAAATGTTATGACCAAATCCGGTGAAATTCGCCCCATCTGGTTAAAAATGCGTCCTATAATGAAAAATAACCAGATCATCGGAATTCATGGAATTGGTCGGGATATTACCGAAATACGACACGCCCAGCAAGAACTTCGTGAATCCGAAGAACAAAAGCGCGAAAGTATGCGTCAATTTATCTTGAAACTAGCTCATGAAGTCAAAAATCCGCTGGCAAGCATCAAAAGTTCTGCTCAGTTAGTTGCCAGTATGAATAACAATCATAATCCTCAGGTTGAAAAACATATGGATATTATCAATCGCAACGTTGATACTTGTAATAAAGTCATTCGGGATCTGTTCTCCTATGCGCATGCCACAAATTACCAATTTGAAGAAGTAAATGCCGCTAAATTCATCAAGTCCATAAACGATTTTATCGAAGAAAAATTAAACGAATACCCATATATAAAAATTTCTGTGAATTACGACCGAGACTTACCGCCCATCTATATTGACGAATTCCGATTAACTCAGGCTTTTCAGAACATCATTAATAATGCGTTCGAAGCAATGGCCAAGAAAGGACGATTCACTTTCAATGTTAAAGCCTTAAAAACTGAGGGACAGGTCCAATTTTTGTTCATTGACACCGGCTCCGGAATACCAGCTGAAGACTTGCCGCAGATTTTTCAGTCATTTTACAGCTCCAAGTCCAAAGGTTTCGGACTGGGTCTGGCACTCACCAAGGAAATTATCGAATTTCACCATGGTAAAATTTCCGTAAATAGTATTTTACACCGTGGCACCACTTTTAAAGTAACTATTCCAGCCGTCCCGTAAAGTGTTTAAAATAACTTAAAATCAGGATGTTATTATGAATTCCATATTAATAGTCGAAGATTCTCAAGACACTCGCGAAAACATTGCCGAACTTTTAACTATGAACGGCTATAAAGTTCGAACTACCGATAATGGTCAAACCGCTCTTCGGATAATTAAAACCCAAACACCAGATTGCGTAATCCTGGACGTACGCCTGCCAGATACAACCGGACACGAAATTCTGAAACAGATCCAGAATGAAATCGAAAGTGGTCTGGTCGTTATTATCATCACTGCTTACGGCGAAGTCTCAATGGCTGTCAACGCCATGAAAATGGGAGCTTACGATTATCTCGAAAAACCGTTCGAGAACGCGGTTTTATTAATGGTTGTAAAACGCGGCTTGGAAAATCAACAAGTCAAGCGAGAACTTGCCCACTTACGCCAGATGTTGGGAACCGATCAAGACAGCGAACAGGTTCTCGGCCATAGTCCAGCAATTAAAAAAGTTATCAGTCAGATCAATTCCGTTGCTCAGACCGACTTAACTGTCCTGATTCAAGGTGAAACCGGAACCGGTAAAGAGGTCGCCGCCCATCTATTGCATAATAAAAGCAAGCGCGCCAAACAACCATTTATCGCGATTGACTGTGGCGCCATACCGGAAAATTTAATCGAAAGCGAATTTTTCGGCTTCGAGAAAGGGGCGTTCACCGGTGCCACCCAAAGTCGGCCGGGGAAATTTCAACTGGCTCATCAAGGTACTCTTTATCTCGATGAAATCGGCAATCTACCGCTTGCACAACAACGGCCGTTTCTCCGTGTCATCGAAAACAAGACCTTTCGCCCGATCGGTGCCATCAATGAAAGCAAAGTTGATATTCGCCTAATCATCGCCAGCAATGCCAATCTGCTTCAGCTGGTCAGTGAAAATAAATTCCGTAAAGATTTATATTATCGAATCTCGGAATATACTATCACGATGCCTCCCCTCCGTGAAAGACTTGAGGACATTCCTCATTTAACCGCATTATTTTTATCCGAAGCTAATTTTGAATTAAACAGTAAAATCACTGATATTGCCGAAGAGGCGATGGCTAAATTACTCTCATACAATTGGCCTGGCAATGTTCGGCAACTGCGTAACGTTATTCGTAAAGCCGCCCTGCTCGCTACCGATACGATCAAGCTCTCTCACATTTCATTCCCCTCTGAATTTGATTCGGAAGAGCCGGAGCAAAGCTTCTTTACGGTATATAAAAACGATATAAATCGCTACCCAGATTATCGAACGGCTTACGCTGAATTTACCCGGGAATTTGAAAAGGAATTAATTAAAAATGCATACGAGAAAGCCCATGGCAATATTACCAAAGCCGCCCGCATTTATGGCATTGATCGTCGTAATTTCTATCATAAACTCGACAAATATGCTAAAGATTTTCCCAAAAAACAGTAACCCAATTTACAAATAGTTCGCCCTACCTGGCTAATAAGAATCCTTGATTTAAGTCGGCGAATTAGTCATTGGTCATTAGTCATTGGTCATTAGTCATTGGTCATTAGTCATTGGTCATTAGTCATTGGTAAAAAGGCTGAGGTTGAGAAAAGAAGAGCCACACTGTCACTCTGAACCACACTGTTACTCTGAACCATACTGTCTCTCTGAACCATACTGTCACTCTGAGCATGTCGCAGAGAGACAGTATCGCTTACCCTAAGTCTCACGGAAGCCAAGAACCAACAGTCTCATCCTTCGACAAGCTCAGGATGACAGGAATAGACAAGTTCATCCTTCGACGAGCTCAGGATGACAGGAGCAGACAAGCTCAGGATGACAGATTGTATGTCACTCTGAGCCACACTGTCACTCT
>JAGNGI010000061.1:6634-11569 GCA_018002295.1 Fidelibacterota bacterium
AGCTCAGGATGACAAGGAATATTCTTCATGCCCTTGTGGTTTTGCGAAAGATTATTTACGCTGGTATATTAATGAAAAAGGTCGTACCGACACCCGGTTGGCTCTCGACTTCGATCGTACCATTATGAAGTAAAACAATATGTCTGGCAATTGCTAATCCCAAACCGGTTCCGCCCATCTGACGCGAGCGGGCTTTATCAACCACGTAAAACCGCTCGAAAAGCCGCGGTAGATGTTCCGGTGGAATACCGCAACCGGTATCCTGAATAACAATTTGGACCTGGTCTGCCTTCTTTTGCACCCGAATAGTGATTTGTCCCTGTTCGGTGTATTTTATGGCATTATCCAGAAGATTAATTAAAACCTGCTGAAATTTGAATGGATCAACTTTAATTGTTGTCAAGCCATCTGCGATTTCGACTACCATTTTTAGATTTTTCGCTTGCAAGCGTTCTTCAAAAATTTTAACGGTATCATTAATCAAATTCGATAAACTAAAAGTCTCATATTCCAGCTGATTTTTTTCTTCTATTTCCGCCAGCGTCAGCAAGTCATTGACAATATTGATCAAGCGATCGGTATGCCGCGCAATGATTGTCAGGTAGCGATGCTCATTGCCGGAGGCTTCTTCTTGAAGTGTCTCGACAAAGCCTTTGATGGCAGTCAGCGGCGTACGCAACTCGTGCGAGACATTGACCACGAAGTCACGCTTCATTTGTTGAACGGCTTTCAGTTCTGAAATATCAGAAAATATCAGAACAATTTCAGCGCTGGACGTCTCCGCCTCAGCACTGCACAAATAGGTTTTATTATTTATAACTATTTCCTGTGTGCGATTAGCTCGACTTGCCTGTATATCTTTGATAAACTCGGTAAACTGCGGCTGACGTAAAATTTCCCAGTAGAACCTGTCCTGTAGTTCCTCCCGTTCAGTAATTTTTTGAAATTCACGATTATAAAATGCCACCCGCCCATCGGCAGTCAGTACCAGTAAACCGGAAGGCACCGCCGCAACGATTGTCTGCAATTCATCACGTTGTCGGGCAACATCCGCCAGCAAGCGATTAATCTCAACTGCCATCGCATTAAAACTATCAGCCAGTTCGGCAAATTCATCACTGGTCTGAATATTAACACGGGTTTCGAGTTTGCCCTGCCCAATTTGACGAGCGGCTGTGACCAATTGATTGACCGGTTTGGAATAATAACGCGCCAGCAGGAAAGCCGCGCTCAACGCGATTACAATTATAAGTATAGCAATTTTGATAATTCGATTGAGAATTTGCTTGAAAATATCGTTCAAATGGCTCAAATAAATGCTCGTACGCACGACTGCTACAGTCTGTCCATCTTGAACCAGCGGTGAAGCGACGTACAGCATATTTTCTTCAACCGTCGTGCTAAAACGTTGAGAATGCGCCACATTACCCCTCAAAGCCTGCTTGATTTCCGGTCGCTGGCGATGGTTTTTCATCAGGCGCGGATCAGACTCAGAATCGGCAATGACATTACCGGTGGTATCAATAATTGTGATGCGAGCCCGGATTTCATTCCCAAGCGACTTGGTCAGCTGATCCAAATCCTCACGGCTTTGATTTTTTGCCGATAGTAATAAAACCGACAGACTGGCATTCAAATCCTGCAGGTCAGCGATCTGGGCTTCAACGAAATGTCTGCGGAGTGAATTATATGACAGCGCTACAATTAAGACCGTCAGCACTACAATTAGAACAAGGTAGCCAGAAAATATTCGGTAAAAAAAAGATTTTTTCATATTTCGAGCTTGTAACCAACTCCTCTTAAATTGCGGATTAGGCTACCGTATTCGCCCAGCTTTTCCCGCAAGTTTTTGATATGAACGTCAATAGTGCGGTTGACGACAATTTTATCTTCACCCCAAAGTTGATCAAGCAGATGCTCCCGTGAAAAAACGTGCCCTGGTTTTTGCGCCAATATTTTCAGGAGATTAAACTCAGTGGCGGTTAATGCAATCGGTTTGCCATCAGCCTGAACGATATATTTCTCCAGATCAATTGTTAAACTGTCGGTGATTTTCAAAATATTCTCACTTAAGGTCGGTTGCGAGCGCCGTAAAACGGCTTTCACTCGCGCAACTAATTCTCGCGTCGAAAATGGCTTAGTGACATAATCGTCGGCACCGATTTCCAATCCGAGAACCTTGTCGAATTCTTCACTGCGAGCAGTCAACATAATAATCGGAATTTTAGCCGTTTGAGGATTGCTTCTCAGTTGTCTACAGATTTCCACCCCATCAATGTCTGGCAACATTAGGTCGAGAATGACCAAGTCAGGCGATTTTTCATTTAGAAAGCTATAAAATCCACTGGCATTGGCAAATCCCGCAGTACGGAAACCATTTTTCTTGAGTTGCAAAACTACCAGCTGTAGAATGTCCGGTTCGTCATCTATTATAGCAATTAATTCATTCACGGAAGGAATGTAAAGATTTTCAGTTAAATAGAAAACAATAACAAAATATAATTTTAACAATAAAAGTTAGTAAGCCCCCTGCCTGGAACTTTACCGCACTTTCTCATTGCCTATAGTGTATTTTTAATAAATCCTCAAAATTTCACGTGAAAAATTAAATAATTTTACCTAACTTTGGGCGCTTTTTTGGTAAGATAGAAAATTAGAAAAACGATACAGAATAGCTAATATTATCAAATATCGAGAGTCGTAAAAACCGTATGAATCTACAGCCGAACCGCTCCAATCCTGAGGGAGATTTGTATTACAACCCAATTCACCCGATAGTTTGTCTATTTGGCAATCGCGATCTGATCAACTTGATTTATTATATAAACGGAGGAATTATTTATGGCAAAAGTTTTAATCGTTGATGACGATCCGGATTTCGTATCAGCCGTCACGATTGTCCTCGAAAGTGCCGGGCATATAGTATCTAAAGCCTATTCCCGCCAAGAAGGAATGCAAGTATTCGCTAAAGAAAAGCCGGATATAGTCGTTCTGGATGTTATGATGCAGGAACCGGATGACGGTTTTGTAATGGCGCAGGATTTGAAAGCCAAAGCCCGTGTTCCGATTTTGATGCTGACCAACGTTGGACAGGTTACCGGTCTGGACTTCGATAAAGATTCCGAAATGGTGCCGGTAGATGCATTTGAATCAAAACCGATAAAACCATCTGTTCTGTTAGAAAGAATTAATCAATTATTGCAATAAAAAAGGAAAAACCAATGCAAGTATTGGATCGCGTTAAAATCAATCAGGAGATTTCCGACCTGAAAAAAACCTATGGCGATGACCGCTCTGCCCTGCTACCGATTCTACAGGAATTACAGGAAAAATACGGTTATTTGCCGGATTTAGTAATGCAAGAAACGGCGCATGCTTTGGGCATTCATCCCGTCGAAGTTGAAAGCGTCGCTAGCTTTTATAGTTTTTTCCGACGCAAAGAAAAACAGGGAAAATACGTTCTGCGCCTCTGCCAGACGATTTCCTGCGATTTAAGCGGAAAAGCCAAAGTCGCACGCCAACTGGAGAACGAACTCGGTATCAAATTCGGCGAAACTACCAAAGACGGAATGTTCACTCTTGAATATACCAACTGCCTCGGAATGTGTGATCAGGGACCGGCTTTACTCATCAACGATCGTTTGTTTGCCAGAGTTACTCCTGAGAAAGTGCCTCAAATCATTGCCGATTGTCGCCGTGATTTTATAAAATCAGAATTTCCGAAAGTAGTACCATCCGATGTCAGAAAAAGTGGTCCTATTCTGTCCCATGATTTAAAGCCCGGAGAAGGCCTGAAAGCCGCTCTGAAAAATACTCGCTCCGGTGTAATCGGTCTGATTCGCGAATCCGGACTGAAAGGTCGCGGTGGCGCCGGTTTCCCAACTGCAGTTAAATGGCAACTAGCTGGAGCGGCGCAAAGTGCCAAAAAATTCGTAGTTTGCAATGCTGATGAAGGCGAACCTGGAACATTCAAAGATCGCTATTTACTTTTCAACCACACTGAAATGATCTTCGACGGTATGACAATCGCCGCTTACGCCATTGGCGCAGATAAAGGCTTCGTTTATTTACGAGGTGAATACCTCTACCTAAAGAAACACCTCCAGGAAATACTCGAGAAACGCCGTCAGAATAACTTGCTCGGCGAAAACATTCTTGGCAAGGAAGGTTTCAATTTCGACATCGAGATTAGAATGGGTTCCGGCGCTTATGTCTGTGGCGAAGAAACCGCCCTGATCGAATCGCTGGAAGGCTACCGCGGTGAACCGCGTAATCGCCCACCTTTTCCGGTTGATACCGGGTTTCAAAATCATCCAACTATTGTCAATAACGTCGAGACTTTTCTGGATGCGGCTCTGATCTGTGTCAAAGGCGCTAAGTGGTTCAATGAACATGGCACCGAAAAATCCAGTGGCACCAAACTTTTCAGTGTTTCCGGCGACTGCGAAAAACCCGGCATTTACGAATTACCATTTGGTATTACCATCGAACAATTGTTAAAAGAAGTCAAAGGCGAAAATGCAAAGGCGGTGCAAATTGGCGGCGCTTCCGGTCGTTGTGTAGCCCGTAAGGATTTCAACCGGACTATTGCCTTTGAGGATATTTCGTCCGGCGGTTCGATTATTGTTTTGGGACCGCAGGTGGATATGCTCAAGGTCGCCATCAATTTTATGGAATTTTTCGTAGAAGAATCCTGTGGCCAATGTACTCCCTGCCGTGAAGGCAATGTCAAACTGCTCGAGGGTTTAAAACTGCTCGAAGAGGGACGCTGTTCAGCTTCCTATTTAAATGAACTGATGCGTCTGGCGGAAACAATTCAACTAGCTTCCAAATGCGGTTTGGGTCAATCCAGTCCGAATGCCTTTGTCTCAATTATTGAAAATTTTAAATCAGAAATTTTAGGCCGTGTGCCTGAAAAAGCTTAAAGAGGATATT
>JAGNGI010000062.1 GCA_018002295.1 Fidelibacterota bacterium
ATCTCTTAGATTAAAACTTTTTCGATTTGCTTCACGATATCATTAGTGATGGCTGTGATTGATTTATTGCCATTGATAACGATAAAACCATACATATCTTGCAACTTGAGAAAAACCTTCCGTAAGTACTGCTGGTAAATCAAGAAACTTACCGCCCAGTCGCGCGATAACCCCATATCCATCCCGGACTCCCAATAGTCCATTGCGTTGGCTTTCTGCCAGCGGCGCTCGATTAGACGGCGTGGAGAGACATTCAGGTAAAAAACCAAGTCAGGGACTACAGCCACACCGTAAATATTCTGGACCCATTTAAGGTCAGTGCCGCGCACCAGATCGCGCGCCATTAAGGTATAAAAGTAACGGTCGGCGAGAACAATGAAACCCGCGCGTAACGCCGGTATGATGACATTTTCGAGCTGATCCATAAAATCGGTAGCATAAAATAGAGAAAGGGTTGTGGGGCAGAGGGTATTGCCGCGGCGAGCCAACTCCAGTTCCGGACCAACCAATTGCGAGCGAGCCAGTTCGCAGTTCACGACCGCATAGCCTTTGCCTTCCAGCCAGGATTTGATGCGAGCAATCTGAGTCGTACGGCCGGAGCCGTCCGAACCTTCCAAGACGATTAATTTACCACTGAGTCTACTGATGTCACATTTTGGGAGCGGTTCAAGGTAAAAGCTTTTCATTCCAGTTCCCCCTTTTTATACGACGCCAGATCAATTTTCTCGGCAATAATTGCCCGAATTTTCTCCTGTTGGGTCTTAATCGGTTGAGTAGCATCTATCTCGACGAACCCAAACTCCTGGCTCATCTGGTCGTATTCGGTACCGATTTTGCCCTGGTAAATTCGGAAGCTATCATAGACTTCGGGATGCAGATTCAAATCCATACCGGCTTCATAATATTTAATCTTTGGGCGGTTGGAGAGAATGCGCTCAGCCGCGATTTGGGGAGACAATTTAAAGTAAAAAGTAATGTCGGGGATTTTCGCAAAACTATAGAGGTTGCGCAACCAGGCGCTGGAACATCCACGCACCGCATCACGCGCAAACGCAGTGAAAATATAACGGTCAGATAGAGTAATGAAGCCAGTTTTCAGAAGCGGCTGAATTTGGCGATGATAGCGGTCGGCAAAATCTACGGCGTGCACTAAGCTAAATGTGGTCGGTGTCAAGAGGTTCTTTTTCTTACCACGCTTGATTGCCTGCCGAACCATCTCCGACGAGCTCCATTCCGTCAAATAAACATGGTGACCACTGAGTTCGAGCCAGCGTTTAACTAAATAGAGCTGAGTTGATTTGCCGGAACCGTCCAGCCCTTCGGCGGCAATTAAAATACCGGACGAGCGTTTAGATTTTGGATAATTCATTAAAATTTCGACTTTCTAACAAAACCTGACTAACTGGTTTAGTTAACAAGGGTAAATTTAATTAAAAAAAGAAATAATTAACCGCTTTTCTAAAATCCAAATTAAAAAGTTTCATAAAATAAAGGTGGCGGCGTCACCGGTGCCTTGGAAAAATGATAGGCTTTACGGATGGCGCTCTGAACATTCTGGAAAGCCCTGCGACTGTCGGCATGAACGGTTACAAGCGGTTCCCCAACTTCAACATAATCGCCAATTTTTTTATTAATGATCAATCCAACTTCTGGTTTGATGACGGAGTCCAGCGATTGCCGACCGGCTCCCAATGCCACAGCGCACATACCAATCCGTTTCGTGTCAATGTTTTTCACCCAACCCGATTCGGTCGCCAGAACCGGCGCCTGCCAGGCGGCTTGCTTATATTTCTCCGGATGTTCGATGTAGCTGATATCGCCACCCTGTGCTTCTACCATTAGTAAGAATTTTTGATAAGCCTCGCCCGAAATAGTCAGCTGTTTTAGTAGTTCGCGAGCCTCACCGAAATTCTTTTCTATTCCGGACAGAACGACCATCCAAGCAGTTAGATCGAGCGTAATTGTGGTTAAATCTTCCGGACCCTGACCTTTGATCGTTACGATTGATTCGACAACCTCCAGCCAATTGCCGACTGCTCGCCCTAACGGCTGGTTCATATCGGTGATAACCGCTTTGATTTGCAAACCGAAATTTTCCCCAACCCGTTTCAGCTGTTTAGCTAATTGCTGACTCTGGTTGTAGTCGGCTAAGAAAGCGCCGTTACCGGTTTTGACATCCAGCACCAAGCCGTCAATACCTTCAGCGATTTTCTTGCTTAAAATACTGCCACAAATGAGTGGAATGGAATTGACCGTCGCAGTTACATCTCTAAGAGCATAGATTTTACGGTCGGCGGGGACGAGTTCCTCGGTTTGGCCGCCCATCGCCAGACCATATTTCTCGACTAAGCGGACAAATTCCTGACTGCTCAGATTTACGTTGAAACCCGGAATGCTTTCTAGCTTATCCAAAGTACCACCAGTATGACCAAGTCCGCGTCCGGAAATCATTGGCACAACGCACCCCGCGGCGACTGCCAGAGGCGCCAGAATCAAGCTTACTTTGTCTCCCACACCTCCGGTACTGTGTTTGTCCACCTTGCAATGTTTAATATGACTCAAATCGAGTGTCGTACCGGAAAGTAACATCGTTTCCACTAACGCAAAAGTCTCGGCGTCGGTCATTCCTTGAAAATTAACCGCCATCAGCCAAGCCGCCATCTGGTAATCGGGTATTTTACCTTTGGTATAGGACGCGATCAAATATTGAATTTCCTCTTTGCTATGTTCCAATCCAGCTTTTTTCTTTTCTATCAGATCCACCATAATAAAATTTTTGGTTCGTTTCATTTGTTTGACAGACGGCATTACTTTTCTCCAGGCTTATTTATGGATTATTTTTTAATTTTTTTATTCAAACGGCGAAAAAGATACGGGAACCGTGAAAAATCTATCACGCGTTGCTCACTGGAAGTATAATAGATCAGATATATACCAACGATTAATAGGATCAAGTTCGGCGTCCACATCGCCCAGAAAGGTGAAATAATAGCCGCATCAGCCAATTCTTCGCCTCCGATCAGGAACACATAGTACAATAGAAAGAAGAAAATACTCAAAACGGCGGAGACGGTTATACCACCCCGCCGGGTAATAACGCCCAGCGGCGCACCCAGCAGGACAAAAACAATACAGGCAAACGGAATCGAATATTTCTTTTGAATTTCGACATTATATTTGGCAATCTGTTTTTTATAATTGAAAGCCAGATTGCTTTCACTTCGAATGCGGTTTAGAAAAATAGTCAACTTCTGATTGCGGCGGGCGGCTTCGGCGGGCGGTAGATTCTTCAGATTTTCCGCCTGAAGAGTTTGAACTTTTTTCTCGATCTTTTTCAAATCAAAAGAAGTCAGGGTATCACCCAGCTCCTTGCGGACTAAATTGTTAATTTTGGCAATGACTTGTTGATATTCTCTGGAATAACGCTCAACCTCGGCGCGCATCATTTTGATCGTCATCTCTCGATCGCCGCGCCGCTCACTTTCGCGTCGTTCGAGCATTAAATTATCAACCGGAATAGCAATTCGATGACGCTCAAAATCAATTCGACGGTAATCCGATAGTCCTTTCAAATCAATTTCATGAATTTGACCGGAGAAAAGGGTAAATAGAATTGTGTTGCCTTCTACTCCAATGTATCCGCTATCGGCATAGATCGTGGTCTGAATGTCTCGGGCATCCTTATTATAAATAGTGACTTTACGCAGACTCTCGCCGACTTTTTCTTTAACGTATATGGAATAATCGGGTAGATCGTCAACGAAGTACCCTGGTTCAATGTTCAGATCAGGCCTTTTGCGGTAAATATCACTGGTGAGGAGACGCGCTCGGTGATTAAATTCTGGCAGAACACCATCATGGAAATACAGCATCACTACTGATACCACCAGACCAAAAATAAATCCCGGTACGAGAATCGTCGTAAAACTTATACCGCTGGAACGCATGGCGGTGATTTCATTATCCTCCGCCAGGCGACCATAAGCCATTAAGGTCGCTACTAAAACCGCCATCGGAACTGACATCGCTACTATCCAGGCTAAGTTCAGATAGAGAAATTCAAAAATGACACCGAATGGCAAACCTTTTCCCAGCAGTCGGTCAACCGATTTAATTAAAAAATTGGCCAATAAAATAAAAGTCACAACTCCGATAGAAAATAAAAAGGGAAAGATTAGTTCACGATAAATATACCGTGCTCCAATCCAACCGGTCGAAAACCAACATAATCGGCCTATTTTCTTAAAAAATGAACGTTTCACGAGGATAATATACATAACCAGTCTCATTTTTTAATAAAAAAATAATTTGTATGGTGGACGAACAGCTGGCGACCGAATTGGCCGCAATTTCGACTTTTTAGAGATTTACTCAAAGTAAGAACAGGAAGTTACCTTTTTATCACAGGTTGATATCTTGAATTTCTCAAATTATAAATTCATTTAACCGTTCGATCCAAATTCGGGATGGTATTTTAAGTATTGGAATTTATTATTTTTTAATGGTGAAATATTTTTATTGAATCCCATTATTTTACTGTTTAAACTCTTCTGAGGTGAATAGAATAGTATGCGCTCCAACAAGATGAGAATATGAAAACAGTAAAACTCTTTATCTTAAGTTTATTGGCGTTGACCTTTTTGACCTGCGAACGCCAAAAGGCAAATGACGAGCCGGTTTTCATTTTTCAGAGTCCTAAAGTGCTCTTTAAAAACCTGATTGCCAATAACCTGATCGTGCCACGCTTTTCCCCTGATGGATTAGACCTAATTTTCAATGGGCGAATAGATGGCGATCTCTGGGACGGAATTTATCAGATTCCAATTGTGGGTGGTTTGCCCCAAAAGATTTATAGCACCACTGACGATATACTTTACCCTTCATATTCAGCCGATCAACGCCAGGTAATTTTTAGTCAGGGGCTTGCCCGCCAAATCTACCTGCTGGATATTGTTACGAAAAATGTTACGCCGCTTCCGATTTATGGCAATTATCCCACAATTCTCCCTGATGGCTCTACCATACTTTACACGGGTGGATTGGATGGTAATATTCGTTTGTATGATTTAAGAGAAAACCGACATCGTGTTCTGACAAAAAGCCATTCCGGGATTAATATATTTCCGATGATGACCCAAGATCGGGTGGGCTTTATCTGGCTTGAGAATCGAAAACCCGAGCAGGTTCGTGTCAACCAGACTGATTTCGATGCGCTAAAGACCAAAATATTGCAAATATTTGCCGAGCCGCTTCTGAGCTGGACGATTTCACCAAGTGGCGAATGGGCAATCGCCAGCCGTCCAAACGGTGAACCTTTCGGGTTTAAATTATATGACACGGCTTTTGCATCAATTTCCATCCAACCTGATACATTAGTCAAAAATGTAAAACACTTAGCCTTTTCGGTGGACTGGTCACCAACCGGCCGGAATGTCGTTTACGTTGGCAATACTGTGCCGCAATTTTCTCGGGAAAATCCTTTTACCTATCGCGGAATATTCAAGGGTGACCTTGTCATAGCTAACCTGCGTTGGGAGAACATCGAGGAGGCTGAATTACTAAAATCGCCCGCGGTTTCAAATTGGACAATTTTTCCCTATTCTGAACCAAATATTCAAGAATCGACCCGTTTTGTGCCGACTAATATCAATAATCCGCCGGTAATTACGAGCGTCCCAGTCGAAACCGCTCGGCAAGGCGAACTTTATTTCTATCGAGTACAAGCCGTTGAAATTGATCTGTTCGATAAAATAACCTATTCTGTGGTGTCCGGTCCGGAAAATGCCACAATCCTGAAAAATACCGGTATTCTGGTCTGGCAACCGATCGATTCCGGTCGGTTTGAGTTCACGGTAGCTGTTCAGGATAATTATGATGGCATTGATTCACAGACTTTTTACGTTGACGTTTTGCCTGCCAAGAAAGGGGATGATATTTTCTATCAATCCCAGCCTGTGGATAAAAAAGCTAGTGGTTTTGCCGCCAGTTTGTCTTTTCTTGATTCCAATGGAGACGGCTTTTTAATGCCTGGGGAAGAAGCCGCTTTACAAATTGATTTGAAACCTCTGTACGCCGAAAAGCTCGACAGCGTACGGCTCCAACTCCTATGTTCTGCAGAAAGCAGGGAAGTGAGTTACGATCGCGAATTAATTTTCAAAGATTGCCAGCCTAATCAATGGAATCAAATGATTGTTCCCATAAAAGCTTTACCAAAATTGCAAAATCGCAGTATTGTGTTCTGGGGTATCATCGAAACCAAATATGGTTTTCAAATATTACCAGCCAGCTTGATCATCAATGGTAAAAATCCGGAGAAAAATATATAAGCTAGTTGAACTAGTTGAAGGAACTTTTTTATATTAGAGCGAGTGCAATTTAACCTATAATGAAAACTAATTGTCAAATTTACTGCTTATTATCATTGCTATCCGGATTAAATTTGGATATCTCACGGTCTAATTAAATGCCATGAAAACTAAAAATAAAGGAATGAATATGAAAGCGAACGCATTAACTCAAATTATTTTAATGACGGCCGCCCTCATTATCTCCAGTTGTTATACTCAGTTTTCCGCACCGATCGTCCGCCAAGAAACCTATCAACAATCAGTTACCGATACAACTTACCAGGAACAAGAAACTTATGAGAATTACACATTTGACTCTTCTTATTTAAATGATTATCGTCTTGGTTACCGCGATGGTTATTGGGACTCAATGAATAGTCAACTCTGGTTAGGTTTCAATATTTACTCGCCATTTTATGGTGGCTATCGCTATCATTCACCGTATCTCGGATATTATGATCCGTGGTTTTACGATCCGTTTTATGACTGGGGCTTTTATGGTTACTTTTCCTTCTACGGCGGTTATTATCCCTATTATGGATATTACCCTCATTACGGCTACTATGGCTATTACTATGGCGGATACCCCTATCATAGGCATCATTGGCATGGATATCGGGATGGAACCTACTACAACGAAGGACGTGATGAGTTAAAAGCTGATTATGTCCCGAAGTCAACCCCCAGTGGCAGTCGTGGATCTTCAAATGATGCTGGTTCTCAAAGTGGTGCATCTTACCTGCCTACTTCCACCAGTGCCATAACGACCACGTCCGTATCAGGCGAAAAAACTACGGTGACTACCACCAATTCCGGCTCGACCAAAGCTCGTTATTCGCCCAAGACGACAGGAGCGGGAAATAGTTCCCAGGAAAAAGCCGTCGTCGGCTTTCAGACCACGTTAGTCCCAACTTCGGCTCCTAAAACCACAGTGATTACCACAAACACCAATTCCCGCGGTTCAACTAGATCAACCGCATCGCAGAAATCCAGTTCGCCTCGTGCCACCGTTAGAAAAGGAACTTCCTCCAGCTCCGGTTCCTCAAATACAGGCAATTCCTCTTCGAGTTCATCAAGCTCTAGCGGTTCATCTTATCAACCAGCCAGCTCTTCCAGTAGCTCCTCATCGTCCAGCAGCTCGTCTTCATCCAGTAGTTCATCTTCATCCGGCAGTCGTTCTTCTTCCAGCTCTGGTAGTAGCCGTTCATCTTCGCCTAAAGCTTCGGGGGATTCATCGAAAAACAATCGCAAATAGGAGTTAATATGTCCAAATTCTGCCGGTATTTTTTTATTTTGGCGATGTTGGTGTTTTTTTTACCAATGTCAATTTCCGCTCAGCATTTCGATCAAGTAATGAGTAGCGAAGCCCTTCGACCATTCTGGAGTATTTATGGTATAGGAGCTTCCTCATTTACATTATTGAACAATTCATATTTGGAAACGGATATCGGTTCGACTCAGTCTAACCCTGCTTTTCTGATAAATGTTAAAAGGCCTAAAGGCAGTTTTTCTGGAATCAGTATTACTCCCAAGAATTTGACTACTTTAGCCGATGGAGGAAAAGACTATTCGGCTTCCACCACTAAATATAATGTTTCCTACATAGGATTTGCTTATCCTTTTCCGGTTTATCAAGGTAGTTTTGTAATGGCGGCTTCCTATTCACCGGCGGCTTATTATTATTCTTCCTCATATACCAAAGGAACTACCGGCGCGGCTTATTACGACGAGGACGGAAATGCTCACATCGTTGATACTGACCTGGAATATGATATTAATGAGTCCGGGACTCTAAATGTATTCCGATTTGCCGGCGCCACTGAATTTATGAAAAATTTTAACCTTGGATGGTCATTTAATTTTTACAGTGGCCAGCGCAACTATGAGTCAACTGAAATAGGTGTTGACGTCAATGACGAATTAGATTTTAATTCTATTATTTACCAAGAAAATATTAAACCAAGCTATTCTGGGTTCAATATGGATTTCGGAATATGCTATCAATCGGAAAATTATAAAATCGGCTTACGCCTTTCGACTCCTCTGCGACTTAAAGTGCATGAGGTGAGCGAATTGACAGAAGATTATTTCTACGATACCGTTGACTCTATTTTCCTAAACTCTTATGATTTTAAATACAAAACACGCTATCCTTTAGAACTCGCTCCCAATTTTGCCATAAAGGTTGGCAAAATTTCGCTGGGTATGGATTTCATTTTCCACAACTGGCAAAAGATTGAAGTGGATTTATTGGACGAAATGAGGGAGGTCAACCGCGATCTCTACTGGAATCTGCGCAATACGACTGATATCGGTGCGGTTCTGACCATTCCATTCGGCAATTTTGTTTCGACGCGCCTAGCTTACCGCTTAGTGCCATCGCCTTATGCGGAATATGAGCCTGATGAGGAATATTACCACGTTATGGGGGCGGGTATCGAAACAATTCTCAAAGAGTCTATCATCATCGGCTGTAGTTTTCAGCATGGATTCGGCAATCTGTCTAATTTCTATCGCTATTTTGAAACGACGACAACCCAAGCCTACACCGAAAATCGCTGCTCAATCTCGCTGGCTGTGCTATTCTAAATTAATTTTTCTCACGATAGTATCGGCTAAAAACACTGAAAAAGATTAAAAGCCCTTTGAGATTAATATTACGGTGAGAGTGATTTCATCTTTAATATTTTACCTCGTTCTATTGATGCAATTTTCCATCGCGGGTGAAATCCCACATATCTATCATATTCCACCAAAAACTTTGATTCAAAATAATCCGGCAGAAATTACCTGTGTGATTACGCCGGGCGACAGCCAATTAAAATGGGTTAAAATTTTCCTGCGCGATGATTCTTCTGAGTTATATAAAGAATTTAATATGCAATATCGGGATGGCATCTGGTTTCTGCCTCTAATCCCGGAAATGGTCAGTGGTAATTATTTAGATTACTTTATCATCGCGGAGTTTGAAGATTTTACTGCGCTGGCTTTCCCGCCCGAACGACCGGCTGAAAAGCCCATCAGGGTCCAAATAGTCAGCACTAAGAAAATTTAACCTCACCGACTTTTAAAAAAAGATTTGAGATTCACGCCTATACGGATTATATTCAATCTCATTATGAGGAGTCGCTTTTATTTACCGAAAATTTTCTTGATCTTGCTGGTTGGCAGTATTTTACTGACCGCGACCCCTAAAGAAATTTGGGTGCTGGAAGTTGACGGTGTTATCAATCCGGTTTCAGCTTCCTATATCAACGACAATTTGCGCAAAGCTCAGCCCGATCAGGTCGAGTGTCTGATAATTCAGATGGACACTCCCGGCGGGCTAATGACTTCTATGCGGGATATAATCAAGAATATTCTTAACTCAGAAATTCCAGTTGTTGTTTACGTTAGTCCGCGCGGGGCGCAGTGTGCTTCCGCGGGAGTATTTATTGCCGTTTCAGCCCATTTTGTGGCGATGTCGCCCGGAACGAATATTGGCGCGGCTCATCCGGTCAATCTGGGTGGCGGAGGAATCGGCGGCCAGCCAGATTCTGCTAGTTCCCAGACTATGATTGAAAAAGCCACTAATGATGCGGTCGCTTATATCCGAAGTCTTGCCCGCGAACGTGGTCGTAATGAAGATTGGCTGGAAAAAGCCGTGCGCGAGAGCGCTTCCATTACCGAGACTGAAGCCGTTAAACTTCAGGTCGTGGATGTCGTAGTGGATGACTTAGATGAACTATTAGAAATTCTCGATGGGAAAACTTTCAAACTTCCTTCCGGTGAAAAAACTGTCCACACTCAAGAGGCGACTATCCGATTCCGTCCGGTTGGCATCCACCATCGGATTCTGGATGTAATCAGTGATCCTACTGTGGCTTATATTCTACTAATGCTGGGCTTTTACGGAATTTATTTTGAATTGTCTAATCCTGGTGCAATTTTTCCTGGAGTGCTGGGTGCCATTTTTCTTATTTTAGCATTTTTCGCTTTCCAGGTTCTACCGATCAACTATGCTGGTCTGGCGTTGATTATTCTCGGTATTATACTCTTTATACTTGAAGTGAAAATCGTTAGCTACGGATTGTTAACCATTGGAGGGATTGTTGCAATGACACTCGGTTCATTAATGTTGATCGATGTAAATCAAGCTCCTGAAATTTTAGAAGCCGTCTCGTTAAAAGTGATTCTGCCGATTGTAATTTTTACAGCCGCTTTTGTCATTATATCTCTTACGCTGGCGCTCAAGGCTCATAAAGCCAAACCAACTACCGGAATTGAAGGAATGATTGGCGAAACCGGCCAGACAATTACCGACGTAGATAAAACCGGCATGGCAATCGTTCATGGCGAATACTGGAAGGTCCGTTCCGATACGCCCATTCCCAAAGGAACGGAAATTGTTGTGCTTGATGTTGATAGAATGGTTTTGAAAGTTAAACCCAAATAAATAACAAGTAAGGAGATTAAGATGAGCATTCCATTAATAACTATTATTATCCTGCTGATTTTTCTAATTTCCAGCGCAATTCGGGTTCTGCGTGAATACGAACGTGGTGTCATATTCCGCCTAGGCCGCTTGATTGCCGCAAAGGGACCAGGGCTCTTTTTCCTTATCCCGGTAGTTGATCGGATGGTCAAGGTAAGTCTGCGAACAGTGGTTATGGACGTACCACCGCAGGATATTATCACCAAAGACAATGTATCAGTCAAAGTCAATGCGGTGGTCTATTTCCGGGTTGTCGATCCCTCCAAAGCCGTCGTCGAAGTTGAGGATTATTTATATGCCACTTCTCAATTATCTCAGACAACTCTTCGTAGTATTTTAGGACAGGCTGAACTCGATGAACTGCTTTCCAGTCGTGAAAAAATCAACGCGGAACTGCAGACAATTTTAGATACTCATACTGATCCCTGGGGCATTAAGGTTTCACAAGTCGAAATCAAACACGTTGACCTACCCCAAGAAATGCAAAGAGCAATGGCTAAACAGGCTGAAGCTGAGCGGGAACGCCGCGCCAAAGTTATCAATGCCGAAGGCGAATTTCAGGCTGCCACCAAACTTGCCCAAGCCGCAGAAATTATGAACAAAGAGCCTATTACAATCCAATTACGCTTTCTGCAAACTTTACGCGAAGTTGCCGCTGAAAATAATTCAACGACGATTTTCCCCGTACCAATTGACTTGTTCAAGCCATTTGTAAA
>JAGNGI010000063.1 GCA_018002295.1 Fidelibacterota bacterium
AAGTAAGAATTCCAAATAGAATTCTGAAAGTAGTTGCTTGGAAAGCGTGTAGGCTTATACCCTACCCGGGGTTCCCTGCCTGCGTGACTGCGTCAGCAGTCAGGCAGGGAATCCCCGTCTCTCCGCAGATTATTTCTGACAAGATTAACAATGTTTATTCTTCAAACAGAGTTATTATGAAAATTGTTATTTATTATCAATTAATTTTGATATTCGAAACTTCAATAATTAAGATATAAAGCATCAATTATCCAGGGCTTTCCTCAGCAGATTATTGGCGACGCTTGGATTAGCTTTACCTTTCGTTTTCTTCATTACTTGTCCCATAAAAAAAGCAAAAAGGTTTTTAGCTCCTCTGCGATAACGCTCGACTTCGTTAGGATTCTCAGAAATTACCGTCTGAATGATCTGTTCCAGTTCGGAATCATCACTAACTTGAATCAATTTTTCACGCTCGACGATGATTTTGGCCGATTCATTATTTTCCACCATTTTGTCGAAGACTTCTTTAGCAATATTGGCTGAAATCGTACCGGCTTTTATCAAATTAAGTAATTCACCAAGGTTTTCCGCCGCGAGAGGAATCTGTTTCGGGTTAAGATTTTTCTGCGATAAAGTACGTAACACTTCGCCTTGTATCCACTTACTAACCAGCTGAGGATCGTTAATTAAATCATTTACCCTCTCAAAATATTCAGCCAGATATTTATCACTTGTTAATATAGCCGCATCATAATGACGCAGATTATATTTATTTAAGAAACGAAAATATTTCTGATCAGGCAACTCCGGTAAATCATTCAATATCTTCGTCTTCCAATTTTCGTCTACTTCAAGTGGGACAAGATCAGGTTCCGGAAAATATCTATAATCATGGGACTCTTCTTTAGAACGCATAGGGCGGGCTTCGCCTTTGGCTTCGTCCCAGAGCATCGTTTGCTGAATAATGTTTTCCCCTTTTTCTAAAATAGCTTTTTGTCTCTCAATTTCAAATCTTAAGGCTCGTTCGACTCCACGGAATGAATTCATATTCTTCATTTCGGTTTTAGTGCCGAATTTTTCCTCTCCGATCGGTCGCAGGGAAATATTGGCATCACATCTCAAACTGCCTTCTTCCATATTACAATCGCAAATTTCTAAATATTCAAGGATTTGCTTCAGCTTAATAAGATAATCGTAAGCTTCTTCTGGTGAACGCAAGTCCGGTTCAGAGACAATCTCGATTAGCGCTACACCACAACGATTGAAATCCACCAGAGTATTATCAAAACCATGAATAGATTTGCCGGCATCTTCTTCGAGGTGTATTCGTGTTATACCAATATTTTTTTCTACTCCATTTACTTGGATTTTAAGCTTTCCATTTCGGCATAACGGCTCGTCATATTGTGAAATTTGATAACCTTTCGGCAAATCAGGATAAAAGTAATTCTTACGGGCAAAACGCGAAAAAGCAGTAATCGAACAATCCGTCGCCAGACCCATTTTAATGGCATATTCAACGGCTTTCCGATCAAGAACCGGTAGAGTGCCGGGCATTCCCAGACAAACTGGACAGGTCAGTGAATTAGGCGGTGCGCCATAGGCATTCTTACAACTGCAGAATATTTTCGTATCTGTCAGAAGTTGGGCATGGACTTCTAAGCCGATGACTGGTTCAAATTTTTCGGACATTTTCGGACCTTCTTTTTAACGAACACATTGCGTCGTAATTTGATAGTAATTTGGCAAAAAGACAAATTATGAATCGCCTCAATTAAGAATTTGATGGAGATTAATTTTGAATCCTGCTCCCGTCTTTTTAATTTCCACCCAAATAATTTTGTACTTGTATAATTACGAATGATTTATCCAACTTACTAAATAATGCTGAATATCAATGACTTTAAGACAATTGTTTAAACGCACGTATGCTATTAAAATCTTGATTATACTGATCATTGTCCCAATTGGTTTTTACACAAAATTCTACTCCGGACCTTTACAAAAATGGGTTAGTTACTCATCAGGTGATTTTTTGTATGAAATATTCTGGTGTTTGGTAATCTCGTTATTTTTTCCGAATTTGAAATCTTCCCGGATCGCAATAATAGTTTTTTTCGCTACCGGTATTCTCGAATTCATACAATTATGGCATTTACCCATTTTAGAAAAGATAAGAGAAACTTTTATAGGGCGAACTTTAATCGGAAATTACTTTATCTGGAGCGATTTTATATACTATGCCGCAGGATGCTTAGCTGGATATTTTATCTTAGAAGCCATTAGCCGAGTCAAGACGGCAAAGTAATTTTAACGGGAAATAGATAATTGTTCTTTAAGAAATTCACAAAAATAATTTCCCAGTTCTTCTGTGCCAATCAAGCCTCCCATATCAATCGTAACTAAGTGTTTCTGTAGGATTTGAATAAGCGCTCGTTCTACGGCTTCAGCGGCTTCATCGAGTTCCAGAAATTTCAGCATCTCAATCGTGGCAATGAATGCTCCTAAAGGATTAGCGCGATTGTGTCCCGCTATTTTAACTGCCGATCCTTGCGCAATGCGAAATGCGCCAATTTTCACAGGATTAATTTCACAAATATGAGCCATTCCATAACTGCCTTGTAAAAATAATCCGGCAGTATAAATCGAATCAGCTAAGTCTCCCGGGGCAACTATTATTTCAAATTTGGCGGGATCGCTAAGCAGTTCAAATAAAAGAGCATCAATATTCATCACATCAGCATTTATCTCGGGGAAAGCCGTAATTTTTTCCTGAAAAATTTTTAACCATAATTCGTGCAAGTTGGTCATTAAAGTATTTTTATGAACCAGCACAACTTTTTTATAATTTCGCTTCCCGGCGAATTCAAATGCCTGTTGAATAAATCGATCAATATTCTGGCGAGTATAAATAGATGATTGAATCGCGATTTCCTTATTTGTATCGCGATAGTAACTACCACCCGGTTTGGGATTAATGCTTTCCAGATTTTCGCGAATTATATAAAAATCAGCTAATCCTTCTTGCGTATTCTTTAATGGGCTCATCCAAGAATCATAAACCTTGACGTGCTGATAACCAAAAAATAAATCAAGTTTATTCCGAATGCCCCAAATGATTTCGCGTGCGTAACGACCGTCAGGGAGGCGTGGATCTCCGAATGGTCCTATCAAGATTGCATCGTAATTTTTCTCGAGTTCGGCAATATATTCATCTGGAATTGCAACTTTGGTATTCAGATAATATTCCGCCGAGTAAGGCGCATGCGTAATTGCCAGATTAATCTGGCTATAGTTTTTCAGCACTTCAAATATTTTGACTACTTGTCTGATAATTTCCGGACCGATTCCATCTCCGGCGATGACGGCAATTTTGCGCGATTTTAGCATTAATAAAAACTACCGTAATAGTCCAAGGGCGTAATCAGACGGTATTCTCCAAAACCGGTCTCGTCAACGAAAATAAACGTCCGATTTAATTCGTAGTAATACCAGACTTCATACGGTTTTGTCTGAATTTCAAAAGGATGGCGTTCGATTTCATTTGGTGGGCCAAACAAGATATAAACCATTCCCATATCGGTTTTCCAGCCTTCCAAATAACCGCTGAAATTTTGATTAGCAAAAGCAACGCGACGGTAATATTCATTCATTAATTCATTTTCTTCTGTTCCGGGAGTTGGGTCTCTCTCCCTCCAAAATTCAAGGAATAGGTTCTTTTTTTCTTCTCCACTGGCTTTTTTCATCTTACTAATAACATCACCACGGGCAATATATCTGAGTTGTTCGATTGCCTCATCGAGATTATTGATCATATCAGACATACCAGTCCAGCGGATTTGGATTATTTTTTCAGCCGTGACTTCTTCAGAACCGATTTTCACCGTAAGAACCAACCGATATTTACTGTAAGACAATTTCTGACGCGGAATACTGATTCTCTGGTATTCCACTCCTTTCTTAAAATTATGATCAATTTTGTTTTCAAGGACTACCTTTTTGTTCATATTATAAATGCTATATTTAATCGTTCCCTTCCCTCCATTAGATAATACGAAAAACGAGATGTCGAATTTTTCGCTTTTATTGCTTAGTGTACCGGTTAATGCGGAAACATCAGTACTATCTCCACTACTGTCAGCGACAGTGTCTTCGATTATGTTGATACTGCTGAGAGTAATTGATTTTTTATAGTAATTTTTTAATTTTAATTCCCGTTTGCGATGAGTAGTCTTTCGAGTATCTAAATCCATCACTCCAATCGTTAACGAATAATCACTCGGCTTTACTTTATAGGTTAGTTTATTAATATCGTAAAGTTCATTAGAATGAGTTTCCTCGAACTTCTTGGTTTGAAGGGTTTTAGTCCAGATTTTACTGATAGCATTAACTTCTTTCTCATCCAGTAGCATCACTGATATTTCATATTTGCCGATGAATATTGTATCCTTTTTGACAAATTGGATTGCACTGTATGGCACTTTAATAATTATATCAATTTTAATACTATCTCTGGTCACAATAGGCGTGATACTAACATCATAGATAAAGTTCGGAATTTCCGGTTCCACGTTTCCTCTGAAATCGGCCGGCTCTTGGGCAAGAGCCACCGTTAATAACCCACAAACTAACAACGATGTTTTACTCAGTGAGTGTGACATATTTTCTCCAGCTATATTTTGTCAGACCGCAATCGGTAGCAAACCAAACCCAATCGCCATCTATGAAAATTTTAAAGACGTTGTTACCAGCCAGGCCATCGAGAGTAGTATAATTCTCGCAATAATAATCAGATAGACGCATCAGAAATGCGCCCCGATCGGTTCCCAGCCACATATAATTCCCATCAATTGCGATATCGAAAAAACTGGCTTCATTTAACTGTTCTGTCAGTGGAATATTAGTCCATTGTTTGTCTTTATATGAAAATTGCAGAAGATCGTGATAACGTCCAAAAACCGTCACCGAATCTCCGCATCCAATAGCCGTGACATTACCGGCTACTGCATCATCCAAACCTATTCTTTCACCAGACATATTATAATGTTCGACATTATGATTGAATTTGTCAATAGAGTAAATCCCATTATCGGTGGCAATCCAAATTATTTTTGAATCTATGGCAATTTTGAAGATCTTTAAGATATTCTGGCGGGGCGACAAACGTTGACGACGTGCTTTATAACTCGGAATACTGATGAGATTCAGTCCGCGCGGTGTACCAATCCAGGCGAGAGTATCTTCGAGCGCAATCGAAGTAATGATTTCATCGGCTAAGCCACTGGACATAGATAATCGCTTCCAGCGGTTTTTATTTTGATCGTAGATTGACAAACCCTGCTCGGTGCCAATCCAGAGCCGATTATTTTTATAGGCTAGGTCATTGACCACCGGCGTTGCAAATTCATTGATAAACAGACTCTCAAAATATTCCCAGAAACCATCATTTTGATTATAACACGAAATTCCTGATTTGGTGAAAATTGGGTTCAAATCACTCCGGGTACCTCCAACCCAAATCCGATTATCATCCACCGCCATAGCATTAATGTAATTTTGCATCGGACCGAAAGGATGGATATGGAGGGTTTTAATATTAGCGTTGCCTTCAAAAAGTCCCAATCCGGCAATTCCACCATAAATGTCATTGTTTATTTTGGCAAAAACCGTTACCCTGTATTCTCGCAGGTTCTGATCTAAAATTAAACCACGCCCATCAATTTGGTAATCCTGATCTATGGTATAACCCCTCATATCTGGTACGCCGTCAAGTGAAGTCGGTTGCCATTTAACTGCCTCTGAGGCTGATTCTTCCTCTGCTTGATAAAATCCCAATATCTTATTGATAGTGAGGAGATAATCACCTTCAGTTTGAACCCAAATTGCGTTACCATCCGTACCGAGTCGAAGAATCCGGTTCGTTTCCGGTAAATTTAAATCGGCGTTTGAAATATTAGTCCAGCGAAAACTGCTGGGAGTTAAGTAGCTGACGCCTTTATTATGTGCCGCCCATAAATAACGCGTTGTTTCATCATAAAGGACTGCCGTTATAAAGTCATCGCTCAAACCATTGCTGGTAGTAAACGGCTCAGTCCAGTAGCGCCCGTATTTATGAAAAGCGTAAATACCGCCACTGGTTCCGAAATAGACAAGTTCTACCCCTTCGGTTAAGCTCGTCGGATAATTGCTATATTTATATGAAATCCAGTCCCACAATTGATAAAGTCGAACCGGTCGGTCAGAGATATCTTGAGATGAACTTTTTTGTGGAAGAAACAAAATCGAAATACAGATTGAAAAAATCAACGCGAAATTGCCCCTAATTTCTTTAAATATTTGCATTTATAATCCTGCTTTAATGAACATTTTCCCCGCCAATTGCCGCACAGCACCCTTTAATTCAAGCGAGAGCAAAGTCGCCAAAATCGAATATGTATTTTTACCGAGTTTTTGAGCCAGATCATCTATGTGAATCGGATCGGTCGAAAGCGCTTCGTAAATCGCTTTTTCGTCTTCATTTTCAAATTCAAAGCTAATTTCAAGCTGGCGCGGCTGACGGGGGAAGCGACGAATAGCATCAATTTCATCCAATATATCGCCGACCGAGGTGACTAATTTGGCTCCTTTTTGAATCAGGTGATTGGTGCCAAAACTCTTTTCGTCGGTAATTCTCCCGGGAACAGCAAAAACCTCGCGATTTTGGTCAAGTGCATAATAAGCAGTTAATAAGGCGCCACTCCTTTCTCCGGCGGAAATAACGACAGTTCCTAAACTTAATCCAGAGATAATCCGGTTGCGACGCGGAAAATTGACCGCGTCCGGTTTGGTACCAAAAGGAAATTCCGAACAATAGACGCCTTGGGTAACCAACTTATCACGCAATGACCGATTTTCCGGCGGATAAACTCGTTCGATGCCGTTACCCAGAACCGCGATAGTTCGCCCACCTTCTTCCAGAGCAGTTTTGTGGGCGATGGTGTCAATTCCGCGCGCAAATCCGCTAACTATCGTTATATTTTGCTCAACTAATTGGCTAACTAATAGAGCCGCTACTTCTTTGCCGTAATGATCCGGATTTCGAGTTCCCACAATGGCAATCGCATCTTCGTCCTGCGGCAAAAATTCACCGTATCGGAATAAAACCACCGGAGGATCGTAGATATTTCTCAATCGAGCAGGATAATCCTCGTCAATTATAGTCGTGATTTTATAAGGGGTATTTTTTAGCCAGTTTAATTGCTGATCGACAAATTGGTGATCAGCATTATTTTTTATTCGTTCCGCGATTTTGAAATCAATGCCCGGTACCTCAATCAATCGTTTAGGTGAAACGCTGAATACTTCCTGAATATCAGGGTATTGCCGGTATAGGCTCAATATGCGATGTGAACCCAATCCATTAATACTCATTAAACTGAGAATGGCTTGCAGTTTATCCATTTTGCGCTAGTAATTTAAGCGATTGTTGGATAAATAACTCCAGTCCTTCACCAGTAACGGCAGAGATGGGAACGATCGGCAAATTATCGAATTTTAGGGTGGGAAGTTCTTGTACCAGATCAGTTTTAGTAATTACGATAAAACGTGGTTTGTTTTCAAAAGCGGATAAATATTTTACCAATTCGTTATTAAGCGTTTGATAAGTTAGTTCGGGCTCTGGGTCTGTTGCTTCGATCAAAAAAGCCAGAACCTTCGTGCGTTCAAGATGTCTAAGGAAACGAAAACCCAGCCCCTTTCCCTGATGAGCGCCTTCGATTAAACCGGGAATATCGGCTATCAAAAAACTCTTATAGTCGCCAAATTTGACAATGCCAAGATTGGGAATTAGAGTAGTAAAGGGATAATCGGCGATTTTGGGACGAGCGGCAGTAATTTTCGAGATTAAAGTTGACTTACCGGCATTTGGCAAACCTATCAATCCCACATCCGAGAAAAGTTTTAGTTCGAAAATCAGGCTTTTTTTCTCACCGGGCAAACCCGGCTCGGCATAACGAGGAGTTTGTTTCGTTGGCGTGGCGAAATGGGCATTTCCTCGTCCGCCTTTTCCACCGCGGGCGATGACTACTTCCTGATTATCTTCGACCAGATCCGCCAGAATCTCATTAGTTAATTCATCACGTATCAATGTCCCTTTCGGCACGCGAATTATAACCGGCGCACCGTCGGCGCCGCTTTTTAAACCGCCTTGACCGGGTTCGCCATTTTGGGCTTTATAACTTTTATGATATTTAATATCCTGAAGAGTATTGAGATTGTGATCAACTTTAACAATTATATCGCCACCGCGTCCACCGTCACCGCCACTGGGACCGCCTTTTGGAACGAACTTTTCACGACGAAAAGCCACACAGCCCTTACCACCGCTACCGGATTGCACAGATACTTTGGTGTAATCTACGAACAAATGATTTTCTCTTTCCTCATAAGCCTGAACATCAGGTTTAAACTAAAGAGGAAATATAAAGTTGCCAACAAAAATCTTGCGCCATTAGCAATTATTTTTAGCAACTATGTATATACGTAGGACAGCTTTTCCAGGCTGTCGTTATATAACCATTAAGAAAATTGTAAGGCGATTTGTTAAATCGCAATGGTCGAAATATTATTTCGACCTACAATTTATTGTGGACAGGCAAGAATGCCTGTCCTACAATTATGATTATTTGGTTGCAGTAGTTAAAATATCAACCATCCGCGAGACAAATTCAGTCGGATTTTCCAAATTACCGTCCAATAACAAAGCCGATTCATAAATCTGTAGAATTGATTGACGCAAAAGCGGATCATGACTATTGCCGAGGTTCAAACGGGAGAGATTTTTAATCAAGGGATGCGATGGATTGATTTCCAGAATTTTCTTCTGAGGCTCGATTTCCTGATTCATCATTTTCATAAATTTTTCGATCTGGGGCTCGAGTCCTTCTTTACCAACGACCAGAGTTGCCGGTGAATCCACTAAACGATTCGAAACGGTTACATCTGCGACTTTATCACCCAGCGTTTCCTTAAAAACCGTTATCAGCGACTTCAGCAGATTTTCTTCAAGGGCTTCGCCTTCTGCCGGTTTATCCTTCTTTTCCAGTTTCAGGTCGGCTTTTTCGATTGACTGAAATTTCTTCTTTTCATATTCATAAATCGTCGGTATTATGAAAATATCAATTGGATCAACCAGCAAAAGGACTTCAAGATTGTGTTTTCGGAAATATTCCAATTTGGGATTGCGTTCGGCAATCTCGCGGTTCTCGCCAGTCAGGTAGTAAATTTCCTTTTGGTCTTTTGGCATACGTGCAATGTATTCATCGAGCGACGTCAATTCTCCCTTATTTTTCGCGGTAGTCTCAAAACGCAAGAGTTTGATGATTTTATCTTTATTAGCAAAATCGGTGGTAACGCCTAGTTTAAAAATATGACCGAAATTCTTATAAAATTTTTCATATTTGCTGACATCATTCTTTGCCCAGTCTTCCAACATTGCTAGAATGCGAGTAGTCAATACATTACGGATTTTGGCCATTACCGGGCTGTCTTGCGTCACTTGGCGGGAAATATTTAACGGTAGGTCTTCGGTGTCAACGACACCTTTGATAAATCGCAAATATTCCGGCAATAGTTCGGTAGCATTATCCTGTACGAAAACCCGATTGGCGTAGAGGTGTAAGGATTTTTCGCGGATTTCATAAAAAATGTCATACGGCACACTGGACGGTATGAACAGCAAGGCTTTGAAATTAACCGAACCTTCCAGCGACAGATGCAGGTGTCCCAATGGCGGATTAATATCGTTGGTAAGAAATTTATAAAATTCGACTAGTTCGTCTTCTTTTATTTCATCTTTAGGCTTACGCCAGAGCGCTTCAATGCTGTTTACTCGATCCTTGCCAACATAAATCGGGAAGTTGATGAAATTGGAGTATTTCTGGATAATGGATTTGACGTAATACTCTTCCGCAAAATCTTTGTATTCTTCTTTTAGAGTAAATGAAATACGGGTACCGCGTTCAGGCCGAATAATTTCCGAAATGCTGAATTTTCCTTTCCCGTCGGATTTCCAGAGATAAGCTTTGGAATCTGGACTGGCATGGCGGGTCTCGATCGTGACTTCGTCAGTTACCATAAATACGGAGTAAAAACCAACTCCGAACTGTCCAATAATATCGGCGTCGATCTTCTTGCCCTCTTTCTGAATCTGCTCCAAATATTGTAGAGTTCCGGATTTGGCAACGGTACCGATATTTTCAATCAGTTCCTCGCGAGTCATACCAATGCCGGTGTCTTCAATCGCAAAGGTACGTTTCTTGGGATCAACTTCAATTATGATTTTCAGCTCGCGTTCCGGATCGAGAATATTCTGATTGGTTAATTGCATAAATCGGACTTTATTCAAAGCATCCGAAGCGTTTGAGATAAGCTCACGCATGAATATTTCAGGCTGAGTATATAGCGAATGCACTATCAGGTGTAATAATTGCTTGAGTTCGGCTTTGAACTCATAGGTCTGGGGTGCGTCGGATTTCTTCTTTGGCATAAAATCTCCTTTTAATAATCTTCGTCATTTATGGTCATTTATCGTCATTGATGGTCATTTATTGTCATTCAATGGTCATTAAGGTGGCTTCGGAAATCGAATCAACTTATCAAGTCTCGTCTATCGACTTATTATGTAGACACTCAATTTCAAACTATCAATATCAGATTTTAAAAAGCGTTCTGATATTTACCAATTGCGTGCCAGAAAAGTCGTCGGTCAGTTTGGCAGACAGGTTTAAAACCTTCAGAAGATTTAATTTTATGTTCCAGCAGATTCTCAGATTCGAGAACTTGAACGAATTGGAAAATTCAAAGATATTTACTATTAAAGACGTATTATTACCCGTTGTGTGGAATTAAGCGAGCGCATGTTTAATATGGTTTAGGGGTTTATTATTGATAGAATTCAGGAACTGTAGATAATATCAAGAGTTGCTATCCATAGCCCCTGTTCCAGATCGCCAAAGACAAGTAGTTTATCACCGGTTTTAATAATAAAATCTTTTCTGGCATCTGCCGGTATAACTATCTGCCCTCGCTCACTTACTGTTATAGAGCCATAAAATTTTTTCCCTTCAGGTACTTCCATTAGTTATGCTCCCTTAAATTTAATATTACAAGATAAATCTTATTCACAAGACTAGTATTACTAATAAGACAGGACTCTGTCAATATTTATTTTGTATTTATTTTACTTTTATTTGCCTTGCAGAAAGTTTTATATTTAAAAAAATAAACATTAAAGGTTCATCACAGATTTGTATGGGTAAGTAGGAGTTGTTTTTGATTTTGCTGCAGGATTTTGAGTTTAAAATATTTCATATTTCGATAGCCATACGCTTTTTTCTTAACTGTAGCTATAAGATTAT
>JAGNGI010000117.1 GCA_018002295.1 Fidelibacterota bacterium
TTCATCTTCTTTTATGGGATAACCAACCTGTTCAGCATACGACTTAATTTTCTTCGGATTGCCGGTTAAAATAACCCGGGCGATATCGTTTGCCGATAGGACTTTAATGGCTTCCATTACACTTTTATCTTCAGCTAATGCAACTGCTATCGTCGGTCTACGAGCATTTTTTTTAACTTTTTCAAATATTTCGGAATAGGTCTTTATCATAAATTATTCTTTGACATTAATCTCTTCATAAATCAGAATTTCCTCATCCCCATAGAGGGCGCGCCATCCGCCTTCAGCCAGTGCTTCCATTTCATTTTCACCCGGGAAAACAATCAACGGGGCAATGAATCCCACCCCGGCGCGGATCATCTCGACGGTTTCAGCACCACGCGCCTGTCCACCGGTGACGATTATTGCGTCCACATTTCCCTTCAAAACAGTCGCCATCGCGCCAATCTCTTTGCAAACCTGGTAAATCATCGCCCTGAATATCAATGCCGCCCGCTGATCTCCCGTCTCTGCTCGTTGCCAGACTTCTCGGGCATCGTTTGTACCGAGATAAGCGACCAGACCACTTTTTTTGGTCATTTTTATTTTCATTTCTTCTTTAGTGTATTTCCCTGAATACGCTAAATTCAGAATACCTTCCAGGGGCAAAGCTCCGGCTCTTTCCGGTGTAAAAGGACCCATCCCAAGCAAAGCATTGTTGCAATCAATCAGACGACCACCTCTAACCGCCGCTATGCTGACACCGCCTCCCAGATGGGCGACCACAAAATTCAATTCACTAGGCAGGCGACCCAGTTGCGCGCTGGCTTTGCGCACACAAGCCCGAATGTTCAAAGTGTGTTGTCGGCTCACCCTTTCAATTTCAGGAATACCTGAAATGCGTGCCTCCGGAATCATTTCGTCCACCGTAACTGGATCCACCACAAAGCTGGAAATATGATGTTGATTAGCGATCACTTCAGCAATCGGAGCCCCTAAATTACTGGCATGCTCCCCATATTTACAGCTGATTGCATCGGCAATCATTCCCGGGGTAATTTTATACACACCTGCCTGCAGAGGTTTGAGAAGACCGCCCCGACCGACCACCGCTTTCAGGCAATAATCCAATAACCATGGCTTAATTGTATTAGTAACAATCTCGATGCGTAAGGGTAATTGCTCCGCGATCGAGTGAATCCGACTTATGGGAGTACCGACATGACTGATATTTTCGAATTGGAGTCGCCTACTCCGATCGAATAGCGCGATTTTGGTTGACGTCGAACCAGGATTTACCACCAAGACTGTTTCTATCATACTGGGCTTTGCTTCTTATTTGTATTTGTCAGACATCTCTAACCCATTGCCAGACAAATATGATGCCATTGATTACTTTATCATCGTGAAGTACATTTTAAAAGAGACAGAAGGGACCGCCGTTATTTCTAAATTTTAGGAATTATCTAATTTTTTTTCCCATAAAGTGAAATCAATCGGCGAGCAGGAGTATAGAAATAATCTTTCGTATATCTTACTATTCTTTTAAATTTTAAACACAATGAATCAAAACGTCTATTTTATCGCCGACATTCACCTGCACCTAAACGATAGTCAGGAAGAAAAGGTAAAACGCGAACGCCTTTTTGCGTTTCTGGCAGAAGTCCAACGTCACAAAGGTTCATTATATATTCTCGGTGATATGTTTGATTTTTGGTTTGAATATCGTTATGTGATTCCGAGCGTATTCTTCCCGGTGTTATGCCAATTACGTGAGACGGTCTTAGCCGGGTGCGAGGTGCACTTTCTTGGCGGCAATCATGATTATTGGGCGGGGCAATTTTTCACGGACGTGCTTGGCATTACGGTTCACTATAAACCGATTGACACGATAATTGCCGGGAAAAGCTTCCATCTGACCCATGCTGACGGTATTCTTCATAATGACCGCGGATACCGGTTGATGCGGTTTTTTTTCAGGAATAAGACCATCATTCGCCTATTTCGCTATCTTCATCCGGATTGCGCCATCCGCTTGGCTACCCATTTATCTGGGAGAAGCCGCCGTCTGACTCTGCGCAGTCCGGCTCAGGAAGAATCCGACCGTCAAGAAATCATTGCCTATGGCAAGAAAAAACTGGAGGCGGGCGCTGAATATGTCATCACCGGCCATTTGCATTTGCCGACTGAGTATCATACCGAGAGAGGAGTTGTGGTTAACCTGGGTGACTGGATGAAATATTATTCCTTCGCATTCTTTGATGGTAAATCACTGCGTCTATGTTATTGGCCTATCAGCACCTCTGATTCCACCGGTAAAAAATCAGAATTTTTACTTGACTAAGAAATAAAGATGTTCTAAAATCATTTGGGATAAATAAAGAACGGAAGAAACAAATGAAAGCAAAAAACATCGTAATTATTATGTTGGTTCTCGGTGGCTTAATGTCCTGTGCTCCCAAGACGACAACCGTTGACCTCCGAGCAGTCGAGAAATTGCGGGTTGATTACAATCGGGGAAAAATCCAGAAGCTTGATGACTTAATCGCAATATATCAAGACCAAG
>JAGNGI010000064.1 GCA_018002295.1 Fidelibacterota bacterium
TTTCAGGCGCACACCGCTGAGAGCCTGGCGACGATGTTCCAGTCCGATCTGGCCAAAAAATAGTAGATCCTTCTGCCGGGCTGTAGTATCCAAAACGGAGTTCTCGACTGAAAATAGCGGCCGATGGAGGTAATCAATTTGGGAATAGCCGCTTTGAGCCGAAAACGTCAGGCTTGGGTTGAGTGAGCTAGAAATTTCTACCAGTCCGCCGATACGGTGATTATCTAGGCTACTGCTATGACGGAATAAATTTTGGGACAGAATAATGGATAGCGACGGATTCCAATGACTGAGATTCAAACCTCCGCCGATGAGCCAGTCGGTATTATAATAAGCATAATCCTGTTCCAACCACCATTTTTGAAAAGCGTTAACGGTCGAAGCCAGAAAAAATTTACGGCTGATGGTATAATTGGCCTGGGCTGATATATTTAAAGTGGCTTTGTTTTCAGGATGATAATCATAGGCGAGTAATCCGCCGGTCGCATTGACATTGAAGTTCAATCGTCGTTTGCTTAGGTAAAAATGGAGATTAGCCAGGGCGGGTGTCGTAAAACTATTCTGGGAGGTAGAGTCTGATTCCAGAATATTGGTTTCCATCCCGGCTTCGGTTTTACAATAACCACTTAACTTCTGATCAGCCTGGAGTAATCCGGATAATAACAGAACGACAATAAATAGGATTAGTGTAAGATTACGAAAATAGAGCGCCAGCATTCAACGGCAATTTACTTATTTCCGTTGATTTCCTGTAATTGTTTCTGGTAATCTCGGCGGAGTGAGTCGAGCTGTGAAATATACAAAGACAGATCGTTCGTCGGTATGTTCTGAAAAAGGGGTAGATAGTCGGCGGCGGTCACAGATTGAGTCGTAGCCGGAAGAGCCGCTTTGTCGGTCCGATTACGATAGGCAGATTTTCCCGACATTGTCGCATGATCCCAGTTCTCGTAGTCGCTAAAGTTGCCGCCTTGATATGGATAAGATTCGCCGCTCAGGGCATTCATTTCCAGATTCAATTGATTAAGTCTTTGGCGTAATTCTTTCTCCGTGTTGGCGGCGGCGATCATTAAATCAATCTGCCGGATTTTCGCGTCAAGAATATGGCTAATATCCCGGCGAATTGCCTCATTAAAATCGTATTTGGAAATTAGTGCCACCAGGTCTTCCTTTTCCGGTAACGGGAATTCATTCTGATCGCTGAACTGGCGCTGGCTTGCCAGTAATTGTCCGCGCTGGTCAATTAATTCAAATAAGGTTCTGCTCAAACTTTGGCGCTGGCGCGAGTCACCGACGGTATTATATTGATTGACAGTCGAGTCTATACTTTTCGAAAGAAAATCATAATAGCGATTAAACGTAATATTTAGAATTGTCCTTTGATTGGTCAATTCGGTATAAATCGGGATCATCTTTCCACTGATCTCAGCCTTTCGGGCGGTTAGGCGGGAAAGTTTCCTTTTGTCGTTCCAATTTGGGTTGCTGGCATTGTTGATTTTGATAATTTGGGCATCAATAGCATTGATGTCGTTAAGGAGTTTGTCATAATCCTTTTCGAGAGTGCGTAGTTTGGTTAATTGCTGGTTATATTGCGTCTGATAGTAAGTCAGGCTATCTATTGGCGCTGATTGAATATTTTTCGCCAGTAGTAGGATTAGAATCAACGTCCCGCAAATTGTGATTCTTGAAGTAAAATTATTATTCATATTCCTCGGGCTTAATGCCATACTTGTCCAATTTGTAATACAAAGTGCTGGGTTTGATTCGCAATTGTTCGGCGGCGCGTTGCTTGACGCCGTGCTGGTCGCGTAGGGCTTTAATGATCATTTCGCGTTCGATTTTGCCAACCTGAGCAGTCAGGTCGCGAGCCGCTGGAGTACTGTTTTGGCTTAATAGGTCAGCATTTTGCGGTAGATCGCCGAAATTAAATAGTTTTTCCGAGAAAATGTCTTCCTCGATAAATACTAAAGCCCGTTCGATAAAGTTTTCCAATTCCCGCACATTACCCGGCCATGAATAAGATATTAAGCGAGCCATAACGCTGGGTTCGATTCGCGGTATTTTGCGACCAAGCCGGTTGGCTTTAAGCTGGAGCAGGTAATCAACTAGCAACGGGATATCAGAGGGACGTTCCCGCAGGGGTGGAATTGTCAGAGGAATGACATTGATGCGATAATAAAGGTCTGAACGAAACTCGCCGTCTTTGATCTTTTTTTCGAGGTTTATATTAGTGGCGCAAATTAGTCGGAAGTCACTGGTGATGAATTTTTCACCACCAACGCGCTGAAATTGTTTGGTTTGCAATACGCGCAGGAGTTTGACCTGCAAGGCGGTGGACATATCACCGATTTCATCGAGGAACAGGGTGCCGCTGTTACTTTGTTCAAATTTTCCGATATGAGTTTTATGAGCGCCGGTGAAAGCGCCTTTTTCGTGACCAAAGAGTTCGCTTTCCAAAAGTGTTTCAGTTAAAGCTCCGCAGTTGACGGCGAGAAATGGTCCGTTTTTCTGGCGACTGGCTTGATGAATGAGTCGGGCGACCAATTCTTTCCCAACGCCACTCTCGCCGGTGATTAGAATCGGACTATCGCCCGGTGCAATTTTCGCAATTAGCTGGCGGATTTGTCGGATAGCCGGTGAATTGCCGATCAAATCCGGGAATTCTGGCTCGCTTAGGCTGGGTTTAAGTTGGACAAACTTACGCCGATACAGTGCTTCTACTTTTTGTCGTAATTCCGCCAGCGCAAATGGTTTCGTGATAAAATCCTGCGCACCGCATTTCATTGCATCCACTGCAATATCAACCGTTGGAAAAGCTGTGATCAGGATGATGTTAGTCATCGGCGCCAGGTTTTTGACCTTTTTCATAAGAGTCAGACCATCGAGGCCGGGCATTTTAATATCGGTAATGATTAGATCGAATCGCTGGTTCTGAAGCAGACTCCAGGCTTCCTGTCCGTCAGCCACACCTGCCACGGAATAACCTTCCTTCTGAAGTGAAGCCAGCAGTCCGTCGCGCATAGATTGGTTGTCTTCGACAATCAAGATGGTATAATTGGATTTGGGCGAATTCATATTTTACTCCGGTAAAATCAAGACAAATTCCGTGCCGCTGGTATTGGAATGATCCAGATAGATCTGGCCGCCGTGTTGTTCGACGAGAGATTTGGTGATGGCTAATCCCAAACCGATGCCATCCGGTTTCGTGCTGAAGAAAGCCTCAAAAATCTGAGACTGGATTTCAGGTGCAATCGGCATACCGGCATTGAAAAAGCGAATTTCAGTCTGACCCGGCTTATTCGTAATATTGATTTTTATGGCGGGTGCTTCCGGAACGGCTTCCAGCCCATTGCGAATCAGATTTAATAGACAAAGCCGGATTTTGCCGGGATTGACTTTTACCCGCGCTTGCCCGCTGACGGTGATTTTAGCTGACGGGAAATCGCGTTGCAATTCGCTGATAACTTGTTGTAGCAATTCGTTCAAATCACAGATAATCAGATTGGTTTCGATTGGACGGGCATACGCCAGAAAAGAGTCAACGATCAGTGCCAGTCGGTCAACTTCACGAGCGATCGCAGTGGCATATTTAGTTGCATTAGTCAGATTGTCGGTGTCTTCCAGCAGTAATTCAGCGTTGATTTTCATACCGCCCAATGGGTTGCGAATTTCATGGGCGACTGAAGCTAAGAACTGTTTGTTTTCCTTCTCACGCTGACTTATTTTGCCATACATTGTTTGTATAGTTCGGCTCAAGAACCCGATCTCATCCCGTCGGTGGTTCAGAACCGGAAGATCGCTGCGACCCTGACCGATTGCCTCCGCATATTTAGTTAGATTTTCGAGTGGTTTAGTCATCGTACGCGCCAGAAGTAAAACCAGACCAATACTAATTATCAATATAATGGCAGTTAAGCTTAGAATTTGGTTGCGTAGCTTACCTGTAATTTCCAGGAAATCGGCACCGGCGTCCAGTCCAAGCACAACCGGCTGGCTATTGTTTTCCGTAATTTTTGTAAAAACAGATTTATAATATTGACCAGTGCGATCGGCAAACAGGGGCGAAGAGGTCACTTGATCGTTTCGAGCGCTGGCAATTTCGACCGAGTGTAATGTTGCTGATTGCAAGGCGCTTTCCTCATTTCCGGCGATTACCAGTAAGCGACCGCTGGCGTCTATCAGGTAAATGGCTTGAGCTGAAAATTGACTGGTCCGCCGGTTAAGGTCATTTTCAAGTGAATCCCGCACGGAATTTAATTCCGGATAGTTAGCCAGAAGATTTACGAGAGAAGTATCAATTTGAGCCCGGATCAACTGAATGTTTTGTTGGAGATGATTGGTCAGCTGGTTTTCGAGCGCCTGCCGCGTTTGCCAGTAAATCGGATAAGTGATAGCCGCGGTGACGAACAGGATCAAAATGACGGTGAAAAGCACCAGCTTCCACGAGAGTTTAATCGGCGGGAAAAATCCTCTGCCCGATTGTGGATTATCAGATTGAATGTCATTATTTTTTATCCCTATCATTAGTCAGAGCTAAGTTAATTGATTTATTTCAGGACCAAATTTCTTCTTATTTCCAAATACCGCTCAAACTGAGCGAGACTTCGTGAATCGGTTATGAAATATATAAACATAGCTAAATTTAGAACATTTAGCGAATTACCAAATCGGAAATATAAAACCGGCAGGTAACTCGCCTTAAAAATCAATTTCTGCTCGTAAGCGGCTGGTCTTTTCCTATAGCAAATAAATTTTTACTAAAAACTCTTGACTTTGGGAGTCTTTTTAGCTTTAATTCTGGAAAATTCAGAGGGAAAAAATGAGCAAGACATTTATTAGCGATCTCAAAGAAAATGACCGGGTCACTTCGTTTTTTGGCGTATTCTCGAAGGCGGTTCGGCGGACGAAGGAAAATAAAATTTATCTCGACCTGATTTTAGTTGACCGCACCGGCAAGATAAATGCTAAAATCTGGGACGATGTGGAGAATTTAGCCGAGCAATTCGAAGCTGGCGACGCCGTTAAAGTTCAGGGCACGGTCACAATTTTTAACAATGAACTTCAGATCAAAGTGGAAAAAATTCGACGTGTTGTCCCGGAGCGCGACCGCGCCGAAGGCTACGATGCCGGTGATTTAATACTTAGTACGAGTAAAAATATCGAAAGTATGTGGGAGGATTTACAACAAATAATCCAATCGTTAAAAAATCCCTTCCTCAAGGCGGTCGTTGGCGCTATTTATGAAAAATATGGCGAACAGTTGAAAATCCACCCGGGTTCGATGATTCTCCATCATGCTTTCCGGGGCGGATTATTGGAACATATCTATACAATGTGTCAGGTAGCAGAAGGAGTTTGTCAAGCCTATACCGAACTCGATCGCGATTTGGTAATGAGCGGGATTTTGTTGCACGACATCGGCAAGTTAGTCGAGTTGGAGGCTGGAATGGCGGTATCTTATACCGATGCCGGGTATTTTCTCGGTCATATTGTATTAGGACGAGATATCGTCCGTGATCAATGCCTAGCAATAAATGGTTTTCCTGAAATTTTACGTTTGCAACTCGAGCATATTCTTCTTTCTCATCAGGGCAAGCACGAATTTCAATCGCCTCGTGAACCTCAATTTTTAGAAGCATTGGTAGTTTATTATATTGATGAACTCGATACGCGCTTTAATCAAATGAAAAATGACATCGCAACTGACCTGAATGAGGGCAAATGGACTGCCAAAGGTGGTTATTTCAAACGGGTATTATTCAAAGGCGAACGCGAATCCGACCAGAATAGCTAAAGAATCCTTGAATTATCGGCGTCGCTTTGTAAATTGCAGCGACTTAATGGTGGTTTTATGAATTCAAGGATTAGAAAAATAACTTACTCGGCAATTTTTATAGCACTGATCGTCGGGGTCGGCTACGCGCTGGCATTCGTTCCGAATGTCGAATTAGTTACGGCTCTGATATTTTTATCCGGGGTTTTGATGGGCTGGAAGTCCGGGCTGATTATCGGCGGATTGGGCGAATTTTTGTTCTCGGCTCTTAATCCATTGGGCTCGGGACTGATTTTTCCGCCAATGTTGATTGCTCAAGTGCTGGCGATGGTCATTATCGGTGGTGTCGGTGGACTTTGCCGAAATTTTGTACTAAGCTGGCAACCGCGACTGAGAAATTTTATTGCAATTGGATTACTCGGTGGGCTTTTGACAATTTTTTATGATATTTGTGTTTCTATTGCCTACCCTTTATCAGCTGGATTTAATTGGCGTGGGTTGGTGACGACCTTAGCGGCTGGTTTGGTATTCAGTATTATTCACATAATCGTTAATCTGATTGTTTTTCTGTTTTTAGTTCCGGTAACAGCCCAGCGGATCGCTCGGGCAATACCTTATTTCAGGGAAGAAAGACGCTGAAATGAAAGCTCTCAGGCTTTTGCTAATTGTCGGTTGGATTTCAATTTTTTTAGAAGCCGGTATGAGTGACAATCCGTACCAAGCGGATTCCAGCCGGGTTGAAACTGAAACCCAATCGGTTGGGATTTACAATATTGGCGATCGTATTTTTGAGCGAAGTAGTTACATTTTTCTGCCTTATGACGATTGGGGAGTCAAAGGCGTAATCCAGACTTTCGGTTTGCCGGTTACTGCACTAACTATGCAAAATAACGGTTTGTCAATGACTGATCCGGTTTACGGGCAAGCGCCATTAACCTGGCTGAATCCGCGTTTCGATCAGATTGAATTGGAAGCGACCGCCATAAAAATGACACCGCGCTATTTTTTGTGGGATAAAGTATTTTCGCGGTTCGATTATTACCGGGGCGATTATGGCTTTATGAATTTCAGTATGTTGATTAGTGGTAAATTAGCTGATACTACGACGGTCTGGCGTTTTGTAGGCGAAAATCTGGGCTATGATAGTTATTATGGTAATCTCGGAGCAAAATTATCCCAGACCGGCGAGAGTCTTTCGCAAATTTACCGACTGGATCTGCGGGCTTTCTGGAAAAGCTGGCAAATTGACCTGAATGCCGCTTATCAAAAATATCTGCCGGGTTATGTTAAAGTTTCTCCTACTACATCGTCGGCTTATTTGTCGCCTTCCTGGAATGGCAATGTAAAAGAATATCGCGCCGCACTGGGTGGTATAGCTATCAGAGCAAGTGAATGCGATTCAACCGCGCTTGGTTTTCAGCAAAATAATTTTATTTACGGACAATATGTCAAAGATCCTCGATTTGGATTCAAAGGCGTGGCTGATCAATCGGAATTTATATTTTATTACGACCGGCAGATTTCCCACTTCCGCTTAGCGATGCACTTTAATCCCGTAACTCGCTCTGTAACTCTCCGTAATGGCTTCTACGAGCGTCAAAATTTAGCGGCTGGTGGCGTTGGCATTTCATCGAAAAAAATTAAAAGTCATTGGAGTCTTTATTTGGGTGCGATTGATCAATATTTCGACGGCGAATTTCATCTCCGGTATCACCTGAGTCCGAAAAACCAAGTCGGGGGACGGGTTGCCTCGACTTATGCCCTTTATCCGCTAATTTACCATTTGGATTTTCCGGTGAATCAGCCGATTAGCAAGGAAGGCTTCCAATACCGGATCGGAACCATTGACTTTCTACACGCCAGTCGGAGTTTACAATTAAGTTTGGCATTTAATCAAGTGAACTCGAATTTTTATGTTCCCTATAAATCGGCAATCAATGACACGACTTTGATTTATCTGCCCCAGAAATTGGATGCGGCTTACATAACCGCCGATGGAAGATTAATCTTGCCATGGCGTATGACGCTAACGGCGCGCGGTTTAATTTCCAATAACGAGGAAGGCGTCTGGTTGCAAGGATGGGGGCAAATCCGACAGGAAATTGACCTTTTCCAGAATAATTTGCGATTGTATGTCGCTGGAGAATTGACCTATTGGGATATGTCGAAAAATTTGGGGTGGTTTGAAGAACTGCGAGGAATAGGCCAATTCGGAACGGAATATTTTACCAATAACCGATTGGATATAGTGGCTCGAATTGGGGCTCGGATCGAAGATTTTCATATTTTTTATGCTATTTATAATTTGGAAGGTCGGACTTTTTCAACTGTTCCTGGCGCTAATTATCGGAATCGCCTGCAAGCTTTTGGAGTTGAGTGGCAGTTTTTGGATTAAGATTTGAATTCGTAGGACAGCCTTTCCAGGCTGTCGTCGTGGACTTCAAAATGACCAGGCAAAAATGCTTTAATATTGTAGGGCGATTTGCTAAATCGCCCAGTCGAGTTAACAACTCGACCTACGATTAATCGACAGGCAAGAATGCCTGTCCCTATGATTAATAACACTAAATAATCCGTAGGATAGCCTTTCTAGGCTGTCGGCCTGGCAATATAATTCGTAAAAATTATAGATAGGAATAGACAGGCAGGAATGCCTATCCTACGTGAAAAATAGACAGGCAAAAATGCCTGTCCTACGGAATTTTGCATTATGGAGCGGCGTGCTAAATCGAATGGTCGAGTTGGCGACTTGACCTATATGTTCTATTGACAATGACTAATTAAAAATTCTTTATCAACGATGATTTTCGGGCTAGCTGTTCGCCAAAACGATCCGAGAATACCACTGCCGCCCTCCACATTGGAAAAAACGCGCACTGGGGCATTGAAACCGCTGAGTTCATCGGGCTGAACTTCCCAGCGCTGGATATTATAAAGGGCTTCGTTCAATGAGTAAACATAAAATCGCAAATAAAAAGAAGTGAACTGGCTCAGATCACCAATTTTATATTTATCTTCATCATAACAAAATTTAATCTCTTTTAACATAGTATTTATTTTATACTCGGCAGATGTATTTTGACTGGGAAAGCCGGATGACCATGAATATACTCCATCACCTTCATCAGCAAAATCAGAGTGGACCTGTATACTCCAATATTTGCCAGTATCATTTGTCGCCGTAAAAGATAATAATGGTAAATATCCCCTGGCCCCATCCGCATCAGTCCATGAGAAGTTTAAGTTCTCTGAATCGTCCCTGATTGTATCCGGCAAATTGATAAACTCCACAGAATCCGGCACCACCGTTTCTGCATAGAGGCTGTCGTAATCCGGATGATAGACCGATAATTGCCAATGCTGTCCCGGATGCACATCTACGTTCGGAAATTTGTAGTAGTAGTAATGACAAACATCCCATATATCTTCATCCTCTTTAACTGAATCTTCCATAACAGGTAAGTAATTTCCATTAACTGCAATTGTTACTATTGCTCCTGAAACACTCCAATAATCAGGGTATTTTTTCCAATCAGAGTATGGATACTCATACTCATACTCACTTAATTCACTCCACTTCGAGACGAATACTTTTAACGTATCTTCATAAGGACTGATTAAGCAATTCACCGATAAATTCTTACTAATATCGGTATCTGGCCCGGTCGGCGGTCCGGCTGGACAACGCCATAATAAAAACAATGCCGGTATAATCAATAAAAATCTAGTTCTTACCATATTTTCCCCCTTATTCCGATCGTTGCCAGCGGCGGCATCTGTATCCAGGTATCATTATGTTCGGCATAAGCCAGGACATTCAGACGGGCATAGACATTGACCAAATCAATATAAAATTCCATCGGATGCGATCTCCAGCTGTATTGTTTGACGAAGTTAATATCCAGCCGGTGATAGTCCGGATAACGCCAGGCGTTCCGCGCTCCATAAACTTCGATTTCATAGGGATAACTACCTGTCCGGAAATCCTCATAGAGCGGTTGCCGCATATATCCGATTATCTGAGTAAAAGGCGTGCCGGAATGATAGACGAAACGACTGCCGACCGACCATTTTTTCGTGAGCTGATAATTCAGAACCAGGTCGAGGTCATGCGGACGATCATACTTAGGCGGATAAGTAACGCCGTTGACCGTTTTTTCAACCAGCGAATATGAATACGACAGCCAGCCCTGCATTTTCCCGACATTTCCCTTTAGCAGAATCTCCAGACCATTGGCAATGCCGGTTCCATCCACAAAATCCGGGTCAATTGGTGAATATTTGGTGGTATTATATTCAACTATATGATTAAAGCGCTTATGATATAATGCCAAATCCAGCGCGAGATTACGATGGATTTGCCACCGATAACTGAAAGCCAGTTGTTCCGCCGCCATAACCGGCAGGTCTTCTGGAACCGTCACCCAGGCGTCGAACATCGAGAGGATGATCTCCTCTGTGCCAATCGTCATTAAATCCTGATGATATTTTCCCCAATGTAATTGAATTTCGTGAGATGGAGTGATTTTCCAGCCCAGAGATAACTGCGGTGAAAATGTCAGCGTATCTTGAATGGAAAAATGTGTCATTCGCAAACCGCCGCTAACATTGAGCAGTGCCCCAAACTGGCGGTTAATACTGATAAATGCCGAACTCTCCAGTGACTTATTTTTTTCGAAATATATCGGCTGATAACTAAAGCCCTTAGTTTTCAAGTAATAGTCATTGAAACAAAACTCGGCGCCAGCCTTGATCTGTCCAAATAAAGAATTGTCATACCGGAAGTAAGCGTTAATCGTCTTGCCGGTAAAGACATTATCGATCATTTCAGATTTCGTTGTATCTTCGGGAACCCATTCGGCCCCGAACTGGCTCATACTGCCGCGCAGATAAAAAACCATTTGCGGATTGATGACATTGGAATAATTAAAGCCAAGCGCCTTATTCTGCCAGTTATAAACCCCCGAACTGTCATCTCCATCGATCACTCGCATATCATAAACGTCTTTTCCAAGATAGGAGGTGATTTCCAGGCGGTTCTGGTTACCGGGTTTAATGACGACTTTTCCCATCCCGTCTATGAAATGATACGGCAATTTTATATCAGACGATATGATTTTGGTAACAGTATTGACGAACAAATCGGCATAAGTTCGGCGAACCGTCAGAAGATAACTACCGAATGGTAACGGTCCCTCAGCCCGGACTTTGGAACTCAGGAAACTGAGATTGATGTAGCCGGCATGTTCGGCGGCGGTTCCGTCCCGGACATTAACATCTATGACCGAACTGAGACGATTGCCATAGACCGGATCGATCCCGCTTTTAGAAACATTGGCAGATTGAATCGCCGATTCGTCAAAAGTCGAAAATATTCCTATCAGGTGAAAGGGGTTATAAATCGGCATACCGTCCAGCAGGATCAGATTCTGGTCGGAGTTGCCGCCCCGGATATGCAAACCCATGTTATAGTCGTTCACGGTGGTCACACCGGGAAAAGTCTCGATGACCCGAAATAGATCGGGCTCGCCGAGTTTCGGGGCGAGATTCAACTCGACGG
>JAGNGI010000118.1 GCA_018002295.1 Fidelibacterota bacterium
GCCTCCAATATCGGTAAAGTAGTAGCCACGAAGCTATGCCAAAAGGTCAATGTAATGCTATTGGCATCTCTCGGTTTCGGCTTTGAACAATTATTAGCCATAACAATCAAAAAAACAAAACCGACGATAGACAATCTTTTAATTTTTCTATTTTTCACGATACAAATGCCCCGGACGTTTTTTGCCTTTCATACTACCCTCAAACCAGACAGCCAGAATGGGTTCTTGGACAATTGGAAAGTCGTGATGTTCACCGGCTGGGGTAATTACGCAATCACCGGCTTGAACAGCATAGCTTTCCCCTTCCGAAACTACCATACCTTTACCTTTGACAATGAACCAGTATTCATCACAATCGTGGAAATGATTATCAAATACGGTGTTTCGTTCATACTCGACCGGATCGCCGTCGTTACGCGGATGCTCACTTTTTCCCAACCGGAAGACCCCACAACTCCCCCGATCGTTACTCCAATTGCCACTAATTTGAAACAATTCTACCAGCGGTTTGGGTTCAATCCACACCTCACCAAAAAATTGATCCAAAACATCCCCTGAAAATATCGTCCTTTTTTCGGCTCCTTCGCTAATTTCAGCCACACCATCCAAAACGAACAGCAATGTTTCGGAAAACTCTGATGGGAGCTGTAGTTTTTGCCTTTTAGACAAACCGATTATTTTACAGCTTTTGACTTCCGACCAATCCGGAAACGGTTCATTTTTATAGGATATTACAGGCATTAGGACTTTTTGGGTATTTAGTTAACATCGGAACATCCGGGTTTATATCCGGCCCGAAAAATTTATAGATAATTAAATCGCGGTCACCGGTATTGACGACTTCGATCGGGTAAATAGCCCGCTGATGACAAATTAGCAACTCATCTTTTTCAAAATTCAAGCCTTCAATTTCGACATCTCCGTAGTTTCCTTTGCCCCGCCAGACCAAAATATTATACACTCCTTTCTCAACTGAAACGTGTTTTCCCCCCGGACGGATAATCAGCTTCTTACCGCTGAATTTATTAGTATTATAAAAAATCCAGGACTGTTCACTTCCAGATTGCTGGTCAGAATCAATGAGTATTGGTGGTGTATGCCGGTTTTCATAAAAGTAAGGGTCGCCATTTAATTCCCAATCAATCATATCCAGAATAGCTCTTTCCGCTAATTTTTTCCGTTCTTTTTCTGAAACATCCTTAAATAGTAATTCTTTATCAATAATAATATCGCCACCTACTTTAGCCTGCATCATTGCGAACACATCGGAATCTTCCTGTAATTCAATAGTCAAGGCCGAGCCAGGTGCGTGTAGAATTCCCGCCGGAACATGAAATCCATCGCCTGCCTTTAAACGGTAGGCACGGGAATGGAGAAGAATGCTATCATCTTTCCACTCCTGCATCGGCGGTAAAAGCAATTCATAGCGTTTCTCTAGACTAATATAAGGATGAACACCAAAATAGGTTTCCGGCTCAGGTCCCAGCGGTACCTCTTCGGGGAAATAATAGGCTTCTTCCTTACTATTGCGACCGACTTTGCGAGCATCTTTTGCCATCTGGTGTAAATGATAAGGCAAGCGATAAGCATAGTCGAAAATTTTCGGCAAGCGTCCCAGCCCGGTATGAGCCTTAGCATAATCAGCTCCCATAATCAATGCCGGGGCTATCTCAACTGCCGCTTTTAGAGTAATTTCCTGACCATCTTCAAGATCCAAACAGCATAATCCTTCATTGGGTACCTTAATACGATTATCAGCCGGTGTAGTCGAACCTACCCAGCGTTCGCAAATACCGCCGCGCTCACCGAGATCATACATTTCCTCCGGCAATCCCAAGCGCCTACCCGGCGGTAAAAAATCCCTAGCAACCCAAGCCGGTTTAAGACGCAAAATACCGTCATTATGTTCAATTAGCTTTTCTAATTTTGAAATAATTTCATTCATAAATTCACCTCTAAATAATTATTATTTCCAATTTATCGTTGGTTGACAATCCTCGCTTTGAAGATAAGCAACTAACTCATCTCTTAATGTCGTCGTAAAAGGATCATCTCCATAATTCTGAATTAGATTAAAGGTCGTTAGGATCAATTTCCCTGAGCCAACCCGCATTTGCATTAAATAAGCGGAATTCAAATGGAGCCAGCCGACATACATTCCGGCTAATACATCAACAAACTGCTCCGGTTGAATCCCGGTGATGGCATATTTAGGTAATGCCTTATAGGCTTCAAAGCCCAGCACTTTATTACTTTTTAAATTATTAAATGGCCTGTGACTATTGTCAACCCAATTCAAATTCGAAGCCCAATTGCCGTCATACCCATCCGATTCCCGTGACGTAATTGTAAAAGGAAAATCAGCCGGTAAAACTGAGCTAGAATCAATGACGCATATTACATCCAAGCCATTTTTCAAATGATCCATTGTTTTTAGATCAATAGAATTACATATCAAAAGATTAGAATTCGGCGAAATATTCTCTATCTTTCGCGATGGATATACCGTAAACTCGATAAAATTCTCCGCTAAGA
>JAGNGI010000065.1 GCA_018002295.1 Fidelibacterota bacterium
AAAATTTTAGACCATTTTTTCATCAGATAATTCCTACCAAATTTAAAATTGTTTTTGCAAAGTTAGAAATCGTTGATAGGCTTCGTCCCAGAGAGCGCTATCTTTAGGTTCATACCGTTTTATGCCCCTCATTTTGGCAACTATTTGTCGTGCTTCACTCAGATTTTTTATTTCTCCGAGAGTAATTAGTTGGACAATGGCATTCCCTAATACGGTGGCTTCGGCTGGGCCGGCGAACACGGACAAGCCGGTCGCATTGGCCGTCAATTGATTAAGTAAATCATTTTGTGATCCGCCTCCGACAATATGGATAAGTTCCACCGGACGATTCGATATTCCAACCAATTTCTCGAGTACATTCTTATAATCTAATGCCAGACTGTCTAATACACACCGTACAATGGCTCCCGGAGTAGTCGGCATCGGTTGGGAGGTAATTTGGCAAAAATTGGCTATCATCTGAGGGAAATTCCCTTGATGTAAAAATTGGGGATCATCTGGTATAATGAGCGACCGTAAGGGTGGCTCTTGCTTTGCCAGTTTTACTAAATCTGAACTGGTATAATTTTCTCCCTCTTTCCGCCATATTCGTTGACATTCTTGAATTAACCAGAGTCCCATAACATTTTTTAGGAACAAAAATGTGCCGAATACGCCACCTTCGTTGGTGATATTAGCCTTTAGAGCCGATTCATTGATTAGCGGGATCGCAATTTCCTGCCCAACCAGGCTCCAGGTGCCGCTACTGATATAGGTAAAATTTTTAATTTCGGTCGGAACAGCTGCGACCGCACTGGCGGTATCATGAGCCGCTACTGTCATTACATCTATGCCGTCATATTTACCCAGCTGAATACCTGGTGAAATAACATCCGGAAAAATATGATATGGAATTTGTAATTTATTAATTAGCGACTCAGCCCAGTTTTTTTGCAGTGGATTGTAGAGCTGAGTAGTAGTCGCGTTAGTAAATTCACACGCTTTTGCCCCAACTAACCAAAAATTTAATAAATCAGGAATTGTCAGGAACGTTTCAGCATTTGATAAAACTGCAGATTGCTTCTCGACTAAGTAACTTAGCTGAAATAGGCTATTGATGGGCATTATCTGAATGCCGGTTTGGGCATAAATTTCCTGTTTAGAAATTTTGGCAATGACCTTTTCCACTATTCCATCAGTTCGCTTATCGCGATAATGAACCGGATTATCCAAAAGAGCACCTTGTTTATCGAGCAACGCAAAATCAACTCCCCAGGCATCAACTCCCATACTGGCAGGCTTTAGGCTTTTCCCTTTTTCTAGACCGGCTTTGGTTTCCTGCCAGAGTCGTGAAATATCCCAATATAAAGTGCCGTTCTTTACTATCGGAATGTTTAAAAAGCGATGTAATTCCTTTAATTCAAAATTATTCCCGTCGTAGTTTACGGCGATAACCCGTCCCGATGCGGCTCCCAGGTCAACGGCTAGTACAGTTAATTTCGATCGCATTCAAATTTAGATGAATTAAAAGATTGAATTTAAACGGGATAGCCATTATTGGCTTCTGAAATTCCCCTCTCCTTAATAATCTTCTGGCGATAATTATCCTTACGATAGGCTGATAAAGGATCGCGCGGCACTCCCATTTCTTCCCGAACCTCCTCGAGTAATGGATATACATCCGTCTCAAAGGCTTTGGTCAAAATGCTCTGCGCTACAAGTATATCGCCATTCATCTGCGCAGTTTGAAGAGCCGGGTAATCTACAATCAACGCCTTGGCCAAGGCAATTTGACAATTTATGATACTCATTAACATGGCTTCTATTTTGGGCTCGATTGAATGGCTTTGATCAATCATATATACGATTTTATCAGCTTTTGAACCGGCCGCAACCAATTTGGTAAAGACATCAAAAAGTTCAAACGGGTTAACAGTACCTACAATTAAATCATCATCTGCATATTTCCGGGCATTGAAATGAAATCCGCCCAGTTTACCTTCACTAAGGAGAAAAGCCACGATATGAGGAATATTCGTACCGAGGGCATGGTGTCCGGTATCAACCAAAACATCAGCTTGAGGTCCGCATTTCATTGCCATAACGTACGCCATTCCCCAATCAGCTAGATCAGTATGATAAAAAGACGGTTCGAAAAATTTATACTCTATTAACATCCGGCAGTTTTGCGGCAAATTGGAATAAATTTCCTTCAATCCGGATTCAAGGTTTTCTTTACGCCGGAAAAGATCATCTTGTCCGGCATAGTTGGTACCATCAGCCAGCCACAAGCTCAAAACGTTGCTCCCGGTTTTTTCCATAATTTCACAACAAGCTAAAATATGATCTATGGACTTTTGGCGGACTGCTTTAGAGGGATTGCATAAGGAGCCTAATTTGTACTGTTTATCCTGAAACAAATTGGGATTTATCGCGCCTACTTTAATCCCTTTGGATTCGGCATATTGTTTGAGAGCGGTATAATCATCGGTTTTATCCCAGGGAATATGGAGTGCTACGGCGGGAGCAATACCGGTCAATTTATGAACATAAGCCGCATCGGCAATCTTTTCGTAAACATTCCTTGCCGCTCCGGCGCAGGCGAATGTATTAAAACGCGTCCCACTATTACCGTATCCCCAGCTGGGAGTTTCAATTCGCTGACTTTTGAGTGCGTGTATGACTTTTTCAAAATCAATATGGGGATTATCAAAAATATTGCTCGATTTTCCGGATGGATTCATCACTTTCTCCAAATAATATTATCAACTTTCACTTCCATGTTTTCTATGTCAATATCAACTTTAGGCCTCATCCTTCTTTTCCATCCAAAAGGGCGCTGATACGAACCACATAATAGTTCCAACATTCATTAATAAAAGATAAGTATCCCATGAAATAGCGTTGGCAAATACCAGGAACGACGGCAAAAGAGTCAAAACCAGACCAATAAACGATATAATGATTAAAATTTTCTTCATAAGATTTTCTTTTTCCCTCTTACTTCGAGAACTTTCTGCTGAAAATAGCTTAGCCCAATATATAAAATGATAGCAATAAACCATCCCGGCAAAGCCTTGAAATAAATTTCCATCGGCAATAAAAATGCAATTAATAAAGTTATACACCAGGTTAAAAATACCGGCCAGCTGAATTGAATTTTCCTCACCTCGGCATAATTCTGAGTCAGTTTCAATTTAGGAAATAACCAGAAATCGGTGAAAATTACTGCTCCCATCGGCATCAAAATCAACCCATAGAGCGACACGAAATCCAGCAATCTCATCACCAGCGCTGGAAAAAAAGACGTAACGGTAGTGATGGCGCCGATTATCATTGTCACTTTCCAGGTTTTAGATTTTGGCATCACTGCCTGAAGTGCGAGCCCAGCCCGATATATAGTCGGGTTAGCGGTAGTCCAACCGGCAATGATTACGCAAGCGATCCCGGCTATTCCGGCAGCACGATAAGCAACCTGCCCCGGTGAAAATGCCAGACTATTATTTGATTCCAATAGAAAAAGCGAATATAAAATTCCCGATGCCAGCCAGGCAATGTAATGCCCGACAAACATACCGGCCGAAGAAGTAACGCCATAATACCACTTTTTGGCATAACGCAAAATGGATAGATCAGCCATACCAATATGCATCGCTAGATTACAAAACCAAGAGAAAAATATAATGTGCCAGATGGTGAATTTACTTTGACCTTCCAGGGGAACGCCGTTCCAGATTCTTTCCTTGGCAACTTCCCAGAAATTGGAAAAAGAACTAACTCCTATTTCCGGTAAAACCGCTACGGCTGAAGCGATAAATACCAAAGGCATCCACGGTGCCGCAAATTTGCCGAACTTGGCAACCACCGAATAGCCGAACATTGCCACCGCAGTTGTGACGGCACCAACCACAATCACCGCCACAATCCAGCCGATACTATTCGGGAAAAAGTCATTTAAAGAAGGCATCGGCAGATTAAAGGGAATTCCGATCGCCGTCGCTGATACGGCAATCATGGCACCTGCCAAACCACAAAACATTAGAGCATTGACCAGATTATACAACAAGGTCACTTTTTTACCGGCGATTTTTTCTAAAAAATAATAGAGTGTAATCCGGGCTCTCGTCGCTATCGGACCGGTAATGAATGTCCAGCTCAAAACGGCTAAAAGATTCCCGATTAACAATCCGGTTACTAGATCAAAAGCGCTGACGCCATGGGCGACAAAAAGTGGACCAATGACAAATTCGGTTCCGGCTGTATGTTCACCGGCATACATTCCCCAAAAACTGCCTGCCCCTTTTAATTTCGAGGGAGGTACTGGCGTTCGCTCGAACTCATTGATTTCATCTAGTTTCTTTACTAAAACGTTACCCCGTTTAGACTTCATGCGATTTCTCCAAACTTTGATATCGAATATCTACTTCAATCACCAAATGAACGTTCCTACCGTAATAATACCATTTTTTTGAGCGGGCTGGGTTTATCCCCGATTTTCAAACGATAAAAATATATTCCTGACGCCGAAGGTATGCCGTTCTGATTACAGCCATCCCACCTGATCTGGTTGATGCCGCTGGAAAAAATCCGAGGGCTAAGCGACCGGATTAATCTCCCATTCAAGTCAATTATCTCAATACTTACTTCACCTAATTCCGCTAAATAAAAGCCGATATTAGTAGCGCTGTTAAAAGGATTAGGGAAATTTTGGAAAAGGTTATAGTTCGTCGGAAAAACTTGCTTTGGATTAGGTTTAAGGTCAGAAGTGCTACGGGCAACTATCGTCAGTGTATCGGAACTAATTTCGACATCGTTATAAAATACGACACTGTAATAACGATTTAATGAACCATAGGAAATGAAACTCGTCATCTCCAGCGGTTTGTCCGAGCCATAATTGGCGTATAATTCAAATTGCCCATCGGCCTTGGACTGTTTGTAGATTTTTATATATTCACCGATGTTTGAGGTTTTTTGCGTGCGAACTTTTACCCGCATATATTTGTCCGAAGTCGAGACCAATTCCCAGCCCCAGATGGGAGCGTGCACAACGCGTTTTTCTAAAACCTTAATTTGATTAACGAGTAAAGTAGAGCCATCGGGAATTCCATTTTCTTTAATCTGAAATTTGAAAAATAGGGCTGGAGTCGGTTGAAATGGCTGGCTGAATAATACCGTGCTATCACATTTTAATAACGAGGCGTTGACTAAAGTAGTATCAATTAGCGTTGTCCAATCAAGTGAATCAACCGAAGCCGCAAAAGTAAAGGCAAATTCCGAAATTGAAATATTGGTAAAATTAATCTGAACTAAATCAACTTCAACCTCATCGCCCAGGTTTATTGTAACCGGCGTGCTGGTAGAAGAAAATACAGCATAAGTATTTGAATTCCCATCAGTAAGTTCTGGTACATTTGTTCCGGATTGAATTGCCAGTTTGCAAAGAGCGACGTCATTTTCGGTCTGGGATTCAATTCTTCGACCGGTTAATTCCTCCATAAGTATGCGGGCTATCAAATCAGAACCTTCGATTAGCGGGTGAATTCCATCCGGCATAAGACTGCTTTTATCCAGAAATGGTGTGTGGAGATCAATCAGATTAACATTGGCTGAGTCGGCGATTTGTCTTATCATAGGGATAATATCATTGACGATGATTGAATCTCTAATGTCCCAGGCACCGCTGAAAGCCGGGAGTGGCAGGCAAATATAAATCTCAGGACGGCTGGATAACTGCCGGAAAGTATCAATCATCGCGAGATAATCGGAAATAAATTCACCTTTATAAATCCAGTTGTAAGGTTTGCTATCGTTCGTACCCAGCATTATCGTGACAATGTTCGGATTGAAGTTGAGCGCCTCGGCAAATAATTTTTCGTTCCATATCGGATAATCGCCTTTTTTCAATAATGTCGTGCCTGAAACTCCACAATTTTTTACTTCATACCCAGCGCCTAAATAACGCCCTAGAGCCACCGGATAAGCATCCAGAGTCTTAGTTGCCATAGCGTTGCCTTCCGTAATGCTATTTCCGACGCAAGCAATTCGGATGACATTTTCTTGGGAATAAAGTAATTGAGTAACTAGGTTTAAAAAAATTGCTATACAAGCTATTTTTTTTGACAGTTTTTTCTTCATTCAAATCTCTCTATCTATCATTTGCCGATTTTTCCTCGATAATTAACGATATACTTGGCAATTTCTGCCAGCGGCGCGATCCAGATGTCTTTCTCATTTTGCTTTAGAAAATTAACTAGTTGATTGTGAGCCTCCAGAGATACATTAATATTATGTTCGCCGCCCACACCGTGAAACAAGAATACGATTAAAGCCTTATTTTTTAAAGCAGTCTTAGCTAGGTCAATCAACTCGACTCCCGACTCTCCATTGATCATAAAACAACCGATATTGTATAAATCAATGTCATCAATTGTTTCGAGACGGGTTTCGGTACTACGGGCACCGACGAAGTTTTCTTTAATTACATCAATGTACGAAATACCACCGACCTGCGTATCGCCACATGGGTAAGCAAATGTCCTTTTCGATTTCCCATCAATAATTTGCAACAGAACATTAGCCAATTTTATTTCATCCGTTATACGCGAAAGCGTATAAGTGCTGAGGTCATAATCAGGGTTGACCCAGCTCCGACTTGGCATTTTCCCGTCACAGGGATGAAATAAAGTATGATTTCCCAGTTCGTGTCCGTGATTGGCAGCTGATTTCCAATCGTTTGCCCGCTCTTGAACTGTTTGGAAATTTCCCGACAAATAAAAAGTGCCTTTAAGTCCCAGAGAATCCAACACCGGTATCACCGAATCCAAATGCACGTTTAGAGCATCGTCATAAGTCAGGCAAACCGCACATTTTTTATTATTCCACCAATTCTTCTCATTTTTCTGCGCCATTCCGTTCTCCCTGAAAATTGAAACGATTCCGAACAAAATGATAAATCCTATTTTTATCTCCTTAAATTTAATGCGTTTCATAAATCGCTCCCTATAATTTGTCGTATTGATTATTGGACTATTTCAATAAAATCAGTTTTTTAGTGCTGGAAAAATTTCCAGCCTGAATTTTATAGAAATAGGTACCGCTAGGAAGATAACTGCCGTCAAATTCAACCGTATATTCACCCGGAGTTTTACTCTCATTTACCAAGGTGGTTACCTCCTGCCCGAATAAGTTATATATTTTCAAGGTCACGAAAGACTTTTGAGGAATTGAAAAAGCAATGGTAGTTTTCGGATTAAAGGGATTAGGGTAATTCTGCTTTAAATAAGGAATAACCGGCGTATTTTTATTTTTTAATTGAATGGCATTGTCTACGCTTTTCACTAAGATAATATCGCCTTCGTCCGGAATAATGTCGAACATTAGATACCTGGCTGTACCGATCTCAACAATTTGGGAATTGATCTTTTCGCCATTTTGAAAAATTTCAGCCGCTGACCAACCTTCCGGTAAGACGCGGCGAATAGTTAACGGAACATTATAAATTTCATTATCCAGAGTATCGGCAACTTGGAAAGTAATACTACTATCGGTAACAACCGATTCGGTAATTGATACATTATTGCGTTCCTGAATATAGCGCGCAACGTTGGCAAAAGAAGATACCCAGAATTTATCCGGATAGGCATTTAGAGAATCAACCGCACCAGTCAGATTTTCCGTTGTCACTGGCGACCAACCGCCGTCGTTATCAATGCCATGAATTAGAAAAACGACCCAGCCCTTGGAGTTCGCCGCGCTTTTGGCTTTATTAAAGAAATCGTTAGCGGTTTTTACTGAACCTTCTGTACCGCATACGATAGAGCTGATATTCATAAAATTGCTCGGAGTTTTTGGCTCAATTTGCCCGGAGCAACCGCGGGCGGCGATGTAGTATTGCTTGCAAATCGAAGTTTTACCGGCATTACAGTAGGGATAAGCTATTGTGATGCATCGCTGTCCGCTGATGCGAGAGTTAATTTCATTTTGCGAATTTTGTAATTCTGTGATTTGTTCCGCCTCCGATAAACCGCTTAAATCAGGGTGAGTTACGGTGTGACTGCCGACTTCATGGCCGTTTGCCGCGGCGGATTGCAGCTTTGACCAAATTCCACCCGACCAGTTTATTACCGGATATAACGTGAGTTTGAATCCATGCTGGTCAAAGAGTGGAATAGCCACCGTAAACTGGTTGGCGTAACCATCATCAAAGGTAAAAGTGACCGCCGCGGAACGAAATCCCTGCCAGATTCCGACTTCATAGCTCGGATTTATTTCCCCGGCGTGGACCGTGTTCATTAAAATTAATACTGTGATGATACCAATTTGTTTGAGCTTCAACATAAATTACTCCTGTATTAAATAAGACTAAATTTCAAATTTTTGAACCGAGAAATATTATTTATTTTTTTATCCTTAATGCAAATTTTATTTAACCTACTTATCTTAGAAATTCTCATAATGTTTTATGGTAAAGGCACTAAGTTTTCATATTTAATAGACCATTGCCCATCTTGTGGAAATCCAGGAGCATAAATATCAGGAGCACCATCCCAACCGGCCGCCATCATCGCCACGGCCGTCAATAAACTTCCGTTTCCAGGCAAATAAACCGGTAAGGATTCATTTTGATAATTGTGACCATTCAAAAGGTAAGTATTTTTGGGTACATTCATCAGTAAAGCCTCGATCGCCAAATCCGGTCGGCCTACCCGAGCCGCAGTCATTGCTATCAAGGGAAAATCCCAGCCCCAAGTCGTTTCCCAATCCCAGGATTGCATAACCTTTTCAAGCGTTTTTTCCATAACCTTTTGATCAACAGTCTTATCGGCTAACATTCCATAGGAAGCCAATAAGGTTGGGTGATCTTTCCTATGACTACTGTTCTCAAAAGTATTCATCGCATTTTCGGCGTTTTGATAATAACCATTATTTTGGGGAAGCGGCGCTAATAATTCGAGAATAGTGTCCCATTTTTCTTCCCTTTTCAATCCTAACCGTTCTCTCCATTTTTGGGCGGTTTCCAATCCAAAACGCCAATATGACAGCTCAAAACCAGGATTAAGTGTGATATCCGGTGGATAGATTTCCTGAGCGGGGATTAACGGTGTCCCGAGAATATAGCGGCCGTTTTTTGCGTCCCATTGGACGAAAGATGCCATAAATTCAGCCGAACTGAAAACTATATCTTTATATTTCTCAAGAATAACCGGATCTTGATGATAACGATACAATAACTCCGCATAATAAATTGGATGAGGTTGTTGCCAGATTAAAAATACTCCGATACTCGACGGACTTTCTTCTCCATCGGGTCCAACCATTTTCGGCCAGCGTGCTCCGGCATACCCTTGCCGCTCGGCAGTACGAATCGCCATTGGCAATATTCTTTGATAAAAAGGCAAGCTCTTCTCAAAAAGTTCCGGTTTCTGCCAAAGCACAAAATGGACGGTATGCCACCAGTGCATTTCCAAATGAAATTTCCCATACCAGCTGTTGCAGGTCAAACCGGTCTCCTGAGGTGGCAAACTTCCGGCGCATTGGATACGAGTCAAATAACGTGATAGGATAATTCTGCGCTCTAATTCTTTGGCCCGTGAATCTTTACTTGCCGAAAGATCTATAGCTCCGCCGGTTTCCCAGAAATTTTGCCAAAATGATCGTGCGGCGGAAAAAGTCCGGGTAACACTTGCAGATTCCTGGTCATCTTCTCTTTCTAAAAACAGACAAGTGAATTCAAAATTTTTACCGGACTTGATTGCCAGATTAAACGAATGTCGGTCGGTTTTCGTAAACTTAGCGTCACCTCGCCAGGATATTTTCACAAAGTATTCTGTGGTATCTAAGGTCCTCTTGATTAAAACTGAATTAGGGCTTTCCGAAACGATGGCGGAAATATGTTTTTCGGGGCTGTCCCAATCGGCTGGATTTTTCCCCCATCTCAACGAAGCGTAGGGAAAATTAAAACTTATTGCAACTTTTCCTTGATTCAACAATGCCGACTTGATTCTGACCGCAATTTGATCATATACCGGATGGCAGGCAGTCTCTACTTCCACCATAGTATTCAAGACTTCAAAGGAACTGTAAATTATCCCCTCCCAGATATTTTCGGTTTGCTTGATGTTGCGGATTTCATTTATCCTAATCGGCAAGTCATCCTGATTTTTGAATTTGAAGCCAATTTGTCCTAAGTGAATGCGATGCGGATTTGAGCGTAAATATTCTCCTGCTTCTGAATCTTGGTGCGAGGCATAGGCTATTTTCCGACCGTTAACTTCATATTCTTCATAAACTTGATCCAGCGAATATTGGTTTAAATTAGGAAAAGAATGCCAACCCCACTGCGCCTGAGTCACTAACGGGATGGTCGCTTCATAATATTCTGGAAAACTTTGTAATCCGGTAAAATCGGTAGTAAAGGCAAATTCACCGTTTCCTACTGTAAAAGGATTCAGAGAATCGCTTGCGTCCAAAGTGGGAATATGGCGTTTGACCAGTGTCTCTCGGTCAATTGCCGAATTATCTTCACAAGAAAGAAATACTACGAGAGAAATAAATGAAACAATTATTATCGGTAGTGCATATAGATTGCATTTTTTATTATCTCTCTTAATATTTTTTCCCATTACAAATACTATTAAAACAAGAGGTTGTCTTAATAGTCATATGTGTTCCTCTTTTTTAGTCATTACTATCTTAATGACCTTGCGCCGGCTTAGCCAAAATCTCTACTGCGTCAAAAATCCAGGATACAATTTCCACAAAGGCGTCATGAAACACAAAGTAAAAAAACTAATAAGACAACCTCTTATTATTCGAATCACAATTTATTTAAGCAAAACCATCTTGCTTGTATTGATTAAATCACCCGCAACCATCCGAACGATATAAATTCCACTCGGAAATTCGGCGGCATTCCAATTAACGGTATAGATACCTTCATTCAATCTCTGCGCTACCAATTGAGCGACTTCTTGACCTAAGGTATTATGGACTTTCAAAGTGACAAAAGCCGTCTTAGGAACAGAAAACTTTATCGTAGTGCTTGGATTAAATGGATTCGGATAATTAGTCAGAAGATTAAAAGACTTGGCTACAGACGGTTCAACTTTAATAGCTGCAGTTGGATCTTTCGTGTACCATTCTTCGGCATTGGGATTCACTACCACGGTATCCTGAGGACGTGGTCCAACAGCTTCTAACTTCAATACATGATTATCCATAAATGTCGCCGTTCCACAAAGTGCCGGATAAGAATGAGCTCCATCAGTATGCCCAGCTGACCACTGAATCATATGTTCACGGGTAGTCCCATCATTATCACCAA
>JAGNGI010000119.1 GCA_018002295.1 Fidelibacterota bacterium
TGATAATAGTGGCAATCCAGGAGAAAAAGAATTAGTGCTTGATTTGACGGCCTATAAAAACTATTCTGATGATGCTTTAAATAGCTTTTCGCTTTCATCTGACGGCAAATTATTTCTGGGTATTAACACGCAGACTCCTCTTCTTGCTATTAATCTTAACACCACGAGCGCCGATTATTTTTATCTGGGTATAATAGCTCCCTATTGTAAATCTTTTAGCTGGGGGAGGGGAAATTACCTATATATGATTTGTGGCGATACGGCTCTTGGGGCAGAATGGACGCTCTATCGCATTGATATGGGAGTTACCAGCGCTCGGGAATAATCTGTTTGTCACTCAACTAAAGAAAAACGGTCGGCTTTTGACTGGCCGTTTTGTTTTTAGGAAGAATGAAATCAGAACCTGGTGGTTTGCGCTTTGCCTTGATATTTGATGATTTTATCCGGTCGCGATGTAATTTCGATTCCGATGCCATGATTGGGTGAAACAAGCACTATCTGCAATTGACGTTCCATCAACATACCTGGAAAAGAACTGTTACGTTCTCCAATCGTCAATTCATTTTTGCTATCATCCCAATAAAAATTAACAGTCGAATAGGCACCTTTTTCATAATTGTAATTATCGTTTTCTGATGTCTTGGTTCATAAGGAAATGGAATTTTCTCTCCTTTCAAATAAGGATAAATTTTTACGATTTCCTGCCCGCCCTCCTATGTCGGGAGCAGGCGGGTCGGCGATTTGATCTAACTTTTTTGCCGTTCTTCAAGTCGTTGTTCCATTTTACCTTCAAATACTTCTTTAGGTGTCAGATAGAACAGGGCGCTATGCAAGCGTTCCTCGTTATAAAACCGAATATATTCAGCGATTTGTTCGGCAATCAAACTATCCTTGTACTTAATCTTTTCCTCTAATTGTCCAATCCTGGTGGATTGCCCCAGGCTCACTTTTTCATGCTGGCAGCTAAATATTTCTTTAGCACCTTCAAATAATTGCTTTTTCCACTTATGGATTAAGTTGGGATTTATTCTATAGCGACGGGCTATCTCACTAATGTCCCGAATGTTCGGGATGGTTCTTCAGGTTCTCCCTTAAAATTTCAACCTTCTTGCTGGCTGTGTGCTGATTACGATTTTGATTCATCTTGGCTCCTTTTTTAAACTCTTATTTCAAACTTAACAATTTTCCATTTCCAAGTGAATCATAACAATCCTCCAACTGGCTGATAATATGAAGAAAGAAAAAAATATAACTAATTATACGTGAGAATCCATGGCATCCGTGTGCTATTTTCAGGTGAAATCTACTTATAACAAGAAGAAATTCCATATTTAGTACCAATACTTTTTGAGAAAAAAATAAATTTGAGCGATAAAATTGCTACTGGTAAATTCTCTATCGTTTTGCGTTTTAACTTAAATATAAAAAAATTTTAAAAATCTTGAAAAAAAACATTGACATAATAATCTTTTTTTATAAATTGTCAATGTAAGAAATAGTTTTAAAAAAAAAGGAGGAGAAAATGATGAGAAAATGTTTTGTAGTAGTGCTTACCTTTACATTTGTCTTAGCGTTGCCAACCTTTTTACAAGCTCAGGAAGCAAAGACTCAGAACATTATTTTAGTACCAATAACTCAAGATCTTACTATAGGAGTTACTGGTGGTGGCATGGTACCAGGCGGGGGAAATATCAAGGATCGTTTCGACGTTGGAATCCCGGTTGCAATATATGCCAAGCTCCCACATTTAGCAAAAATAGGTAATATGGACATAGGACTAGGATTAGAAATTGGATACTATGAGGCAAGTGCTAAATATGGTGATGAGTTATGTGCAGTACCAGTTTCTCTCTTTGGAGATTTAGATTTGTCAAACTTAATTGGATTGCCACCTGTAATGAACCTTGGTTTTGAATTAGGTTTAGGCTTACATATGCAATGCCTTGGTGATTCTCCATATAATAGTTATCTTGGAATCAGCCCTGGTATAGTCTTCGGATACGAAGTAATAGAGGGACTAAATATATTTGCTAAAGCGAGACTTTCTGAAGTCATAAGCGATGTTAATCCTTTTGAGACAAATCAACAACCTTTTGGTGGAACTCAAGAATGGCTGGATTTCAGAATTGGCCTTAGCTATACTTTTAAAGAGTTGTTTACCTATTAAAATTGTTGAAAAGATCAAAGATTTAGCAAATTCAAGTGGGAAGTGGTGGAATATTCCAGAACTTCCCTTATGATATTATATCTCAGACCTAAGATTACCTTTTTAATTTCTCACTTCTTATGGAATCATAAAAAGTCTGAATTATCTGTTATTACAGTTGCGAGTCACCAGCGCTCGGGAATAATCTGTCTGTCACTCAACTAAAGAAAAACGGCCGGCTTTTGACTGGCCGTTTCGTTTTTATGAAGAATAAAATTAGAGCCTGATTGTCTGCGCTTCGCCCCGATACTTAATGATTTTATCCGGTCGCGGGGTAATTTCGATTCCGATGCCATGGTTGGGTGAAACAAGCACTATCTGGAAT
>JAGNGI010000066.1:0-9049 GCA_018002295.1 Fidelibacterota bacterium
TTTTCTTCTTGCTTTGACGCCAGTCGAGAATTGATTTGATAATTGTGATTGGTAACATAATGTAAATAATGGCGTTGATGTATTGATCACAAAGGTTGCTCGGCCAGGGAAAAGGATGAAAGAGGAAGAAATCGGTCGCATGACCTTTAATCAAGACTTCGAGGACGTTGCCAGCCGAACCTATTATCAGGCTTAAAATAATCGTAAGAATGATGGCATTGGCTTTCGATTCCTTTTCCTTAATTAAACTACGTGACAGGGAAAAGCCTAAAACCGCGACGAGTGCAATTCCGAATATAGCCCAGATTTTTTGATTGGAAATATTGCCAAATATAAAATGATAGCCGGTGTTGTAAGTGAGAAACCATGATAGAAACGGCAACGCGGTATCAACCCTTTCCTGAAAGGGTAACCGAAGATTGGCGATACTTTTGGTCAGGAAATCAATTCCTAATAAAATGAAACCGATCAAGTAAGCGATAAACAGCGATTTACGGTAGAATTTCATGGATTATACTCCCAAAATGTTACAAGCGTAATTATCGGTTGTTATTTATTTTTATTCCAAAACCACCATTTAAAATTCCGATTGGTTTCCGGAAAGAACCCGGCTTTTACCGAACGAATATCCTCCACCGAAATAAAAATGTCCGGAGTAATTTCGCTTGCAATCCTAATAACATCTTTGACTTTTTTACGCTGAACGATTACATATAAAATGTGAACTGGACCTTTAGCGCCTGAGGCATTAATCACAGTCACTCCATATCCGGCGTCTCGTAGTGTCATCGTCAAAATATCAACCGTTTCGGTACTGATTAGGCGAATAGTTTGCAAGCCGAGGGCTAATTTTTCCTCAATCGTAATGCCAATAAAGTTACCGCATGCGAAACCCAAGCCGTAAGCGAAAAAGCTAGCGACGTTATTTAAGCCTTGTTGCATAACCTGTGAAATGGCTAAGAGCCAGATCGAGATTTCAAAGAAGCCGAGAAATGAAGCCCCTAGTTTATTGCCTTTGGAAACCAGGATAATTCTAACGGTACCGATTGAGACATCGGTAATTCGAGCTAAAAAAATGAATAGCGGAATAATTAAATAGTGATAAGTACTTGAATCCATGAAGCTTGTAGCCATAACACACTTAATCCTGAGTTATATTTAGAAATAATCCAATGTACTGACTCTGACCATTTCGGTTGGTTTGTTGCTTTTAATTGTAAATTGTGTCCTGAACTGGCTGAAAACTTATCGCATTTCTGAAAGGGATCAGAGAAAAATTTTGACGAATAGAGGATCTGGCGCATAGTCATTCGTTTTTCAACTGCTTATTAAAAAAAACTCGCTTGGACTTTTCGCCGCTCAAACCAACGACGAAAACAATCGGAAATTAATCACATATACCGTTAATTCAAAAGTTATTCTGGATATGAATCAATCGGTAATCGGTTCGGTGAATTCATTAATGAGTTTAATCGTAGCGGACCGAGTTATTTAATTTAAAAGTTTAAATAAATAACCGGCTATTTAAAAAGATTAATGCAGTTCAAGGTGGTGAAATTATAAAGGTTCAGATATTTTAATTTGGAATTTGCTCGGAAATTCGGCATATTTTCCGCCGTGAGAAAGTATGTTGTCAGCTTACTTTTACTTTTGTTCGCAGGGCTTGCCTTTTCGGCGTCAGACGATTTTACGAAACTTCCTGACGGATTGCATTACCGGCAGATCAAAAAAAATATCAGACCCGAGACGCGGCCAGCGTTCAAAGCGGCTGAAAAATATTATGAAAAAAAGAAATATTTTCAAGCTGATCAATCTTATATTGAAACAATCCAGCGCGGTGAGGGATTCTACGGTAATTGGGGACGGGCTTGTGTTGCTCGCCAGGAAAAGAGAATCTCAGATGCCGAAAAATTCTATGCCACGGCTTTTACTCTCAACGATTCGTTAGAAGGCTTTCTATACGATTACGCCATTTTTCTGCAATACAATAGTCAGGATTGGAACAAAATTGAAAAAGTCTGTACCAAACTCTACACCGTGACAAAAGACGACGAAGCTTTGTCCATTTTAATCGAAACCGCCGCTCGGTTAAAACAACAGTCAGCCGCTTTGAAAAGTTTGGAGAAAATAGCCAGACGCTATCCTTTACGAGCTAATGCTCAAGTATATTACGCTTCGATATTATATGACTGTGGACAAAAGGCTGAAGCTGTCCGAGTGGCGCGCGATGCCGTCCAGATTACCTATGACCCTTTTCAGCTTAAACTATTAGTTACGATTTTAGCCCAGGAAGGCTATTTCGTCGAAAGCGCCAAAGTCTGCGAAAAGATGTCGAGAATAGCACCACGTTCAGCTCAGACATTAGAAGCCTGGGGATTCCTTGAATTTCAACAGGGGCATTATGAAAACGCGGCTACTTATTATAAAAAAGCACTAAATCGGGATTACCGAATTCCCACACTATTATCGCTAGCTCGAATATATACTTTTTACCTGAATGAACCGAGCAAGGCAATGTATTATGCAAAAGCGATTACGAAACTGGAGCGCAATAATTGTGATGCGCTTTATATAATGGCGGAAGCCAAACGAAGAGCAGGTGACATTCACGGAGCCTTGAAGTATTCAGCTCGTTTGATTGAACTTCAGCCTGAACATCCGCAGACTTATTTTTATCATGGAAAGTTATTATTTCAAAATAAAGATTATAAGAATGCTGTCAAATATTTAGAAAAGGCTGTTCAATATAATCCAGACATTAAACGTTATCGTTTAGTGTTAGCTAAAGCTTATGCCGGAGCCGGTATGTCTGAAAAAGCCCGCGCAACCTACGCTAATTATTTAAATGAACCACTAAAGAACTTATGGCAGGAAGAAAATATGCTCAGAGAAACTCCCCCGCCACCGCGCTGAAATCGAGTTTCTTTACTATTCTGATTTTTTTAATCAGTCTAAATAGTTGTTCCGATCTATACCAAAACCAGATACCGGATCCAATCCTTCCGGATTACCAGGGCATCAGGAATATGTATTGGAAAATCTGGCAAATAATGGAGCAAAATATAAAACGTGGCAATCGTGAAAATAACTTCAGTTATCATTATGTCAATTGTGAAAGTGAGTTGCTAATCAATCAAAGTTCAACGATTATGCTGGCTCTTTTTGGTGTTTATGGTAGTTCCCATTTTCCGGTAATGCAGTCCCTTGATAATTTTTACCGTGGCCAACGCTCAGATGGATTTATTTCGCGGATATACAACTCGATGACCGGTGAGTATTTGCATGCTCCCAGTGCTATAGAACCGATGATTAATCCGCCTCTTTTCACCTGGCCAGAATTGAAATATTATTACCTGACTGGTGATCAAAGTCGGTTGCGAAAGTATTTTAAGATCTGGGAAAAATATTTTGAATGGCTGGATAATTTCTGTCAGGCTAAGGGCGAAGCGATCGGGCTATATTATAACAGCCAGAATGGTTCTCTGATGATCAATTCTCCACGCACCGATAATGATTTTGGGGGATGGGCAGATATGTCGTGCCAAATGGCTCTTTTTGCAGAACAATTAGCCGAAACTGCTGAAATCATCGGGGAAGATACCCGAGTGATTTATTATCAAAATCGCTATCAAAAGATCACCGAAGTCATTCGCGAGAAACTCTGGCACGATGAGGATGGATTTTATTATGATTTGACCAGTGACGGTCACCCAATTAGAATAAAGACGACCGCTGGATTTTGGCCGCTAATTGCCGGCATTCCATCCAGCGAAGACGCTCCTGAACTAATTAATCATTTAAAAAATGATGATGAATTTGCCCGGCGGCATCTCTTTCCGTCATTATCTGCTGATGAAGATGGCTTCAAACCTAATGGTGCTTACTGGCGGGGTGGCGTCTGGGGCAATGAAAATTATATGATTATCGCGGGATTGAAAAGGTATGGCGAATATGAATTTGCCACTACTACCGCCTGGAATCATATCACAAATATGGAAAAAATTTTCACTGGATATTTTCCTGATACAAGTTTGATTGATGAAAAATACTGGGCGAACTGTAATGCCACAGTGTGGGAATTATATTCACCGGAAAACGATCAACCCGGTACGCGCTGGGATACTTATAATCTCTGTCGCCCAAATTATATTCCGACTTCCGGATTTGGACCGGTCGCTATGCTGATCGAAGATGTACTGGGATTTAACGTAAATGGACCGGACGACCAACTGACCTGGCGCTTGTGGCTGTTAAATAAACATGGCATTCGCAATTTAAAATTCGGGAATAATCTGGTTACGCTCTGGTGCGAGAAACGCGAGACAAAAGAGTCTCCGGTTGATATTAAAGGCTTAACAAGTTCACCGTTTTCCCTAACAATAATTCTCGAACAAGATACTGTTACTATCAAACAACCGCGCGGCCGAATTAACATCAGCTTTAAAATGGAAGATATTAAGAAGATTAACAAGGACTAATTCCATTATTTAACGATAACAATAAGATGAATTGAAAATGCCGAGCCCTCAGTTTTTAAGAATTTATAAACTTTCACCATTAGAATAATGACAGAAAACTCAAAGGAGACCAAGAAAATGTTAACGATTCCGTTTGAAAAATTAATTGTAAAAACTCATGCCCTCTGGGATGAACAAAATCTAGTACTCGCCAGTGGTGATTTCAAAGCCGGACACTTTAATTTTATGACGGTAGGTTGGGGCAGTCTGGGAACAATGTGGTCTCTACCATTTGCGCAGGTTGTCGTCCGTCCGACCCGTTATACTTATGAGTTTATGGAAAAGTATGAAACCTTTACACTTTGCGCTTTTGCGGCTGAGTACCACAAAAAATTACAAATAATCGGTTCGACTTCTGGTCGCCGGACTGACAAAGTCAAAGCAAGCGGTATTACGCCTTGTCCGGCGAGGATCGTGGCGGCGCCGGTTTTTCAGGAAGCCGAATTGCAAATCGAGTGTCGCAAAATATACTGGAGTGATATGGAGCCCAGCCATTTTCTCAAGGACGATATTGCTAAAAATTATAATGGACACGATTACCATCGAATTTATTTCGGCGAAATCGTCGCAATCACCGGAACTGAGAAATACTTAGCTAGAGATTAAATTAAATAAAGAAAAGAATAGAACTGAGGTATGTCAATGCAGTTATCAGTCGTTTTGCGAACCGCTGTGATGCTGGTATTTTCGAATTTGTTTATGACTTTTGCCTGGTATGGCCATCTTCGTAACTTAAGTGACAAAGCCTGGTATGTAGCCGCTTTGGTCAGCTGGGGAATTGCGTTGTTTGAATATTTGATTCAAGTTCCCGCCAATCGTTTGGGCTTTACCCAAATGTCGCTGGCGCAATTGAAAATTTTGCAAGAAGCCGTGACGCTCACGGTCTTTATCCCCTTTGCAGTTTTTTATATGAAACAGCCACTGAAAACCGACTATTTTTATGCTGGTCTCTGTATTTTGGGTGCGGTGTATTTTATTTTCCGTTCGTAAGGAGAAAAGATTTTGCCTAGATTTTATGTAAATTGTGATTTGGATATTGGATATATGAAGGATGTTATTTACGTTTTATCTGATAAATAAATTACTTTTATTTTGCGCTTTGAAAATTATATCCAACCGTTGGATAAGTGGAAATATCCTGTGAAAAATATTGATGTCGCCCAGATAATCCCCGTCGTTAAAAAGTTATGCATTGACGCCAATTATTACGTTTCCGCCGATGTATTGGCGAAAGCCCAGGCTTCGCTCCAAAGTGAGAAATCGCCGATCGGTCGTGAAATTTTCCAGATATTAATCCAAAATTACGAACTGGCCGCGCAATGGCAGATGCCGCTTTGTCAGGATACCGGAGTGGCTGTAGTATTTGTCGAACTTGGTCAGGATGTTCATCTAATTGGAGGCGATTTCGAGCAGGCGATTAATGAAGGGATACGGCAAGGATATTCAGAAGGTTATTTGCGCAAGGCGATGGTTAGCGATCCGGTTGTCAAACGAGAAAATACCGGGGATAACACTCCGGCGATTATTTATACCGAAATTGTGCCTGGTTCTTCTTTGAAAATTACCGTCGCGCCCAAAGGCGGTGGCTCCGAAAATATGTCCGAAGTGCGGATGATGAACGCTTCCGATGGTTTGGAAAGTGTCAAGGATTTTATTGTGGATTGTGTACGTCGCGCCGGTGGGCGGCCATGTCCGCCAGTTGTCGTTGGAGTTGGACTGGGTGGCAATTTTGAGCAGTCGGCTCTATTAGCCAAAAAAGCTTTATTACGACCATTAAGCGAGAAAAATCCTGAGCCATTTTGGGCTGATGTCGAACAGGAATTGGTGGAAAGAATCAATCGGCTGGGAATTGGGCCACAGGGATTGGGTGGAAGTACGACTACCTGGGCGGTTAGCATCATTTATAAACCCTGTCATATAGCTTCTATGCCAGTGGCAGTCAATCTCGATTGTCATTGTCATCGTCATGAAACCGCTATAATTGAGTAAAATCAACATGTCAGATATTTGCCATTTATCCACTCCCCTTCAAAACACAGATTTGATAAACCTGAAAATCGGTGATAAAGTTTTAATATCGGGAAAAATTTATACCGCCCGCGATGTTGCTCATCAACGTTTGGTGAAACTTATGGAAATTGGCCAGCCTCTGCCGTTTGATATCAAGGGGACGGTGATTTATTATGCCGGACCGGCGCCGGCTCGGCCCGGTAATCCGATTGGATCGGTCGGTCCAACCAGTTCGTATCGAATGGATAAATTCACTCCGCCGCTACTGTCAGCCGGAGTGAAGGCTACGATTGGTAAAGGCGAACGCAGTCAGAACGTGATTGATGCCATTATTCGCTACCAGGCGGTTTACTTCGTCGCTGTGGGAGGCGCGGCAGTCGTGGCGGCACAAGCCGTAAAAACGGCTCGTATCGTTGCTTTTGAGGAACTTGGTCCAGAAGCTATCTACGAACTTACGGTAGTTAATTTTCCAGTTTTTGTGGCTATTGATGTAAACGGTAATGATCTTTTCCGCGTCGGAGTTGCTCGTTATCGTCAGGAATAAATTTTACAGGAGATAATATTTATGAAACAATTGAAACTCGATCTCAGCAATCTTGATAACGTTTTTCCGGAGAATTTTACGCCAGAACAAATCGCTCAAGCAAAGACATTGTTTTTTCAGAAGTTGTCAGAAGGTGCTCATCAATTTTATGGAGGTAAAATTCAAATAGCGCCGCGGGCGGGATTTTTTGGATTTAACTGGTTTAATGTCTGGTACACACCGGGGGTCTCGCGCATTTCGACTGCAATTCGAGATGACAATGATCTCTCTTTTGAATTGACTAATCGCGGAAATTTAGTAGCGATTGTCAGCGATTCGACTCGGGTGCTTGGTGATGGAGATGTGACTCCACCGGGAGGTCTGGGAGTTATGGAGGGCAAAGCCTTTTTAATGAAATATCTTGGCGGAGTAGATGCCATACCGCTCTGTATTAATAGTCGCGATCAGAACGGCTTACCCGATCCCGATAATATCATCCAATTTGTCAAGATGTGTGAACCGAGTTTTGGAGCTATCAATCTAGAAGATATTTCCCAGCCGAATTGTTATAAGGTTTTGGATGTGCTCAGCGAGGAATGTGAAATTCCAGTTTGGCATGACGATGCTCAAGGGACAGCTTGTGTGACCTTAGCCGGTCTAATTAATGCCTTGAAATTGGCAAAGAAGGAGATCGGCGAAGTGAAAATCACAATGTTAGGGGCTGGTGCTTCGAATACAACTATAGCCAGAATTATTATTGCGGCTGGAGGCGATCCCCAAAAGATTATGCTCTTTGATTCACGAGGAGGGCTCCATCGCAATCGTACGGATATTAAAGACGATTCGCGGTTTTATCGTAAATGGGAATTATGCCAATTAACCAATCCAAAATGCGTCAATGATTTTGCCGAATCATGTAAAGGGGCGGATGTGTTGATTGCACTCTCAAAACCGGGACCGAATGTCATTAAGCCGGAATGGATTAAATCTATGGCTGATAAAGCAATTGTTTTCGCTTGCGCTAATCCCATTCCGGAAATTTGGCCGCACGCCGCCAAAGAAGCGGGTGCTTTCATTGTGGCTACTGGTCGTGGCGATTTTCCCAATCAAGTTAATAATTCACTGGGCTTTCCTGGTATTTTAAAAGGGGCTCTGATAGTCCGAGCTCGTAAAATAACCGATTCGATGGCAATTGCGGCGGCACAAGCTTTGGCTGATTTTGCCGAAAAGCGTGGCATAACACCGGATAATATTATTCCGAAAATGGATGAAACCGCAGTTTTTCCATCTGAAGTCGCGGCGGTAGCTAAGCAAGCAGTTCAAGAGGGAATTGCCCGGCGAATAATTACTGCTGAGTCGGCATTTCAACAAGCCGAAGTAGATATTCAAACCTCTCGGGCGATGTTTCAAACCCTGATAAAAGAAAGTTTTATCAAAGAGCTTCCTGAGAGTTTGTTGGTTTCAGCCCTCGAATGGGCGATTAGCCAGGTCTAATTGGCAGGGAGCCGATTAAAAGCAATCCGATTTTTAGCAAAATGGAATTCTGTGATTTTGTTTGAATAAAACAATTTTTGATTCTTGTTATTGTGCCAAATTTTATGCAAATTATGCCCGATTTTTAAAATTGATCGCGGGGTGGAGCAGTTGGTAGCTCGTTGGGCTCATAACCCAAAGGTCGTAGGTTCGAATCCTACCCCCGCTACAAATTAATTTAAAGTCCATTTAATCTCTCGCAAAGAGCGCAAAGTTTTTATTTTAAAACTGTATAATCTTTTTGAATGTTCTTCCTTAAGTAAAATTACCTGTAAAGTAGCTCGTTGGAACTCGTTGGGCTCATATCCCGACGAATCGGGCCACTGGTTCGAATCCAGTCCCCGCTACAAATTAATTTAAAGTCCATTTAATCTCTCGCAAAGAGCGCAAAGTTTTTATTTTAAAACTGTATAATCTTTTTGAATGTTCTTCCTTAAGTAAAATTACCTGTAAAGTAGCTCGTTGG
>JAGNGI010000066.1:9149-11254 GCA_018002295.1 Fidelibacterota bacterium
AAAACTGTATAATCTTTTTGAATGTTCTTCCTTAAGTAAAATTACCTGTAAAGTAGCTCGTTGGAACTCGTTGGGCTCATATCCCGACGAATCGGGCCACTGGTTCGAATCCAGTCCCCGCTACAAAGTTACTTAAAGTTTAAACAATTGCTGGCGCAAGGCGCGAGGTATTGATTTAAAGAAATATATGTACTTCGATTTTATTAAGGATTTCCAGCAAAGATATTAGAGTTTGAAAACTATAATAAATATTTTATATTTGCGCCTGTATGAGCATTTTGACTATTTGATTTATAACGTCACTAATTAAATGAATTTCAAGAAAATTATCAAATTTCAACTCGTAGCCTGGCTGGGAACGATTGTTAATCTTGGTTCACTTTGGATATTGCACGGTATATTAAAAATCCCGGTGACGATTGCCGGAGCCTGCGCAATTGAATTAGCTATTTTGCATAATTTTACCTGGTATTATTTCCGCACCTGGAATGATAGAGTTGCCCACACTCCCACTGATTTTTTCTCAAGACTCTGGAAATACAATGTTATTACAGCCGGAGTGGATTTTGTTTTCAATTTGGGTACATTATCGGTGCTTACCCATTTTTTTCATCTTCATTATATTTTAGCTGATATTTTGGGGATGTCTATAGGTCCATTTATTAAAATATTTATTAATGAATTGGTTATTTTTAAGAAGCCTAAATTGCATGTGAAAAATAATTAGGGGAAAAAGACGTAATGGAAAATCAAAAGAAAGCCAAACGAATCATTAATACCTGGACTGGTCCCTGGGAAAAACGCAATCTTCCTAAGATGGCGGCTGCTCTACCGAACTGGGTTTCTTCGGACCATCTTACGATTTTAGGTATCGTCGCGGCTTTAGTAATTTCGCTTGGATATGTGCTAACCAGATATTCGAATTGGTGGTTAATGTTGGCAAACTTTGGCTTTGTTTTACATTGGTGGGCAGACAGCCTCGATGGAACATTGGCGCGGGTGCGCCATAAAGAGCGGGAACAATACGGGTATTTCGTTGACCATATGTGCGACGCTTTTTCGACGACGATTATTTTGGTCGCATTTGGACTTTCACCGCTGATGCGTTTAGACATTAGTCTGTTTCTTGCGATCGGTTATTTATTGCTAAATATTTATGCTCATGTAGGCGCTTATACCGAAGGTATTTTTCGCTTATCATATGCCAAGGTCGGTCCGACTGAGATACGAATTCTGGTGGTAATAGTAAATACAATTCTAATTTTCTGGAATCCTACCGTGCTGGTGTTAAATAATCAACCGTGGAAAGTAGTTGACGTTGTCGGTGCGATTCTGGCTGGGGTTTTCATTATAGTTTTTATAATTGTTGGCATCAAAGACGCAATTAAATTAGACCGCCTCGATCGTGCTAAATGGGAAAAATAATCAAGCAACTAGTGTAATTAATCTATTATTTTTGGTAGGGGAAAGATGACCAATTAACCTTTTACTCCCTTACTATAATTTCAGTATAACGACTGTTTGGGTTAAGATTACTAAACAAAAAGATTACTGAAGCGGGCTTCCTGGCGTTTTTTCCAATTACCCTGATGATAAGCATAACTGACCAAGAGCGGCATCATCACCGTAGCCTCGCCGAAAACCATTTGTTCGTACTTAGTGTCGACTTTGCCCCAGGAACTGGCTTCTTTGAGGGTTGATCCAGATAGCCCACCATCGCGTTCGTCAGCCACGGTTAACTGAACAGCATATTTATGCATTGGTTTTTCGATTCCGAGCACGTCTGTGGCTACAACAACGTCCTGAGTAAAATTTTTGGGAACACCACCGCCAATCATTAGAATGCCGGTTTCTTTAGCGGCGATTTTGATTTTAGTCAGTTCGAGGAAATCACGAGCGGAATCAATCGTTACCATATCGCCTTTGCGATTCCATTGATGGTGAATTAGCCCGAAACCAGCCGAACAATCCGAAAACGCAGGGACGAAGATCGGAACACCTTTTTTATAAGCTGAATAGACGACCGATTTTTCGGTTTTGATACCAACTTTATCGAGATACTTTCCCATTTCCTCGATAAACTCGCGCGAAGAAAAAGGCCGCGG
>JAGNGI010000120.1 GCA_018002295.1 Fidelibacterota bacterium
AGTTTATCGAAATGGTACTAGTTACAGTTTTCAGGAAACAGGTTTAGAATAGCCCGTAAATTTATTCGTAAATTTTTTAATAATATTTCCTCATTAAATATTTTCATTAAGCCACCGTATATCTAAATTTGACCAATTATTTTATGATTACAAATCCTGTTAAATACAAAGGCGAAAATGGACAGAATAGTTCAGCATCCCATTTTGACGATTCCACCCGCTCGAAAACTAGTAAAATTTACTTTCAATGATACTATTCTGGAAGGCTTTGAAGGCGAACCGGTTTCTTCGGCGCTGATGGCGCAGGGCTATCGGGAATTTTCCATTCACCGCAAAGGTGACACGCCGCAGGGACTCTTCTGTGCCAATGGTCAATGTTCGCATTGCACTTTAGTCATTGACGGTTTGGCGCAAAAATCCTGTGTGACGCCGTTAAAAGGCGGTATGCAGATTAAAACCCTGCGCCATATTCCGGAAATTCCAGCCGATAACCGCCCACTGACCCACTACAAAAAAATCGAATTGACTTGTGATATATTGGTAATTGGCGGCGGACCTGCCGGATTGATGGCCGCTCTCGAGCTCGCCCAACTGAATTATAACGTTATCGTTGTTGACGATAAGGAAAAATTAGGCGGTAAACTTCTACTTCAGACGCATAAATTTTTCGGCTCGATTGAAGACTGTTATGCTGGTAGGCGGGGCATTGAAATTGCCGCTTTACTGGAGAAAGAATTAAGCAATCACGCCAATATTAAAATTATTACTGATACTACTGTAGCCGCAATTTACAAGGATAAAAAAGCCGGGCTTTTCATCAAAAACCAAAACTATGCGATTGTTGCCTTTAGCGGTTTGATAGTTTCTCCCGGTGCTCACGAAAAGTCATTGATTTTCAATGGCAATCACCTTCCAGGAGTTTTCGGTGCTGGTGCTTTTCAGACCCTGGTCAATCGTGATCTGGTTAAAGCTGGTCGTCGCATTTTCATTGTTGGTAGCGGCAATGTCGGTTTGATTGCGGCTTATCATGCTTTACAAGCTGGGATCACAGTTGTCGGCATTTGTGACATTCTTGATAAAGTTTCCGGCTACAAGGTTCACGCCGACAAAATCGAGCGGATGGGCGTGCCAATCTACTTAAAACACACCGTAATCGCCGCCGAAGGCAACGGCAAAGTCGAGAGAGTTATCATTGCCGCGGTTGACGATCATTTTCAACCTTTATTGGAAACTGCTCGAACTTTTGCAGTTGATACTTTACTAATCGCGGTTGGTTTAACTCCACTTGATGAATTTTTCGAGATGGCTAACCAATTTGGTTTTCCGGTTGTTAAAGCCGGTGATGCCGATGAAATCGCCGAGGCTTCATCGGCGATGTTTAGCGGGCGAATTGCGGCACGGCGTCTGGCAAATCAGCTTGGCAAAAATATCGCAATAGATTCGTCTTTTATTCAAAAGGCTGAGATTTTGAAAAGCAAGCCAGGACGAATTTTCCCGCCGACTCCGGTCGTACTGGACGAAAATTTTCAACCGATTATTCGCTGTACCGAAGAAATTCCGTGCAATCCTTGTACTTCGGTTTGCCCGGTGAATGCCATTCAACTTCGCGGTGATCGTCACGATTTAATGGATTTACCCTTTTATCAAGGCGGCTGTACCGGCTGTATGCAATGCGTTTTAATCTGTCCTGGATTGGCTATTACCTTGGCTCGTAAAATTGACGAACAATTTGGCGAAGTGGTTTTACCGCACGAATATTTAGCGACCTTCAAAGTAGGCGATCGGCTGGAATTGACCGGAGTTTCGGGAGAATTTCTAGAAAGCGGTGAGATTCTGAAAATACGCTATTTTAAAAAACATAAAACTTACCTGATCCACATTAAAACCACCTTACAAAATGCGCCGCTGGTAGCCGGAATCAGAGTGCAACCAGAATCTGAGACAACTGCGTTGCCTGAGGCGCAATTTAAATATTTACCGGACGACGGAATTGTTTGCCATTGTGAACTGGTCACCGTCAAAGAAATCCGCGACTTTATCCGCGAGCATAATGTTTACGACGTTAATCAATTGAAATTAATCAGAGTCGGTATGGGCGCCTGCGGTGGCAAAAATTGCTCCGTGCTTCTATCACGTATTTTCGAAGAAGCTGGGGTTGATTTCCACACCGTTACGCCCGGCACCAAGCGCCCACTCAGCGTTGAAATTCCAATGTCTGCCATCGTCAACGAAGAAAGCGAATCTTAAATGGAAACCTATGATGTCGTTATAATCGGAGCAGGCAGTATTGGTACACCACTTAGTTATTATCTAACGCGGAGCGGTCTGCGTGTAATTGTGCTGGAACAATTGGCTTCAGTTGGGCGCGGTCAGAATCGCGCCGCCATTGGAGGCATTCGGGCTACTCACTCTGATTCCGCCAAAGCCAAAGTTTGTCGGCGTACCATTGAAATTATTAGTAACTTTGTAACTGAATTTGGCAGTGAGGTTGATTGGCTTGCCGGTGGTTATTTGTATCC
>JAGNGI010000067.1 GCA_018002295.1 Fidelibacterota bacterium
AAAATATTATCAGTGACTGTCAGTGATTTGATAGATGGAACTTTTTACGCCAAGATTGAAATCAGCCTGGCTAATAGCAAGAAAAATTTATATATAGACGCTCGACCGAGCGACGCTATTGCCTTGGCAATTCGCATGAAAGCACCTATTCAAGTAAGTGAGGAAGTAATGCAGGAAGCTGGACAATATCTGAACTCCAAACGTAAAGATTCTCCTGAAAAAGACGATTCCCTTCCAGAAATACAGAATCTGGATCATCTCTTCGAATTGCAGAATAATCTCCAAAGCGCCATCGAAGAAGAAAATTACGAATTAGCCGCTAAGCTACGCGATCAGATCAATCGCCTTAAACAAGAATTAAACATCAATTAAAAATCAATAAAAGAATGTGATTTACTACCTTTCTTTATAATAAGGAAGCAGTCGCAGCATTTACTCATAAATCCATTAAAAAATATTAGAAATAATTCCAAATTCCCATTTTATTGGAAATTCTGAGAATTATTTTTTAAGCAATTTTAATCTGGCAGGCCTTTAACTTGACGAAGCAAGTCGCCGCCCCTTGAAATTCGACATAAATTTACCTAACTTTATTAAGTGAAAATCATTTTGCTCCCTATAACTCACGATGTATCTGCCGCCGGCTCGGTCGAAAGAACAGATAGTTATAAAAATGCTATGATACTCTGGACCTATCATTTTGGCTATAAATAAATTTCCTGCGCCTTCATTTCCAGTAAATTTTTTAAAACCAATTAATCAATGAAAGGAATTAAATAATGAATCGCAGGAATATTGTTATTATCGGCGCGGCTGGTCGTGATTTTCATAATTTCAATGTTTACTATCGTGACAATGAACAATTTAATGTCGTCGCCTTCACGGCGGCTCAAATCCCAAATATTGACAACCGTAAATATCCGTCCGAATTGGCTGGAAAACTTTATCCAAAGGGCATTCCAATTTTCGCTGAGGAAGAACTGACCTACCTAATTGAAAAATTCGACGTTGACGAATGCATCTTTTCGTATAGTGATGTGCCCTATCAGAAAGTTATGGCGCTTTCAGCGCTCGTCAATGCGGCGGGAGCGAATTTCACCTTACTCGGACCAAAAGCAACCATGCTAAAAAGCACCAAACCGGTGATTTCAGTCTGTGCTACTCGCACCGGTTGCGGGAAAAGTCAGACAGCACGCAAGGTGATTGAAATTTTAATGGCGCAGGGTTTGAAGGTGGTAGCCGTGCGTCATCCTATGCCCTACGGTGATCTGGTTGCCCAAAAAGTCCAGCGCTTTGCCACTTTAGACGACTTAAAAAAGTACCGTTGCACCATCGAAGAAATGGAAGAATATGAACCGCATATCGTGCGGGGTAATGTCGTCTATGCCGGAGTTGATTACGAGGCGATTTTGCGAGCGGCGGAAAACGATCCCAACGGATGCGACCTGATCATCTGGGACGGCGGCAATAACGATTTTCCTTTTTTTAAACCCGACCTGGCAATCACGGTCGTTGATCCCCACCGACCCGGTAATGAACTTAGTTATTATCCCGGTGAAGTCAACTTACGCATCGCTGACGTTATCATCATCAATAAAATAGATACCGCTAATCCGGAAGGGATTCAAACTGTGAGTCAAAATATAGCTCTAGTTAATCCTCAGGCAACGGTTATTTATGCGGCTTCGCCCGTTAGAGTTGACCATCCGGAAATTATCCGCGATAAACGAGTGTTAGTAATCGAAGACGGTCCGACGTTAACCCATGGGGAAATGCAAATCGGCGCTGGCATAATAGCGGCTCGTCAATACGGCGCCCGGGAATGTGTTGATCCCCGTCCGTTCGTTGTTGGAAAACTGGCTGAGACATTCCAAAAGTATCCGAAAATTGGTCCTCTTTTACCGGCTATGGGTTATAGTGAAGACCAAATTCGCGATCTGGAAGATACGATTGCGCGGACCGATTGCGATTCAGTCGTAATCGGAACGCCGATTGATCTGACTCGCATTCTTAAAATCAAACAGCCTTCTGCTCGGGTTTACTACGAATTACAGGAAATCGGTACTCCCAATTTAAACGAAGTATTATCCGATTTCTGTCAAAGAATTAAACTTAATATTCAAGCAAAACAGATATGAATCGGACCGCGGTTGTAGCATTAGGCGGCAATGCCATCTCACCTAATAATGAGAAAGACACAATTGCTAACCAGTTTAAAAACACGCGCAAAAGTCTGCAATCGGTGATGAATCTAATTCGCCAGAATTATCATCTGGCATTGACTCACGGCAATGGGCCACAGGTCGGCAATGCCCTTCTGCGGGTCGAACTAACGATTGACAAAGCCCCATTCTTACCGCTGGGAATTTGCGTAGCGGATACCGAAGGCGGTATGGGCTATATGATCGAACAATCCCTCCAGAATGCCCTTATCAAGGCGCAGATACCCCGGGAGGTGGTTTCAATTATTACCCAGGTGATCGTAGCGGCAGATGATCCTTCAATCGACAACCCAACTAAGTTCGTCGGAAGTTGGTATTCCTATAATGAAATCAAAGAACTGGCGGCACGCTTCGGCTGGCAAATTAAAGAGGACGGTCAACGCGGATGGCGCCGAGTAGTGCCTTCGCCGATCCCCCGCAAAATTATTAACAGCCGTGCTATTAAACATTTGGTTGATTTAGGCACCATTGTGATTGCGGCAGGAGGAGGTGGCATTCCGGTTTATATAATGGAAAATGGACTATACGAAGGTTTTGATGCCGTTATAGATAAAGACCTGGCGGCGGCTGTCTTGGCTCACGATATCGCGGCTCAGGAGCTGTATATTCTGACCGATATTGATAGTGTCAAAATTAATTTTGGCAAACCCAATGAAGAATCAATTGATTTGATCCATATCCCCGAATTGCAATGCTTGCTGGCAGAGGGCCAATTTCCATTAGGCTCGATGGGACCTAAAATCAGCGCCGCTATCGCCTTTATCCAATCTGGCGGTGAAAGAGTAATCATCACCTCCCTCGAAAAAGCAATTGAAAGCCTGCATGGTGATAGCGGTACAACCATCATCGCATAGAAAGGAAAAATATGTCAATGACACTTGCTATTCTTAAACCGGATTGTGTTAAACGTAAATTGATCGGCGAGGTGATTAGTTTCATCGAAAAAGAAGGCTTTAGGATTGTTTGCCTGCGGATGATTCATCTTCAACCGCAAGAAGCGGCTGAATTCTATAGTATTCACCGCGGGAAGGACTATTTCGAAGGTTTAATGAATTTTATGACCTCCGGGCCATCTGTTTTAATGGTTCTCGAGCGCGAAAATGCTGTGGAACATTTTCGCAAAGTTATTGGAGCAACTGATCCAAAGAAAGCCGCTGAAGGAACCTTACGTCGAAAATATGCCGAAAATGTACGATATAACGTTGTCCACGGCTCAGATTCTGATGAAAATGCAAAGAAAGAAATTGCATTTTTCTTTTCTACGATGGAAATTATCAAATGATTAACATGCGGAGGGCTAGATTTATGAAAAAACTATCTTTGACCTTAACGATTCTACTGATGCTTCTGAGCAATTGTAGCAAAAAACCGGTGGTCGTAACAGGTGTTGTCGGCAATCCCATCAATTTAGTTCCGGAGATCAAAAAGTCGGAAGACACTACTGGATGCACTTTTAAATGGGGTTTTATTGCCAAACCAGCTGAGAGTATTATGGATGTTCTCTCGTTTATCCCGGATAGTCGCAGTTTTTCAGTTTCTTTTATCCCGGATGTTCCCGGCGATTATGAATTGCAGTTTCTCAGTCAGGACAGCAACGGCCAAGAAAAATTCAAACAAATTATAAAGTGTAGCGTATTGCTCGATACTGCTCAATCCCCTAGTACAGACACCGTTGCTGGTCAGATGCCACCGCGAGATTTGTCAGCACCTCCCCCTCAATACGCTCAATCCTATCCGGGCGGGGAAAACGAAACGACCTATTCAGCTATGCCCCAATCCCAACCGATCAAAACCGGAAAAAACATTCAGAAAATTCCTGGGAAATATACAATCCAGCTGGGCGCTTACAAAAACTATGATAAGGCTGAGGCTGAATTAAGAAAATTAAGAGCGTATAATCTGGATACTTATATACAAAAGGCGTATTTTAAGGAATCTAACGAAACTTGGTATCGCATCCGCACCGGAACCTTTGATTCTTACGCTGAAGCCAAAAAAGTTTTGAACCAGCTAAAAGCGCGTTTTCCCAAAGAGAATCTCTGGATAGATTATGTTCGTGAAGATCAATAAACAATTGTAGGAGGTTATAAATGAAAAAATTGAAATTTGACGTAAGGGATATTTTCTTGACTCCTCGTCTGGCGTTGAGCGGCAAGAAAATCTGGGTCCATATGCTAGGATTGGCGACAGGCTGGGTAATCTACACCATACTTGCATATGTAGCTTTGCTAGTCAATGGCCAAAGCCTGGCAGAAATCTGGAGGATGTATCACTTTTTCCCAATTCTATGCTGTACCACCTGTCAATTACCCTGGTATAGTTGGTTAATTTACGGAGTGGGGGTGGTCGCCTGGATAATAATTTTCTTACTGGCATCTGTAGCTGTAGCACGAATTACTTACAAACAATTAAAAGGTGATGAGTTTTTCTCATCAGGCGACAGTTTCAAGTATGTCAAAAAACACGGTGTCGCCGCTGTAATGGGTCCGGTTTCTATTTTAATGATAATTGCTTTTTTCGTAATTCTAGCGATAATAGCCGCTTGGCTTGCTAAATGGCCTGTCCTTGATATTATTTTTCTGGGGATACCGTATCTGCTCTATTTTGTCGTAGCGACTTTTGTCGTATACACTGCGGTGGTCTTTGTTGTATCGCTGGTTCTGGCTCCAGCGATCGTCGGTACAGCTGAAGAAGACACTATGGAGACCGTTTTTCAAAGTTACTCCACACTTTGGGCACAGCCCTGGCGATTGGTTTTATACGAAGGGATTGTCGGAGGACTAACGGTAGTGGCTACTTTTATTTACGGCTGGGCTTTAATCCTTGGCTATCGATTTTTTAACTTCGTATTTAGCGCTAGCTGGCTAATGGATGGTAAAATGTCCCGCATAATCGAACAGGCTTCCTCTTACCTGTTCGGCATCAATTCTCCATTAACTCCCTGGATTAGCCAATTTTTTAATGTTTATACTCCAGCTTCGCTAGGTATAGTAAAACCGCTTTATCTTGGAACAACCGAAATTATAACCGTGGTTTTGATAACGATCGCCTTGTTTATAATTGCCGGAACGGTAGTTGCTTATGCCCTTTCTAACCTCAGTGTTGGGCAAGCCCTTATTTACATTATACTCCGTAAGAAAAAAGATGACGAGGATCTCATAGAACGGAAAGATGAAGACGAGTTAAAAGAGGAAGAAAAATCCGAGGAGCCTGCGAGTGAGGAAACAAAAGCTCCGGAATCTGAAACTCCTTCTTCAGACGAAAAGACAGAGTAGCAAAGTCTTTTCGTTGGTTTTGATAAAAAGGGCGTCCGAATTCTGACGCCCTTTTTGTTTGGTTTATATAGCCTGATATCGAGATAGATTTTCTATAAAAGTTTCATCGGAACCCCAACCGAGCAAATAGTGGATACTTTGCCAATTTTAAAAATTTTGTCAAGAGAAAAAATACATTCACTATTCGATTAGCAGACTAAGCGCCGTGGTCAGTTTCAGAACGTTCTGATTGGCTTGCTTCAAGCGCTCGGTCAAGACGCGGGCAATATTTTGCATTACAATATTGCCGATAGTCGGATTTGAGTTGCATATCTGGAAGAAATCTACCCTGCTAATACGACCGACCAGGCATTTAGTGCTGGCTTTGACAGTGGCTGTGCGTTTGTCGTCATCGCTAAAGAGGCTCATTTCCCCGAAAAATGGACGGGCGGTGCTGGACAATTTTATCAAGCTTTTTTCACGAGTATCTATCCCGGACATATCGGTTTTCAAAGTCAAAGCTTGCGAAATCTCGACAGTACCATCCAGAAGTAGAAGAAGTGAATCGCCGACCTCGCCTTCCTTGATGATCGTATCGCCGGATTCGTATTCGAGAACCTCAATTACCTCGCAAAAATGCTCAATGTTTTTTTCGGAAAGACTATTGAAAATCTCATATTTTGATAAAATGGAAATATTTACATATTGGGCTTTAGTCTTGGTATTCATCGGAGAACAATCGCCTTTTCATTTTTTTGGATTAGATAATCGTCTCCTGGATTTAGTTTGACAAAGACCTTATTTTCTTCGCCGAAACTCTTGCCGGATTCACGTAATTTACGCTCAATGAAAGCGTCGAGTTGAGAAGTATCCGCCGAAAGGAAATCGGAAAATCCGATTGACTCGACTTCAGAAATTAAGCCAAGCAAGAGAGTCTTATATTGAGTATGGTAGTAATCGAATAATTCCCGATAAGGTTTATTCATAAAACTGGCTGGAATAGCTTCGACCACAATTTTATTCTGCATGCGCGGATTTAAAATCTGGTCGTAAACCTTCGGTAATTCCGGTTGTAAAATATTAATCGCCAGAAAATAATCAGCGTATTTATCACTAACTACGATCTCGTCGGCTTTAGCCCGTTTGACATGCGCTTCATTTTCGGGATTCATAATGAAAGCAATGACTCTGACCTTCGGAAACGACGACTTTATATTCAAGGTTGCCAGAATAGTTTTTTCATCGGCATCGGCTGGCGAATAGCGATGGAGATTGGGTAGAAGCAAAACTGTCCTGGCGCGCTTGATGTTCGCCCGTTCGAGGGGTGCCGGATGGGAGTAATCTCCATAGACAAATTTGATTTTAAATTGGGAATATTTCTCGAGGATCGTGTTAATTTCATTTTCGGCCAGTTCATTGATTAATACTAATTTCATATCCTTTTTGCCGGACAATTGTAAAATAGTATTGATTAATGATTCGGCGCGATTATTCCAGCCGCAAATAATGAGATGATTCTCATAATTAATAGCTTCCAAACCTTGTGCCTCCCTAATTTTTCGTGTTACAAAAATTGAAGAGATCGTCGCGGTGATGGTCGAAACCATCGAAACGCCTACTAGCATTATGAAAATTGCGACAAGCCTTCCTCCTGGAGTAATTGGCTTAATGTCGCCATAACCAACCGTGAAAATTGTTACAAAAACCCACCAAACCGCGTCCCAGAGATTGTGATATTCATCAGGGTTATTTTGTTTTTCGAAGAAAAATACGAAAATCGCCGCTGAAAAAATTAAGATTAGAAAAACCAAAAATACTTTTAGGGTTGATCGGGTAACGACAGATTTGAAGGTTTCAGAAAATTTCACATTATCTCAGATTAACAATTCTAACTGCCAATATTTCGTTCGCTATCCTTTAGCACCAGCAATCTTGAACTTTGTAGTTAGCTAATCAAACAATCAGCCGTCATATCTTTCGGAATTTCCAGACCGAGTAATTTCAGAGCAGTAGGCGCAATGTCCGCCAATTTACCGCCAGACTTGAGTGATTTTCCGGCTAAATCGCGGGCAACGTAAATCAATTCAACCGGAAAGAGAGTATGGCTGGTCTTAACCATACCGGTTTCGTAGTCTATCATCTGTTCGGAGTTACCGTGATCAGCGGTAATTAGAATATGCGCGTCCAGCTCTAAGAGACGTCGGACAATTTTACCGACATTATCATCAACAATCTCAATGGCTTTTTTAGCTGCCTCGAAAACTCCAGTATGTCCGACCATATCACCATTGGCATAATTAACGACAATCAAAGTATAGGGATTATTTTCCAAGCGTCGCAGTAATTCGTCGGTTACGTTGTAAGCTTCCATTTCAGGGTGGCTGGCAAAAGTTGCCGGATCGAAGCGACCTTTGATTTCCACCTGGTCTTCCAGCGGATAGGGTGTCGTGGACTTCCCGTTGAAAAAGCTGGTGACGTGCCGAAATTTCTGGGTTTCGGCAATACGTAATTGACGTAAACCGGCGTTGGAAATCACCTCTCCTAAGAGATTTTTCATTCCGCCACCGGAACTCATTGACCCGAGCAGGTACTCGGTAAATTCATCATAATATTGAGTAAAACCGACATAAGTGACTTTTGGCTTGGCTTTTAATTTACCGGGATAGTCCGGATCAACGAATGCTCGCGTAAGCTGAATGGCGCGATCTTGCCGGTAATTAGTGTGCAGTATAACATCACCGTCTCGCATTCCGGTATAACCGCCGATAACATACGGTGGAATATATTCATCGAACATTTCGACATTATCGGGTGTCTTGTCATTGGCATAGGATTCTCTGATAGCGGCTTCGGCACTCGGGGCCGGTCGCCCTTCCGCAAGAACGATGCAGTGATAGGCAGTGTCGGTTAAATTCCAATTTTTGGAACGGTCCATACCGTAGTAACGTCCCATAATCGTACCAATTTTCGCATGCCCGACTTCTGCTAAAACGCGATTAAGCTTGGCAATATATTCCAGCGAACTGCGCGGCGGTGTATCACGACCATCAAGAAAAGGGTGCACGATAATTTCGCCCTCAGGAAATTCCTGCCGCGCCCGACGCATAATCTTGAAAAGATGTTCCTGGTGAGCGTGAACGCCTTCATCCTGAAGAAGCCCAAAAAGATGAAAGGCCGAATTGTTGGCTTTCCAGTTGGCTACCAGATTTTTCCATTTGGGCGATTCAAATAACGACCCATCGGAAAGTCCGTCGTCAATGCGTTTAAGTTCCTGAATTACAATCCGCCCAGCCCCCATATTCAGGTGACCGACTTCGCTACTCCCTTGATAACCCTCGGGCAATCCGACTGCTTCGCCCGAACATTTTAGCAATGTCCAGGGATAATTTTTTTTATAGGAATCAATATTGGGCGTTTTAGCCGCCAAGACGGCATTGCCTCTCGGGTTTTCATTGTAACCCCAACCATCACGAATAATAATTGCTACCGGTCGCATTTTTACCTCTGATTTTTTAACCACCAAGGCTCGAAGGCTCGAAGGGTTGTTTTAATTGATTGTTTAAAATAAGATTTTATCCATTTCGGTTATGATATTATACTCGGCGCGAACCACATTCAGATTTTTTACTTTTTCTATCCATTCTTTCTTCGTTTCATCGCTTACAGTTTCGCTACCCAGGATAATTTCCATACCTTTGTTAGAGATAAGTCTTGCCATTTCCGCTACAAAAATTCGCAGAACGGAACGGAGTTGATTAGCATCCGGCGCCGAATCACGTAAATGTTCGGCGGTTTTGCGTACCAAAGCCGCGGCAACTTCCGACCAGGTGATAACATCCGAAAGCAAGAATTGAATGTGTTGCTGGCGAGTTAATTTCTGATTATGGGCGAACATGATCAGGTCATTCAGAAGCTCCAGCGCTTGAGCCACAATTTTGGCAGATTCCAGGTTCGATTGTTCCGCAATAGTTCGCATCTCTTGAGCCATTTTTTGATAAAATTCGCCTTTGGATTTAACGGTTGTTCGCCAGCGATACAAGTAGATAATATTTTGCTGGATTTCACTGGTACCTTCATAAATCATAGTGATGCGCACGTCGCGTTTGATTTTCTCAACTTCATAATCGTGCATATAACCATAGCCACCCAGAGCTTGAATAGCGGCTTCCGCGGCTATATTTCCGGCTTCCGTCGCAAAATATTTAGCAATCGAACCTTCGACCAGAATATCAGTATCGCCCGAATCCACCCGCTTGGCAATTTCCTCGATATATGCCTGCGCCGCGGTCAAACGGACGACATTAGGTACCAGCAATTTATGCGTATAGCCTTGCTTTTCAATCAATGGCGTCCCAAACTGAATTCGCGTTTTGGCGAACTGGATGGCTTTTTCCATAGCCGAAAGCCCAGCTCCGAGTCCGAATGCCGCCACCATCAGCCGCGTATAGGAAAAGACATCATTAGCCTGTTTCAATCCAACGCCGGGTATTCCACCGACGATATTTTCAGTCGGCACTATTACATTTTCCAGAGTGAGGGGCGAAGTATTTGCCGCCCGGATGCCATGTTTATGTTCCGGTTTGCCGCGTTTCAATCCCGCGGATTTGCCATCAACTATGAAAAAAGTCGCGCCTTCCGGAGCCTTTGCCAGTAAAGTTAAAAAATCGGCATACCCACCGTTGGAGATGAATTGTTTACTACCGTTTAGACGATAAGATACGATATTCCCAGATTCGTCGGTCATCGGTTCGGCTTTGGTCTTGATTGCGTCGAGATTGCTACCGGCATCAGCCTCAGTTACGGCATAAGCTACAATTGCGGCTTCGTTGACAATTTTAGCGAGCCACTTCTGCTTCTGCTCTTCGGTTCCAAACAAAAGAATCGGTTCGGCACCAAGATGAATTGCCAGAAAAGCCGTGGCAACGCCAAGGCAAATTTTTGCCAGTTCCACCGAAACGTAATAAGTATCGAGTGCGCCGCCGCCCAGCCCGCCGAATTCTTCAGGAATGAAGACCATCTGCAAACCGATGCGTTCACTCAGCAATTCCTTGACGATTTCCAGCGGGAATTCGCTTTTATCATCGAGTTCGAGGATCTTTTCGCGAGTCAACAATTCATTTTTCAGTGAATTAATAGTGTCCAAGATCATCGTCCGAGTTTCCTGATCGAGGCCAGTCTGGGTCATTTAACTTCTCCTACATTGATTTAAACTAACATAGAAATATAATCAGTCAATAGTGATTGAGGAAAGAAAAAGTGTGAAACTTTATTACTAAAACGGAAAATAAATTTGTAGAAAATTCGTGAAAAATATTTTTCATTATGGTAATAAGGTGATAATTTAATCGGATAATTTAAATGGAAAGTCTGATGAGTACAGAGCATATCGTCATCAAGGGCGCCCGCGAACACAATCTGAAAAATATTGATGTAAAAATCCCACGTGACAAATTCGTGGTCATTACCGGTCTATCTGGGTCGGGCAA
>JAGNGI010000068.1:0-3221 GCA_018002295.1 Fidelibacterota bacterium
CCTGAAAGCATTTTCCCAAAATTCGTATAAGCCAGTCCAGCTGAAAACGTCGAGACCGGATCATAGTACAATAAACCCGCTGAACCTAATAACGCCTTTGAATTGTAATTCGCTAAGTCGGAATTCACGAAGATTGTCGTCAGCCCGGCGCTGAGTTTGCGGGTGATTGGGACTCCATAAGCTAGTCGCAGATTTAAATCGCTAACGTGAAATTCGCCGAGTTCATTTCCGTCATCATCACTCTCGCTAAAACTGCCGTAGTCCAGATAGCCGCCCAATGCCGCTAATTTACCTTTTCCTGGCGCCTGCCAGACAAATAGAGCGTTAGTTGATTGAATGTCCAATACGTAGCGGGTATAATTCACCTGCCATTTGTTCGGAACAACCGCCAGAATCGCCGGATTGTATGCCACGCCGGACGAATTGCGCGTCTGGGCAACCATCGCTGAACCCATACCCCAGCCGCGGGCATCAATCGGCTGATAAAGTCCCTGATAAAGGGCTTGCGCCGACGCGGCGCTCACTAATGCCATTCCGAGTAATATTAACCTAAATTTCCTGTTCATCGCTATTTTCATTGATTTCTTCATCATTCCACTGCTCGAGAGTCACTTTGTTCCGCCGCCGAATACTCCAATAAGCCAAAAACGCTATCAACGGTATAATTAACCACAAAATATTCTGAATGTCCAGAAAAAATATCCAATTGTACTTTTTTTCAACATAAGTTTGCCACTGGTTCATCAAATCGTCATATTCGCAATTGGTTACTTTTAGGACAGCTTGTTCGAAATTTTCACCGTTGCGCATTCTTGCCAAAATTGCCGCGGCTGTTCCATTGCCATAAACATTTTCCATAAATTCAATTAGCGAAGCGCTTTCGGCATAAGCTAAATCAGCCTGCGGTTGACTGAATTTCAAAATTTGTTCTAATTTGACCGGCGGAATCAATTGATTGCGGACTAATGCCTTCGAAATGACAATTCGCTCGCGCAAATCGAATTCGCCGGCATAATAAAGCGCCAAACCTTCGTTGAACCAGACCGGCGTCAGATTCAACGGCACAAATTGTCCCTGCAATAAATGAATAAGTTCGTGGACGACAGTCTTGCGATATTCCCGCAAAGTACTACGACTCAGGTCGGGCGATCGGACTACCATCAAGTCCTGTGGGAAGAGAGTGACTGCCCCAACCCACTGGGGTAAATCGCTACCGACAGCTCCCTCGAAATCGGCTGAGCGCGCCACGATCTGGATGCGAATCGTATCAGTCGTCGTCTGCCAGATGGCAGGCACATTCGGCAAAGCATTCAAAATCGCAGTGTGGGTAAATTCAGCCAGTTTTTCATAACCGTCCGGATAGACAACTTTTATCGGAGGCGTAGCCATAAGAATTTGGCAAGTAATTATCAATACGATAAAAATGCGGTGCGACATTATAGTAGATCGAGTGGATCTATATCAATTATGATCCGTGCTTGACGACTCAGGTCTCGATACTCCCGGGAATTCAAAAAATTGCTCAATAGCTGGCGCAGGATTCTCCCATTAGGGTCTTTTTCGCGGCGTGATTTCAAGATTATTTGATAGCGGTAACGATTTAACAAACGAGCTAAAGGCGCCACCGCCGGTCCTAGTAATTCAATTTTACCACGATGGGCATTCAGGAAATCGGCAACTGCGGCCGCTGTCGTGGCGGCGCGTTGATTGTTCAAATCGGAAATCTGGATGAGCGCCATTCGGCTGAAAGGCGGATAATTAAGCGGATTGCGTTCATTAAGTTCAAAATTGGAAAAACCGGCTAAATTCTGCTGAAGCGCACACCGAATCGTAAAATCCTGTGGATTGTAGGTCTGGATTATTATTTCACCCTGAATATCACCCCGCCCGGCGCGCCCCGAAACTTGATAAAGCAATTGAAAAACTCTTTCGCGCGCCCGGAAATCTGGTAGGTAAAGACCAAGATCGGCATTAATGACTCCTACCAGAGTCACATTGGGAAAATCCAGCCCTTTAGCAATCATCTGAGTTCCGATTAAAAGCTGAATTTGGCCTTCCTCGAATTGCTTTAGAATGCGGGGCGCTCGCTCCCTAATTCGACTAGCATCCAAATCCAACCTTTCATAACGGCAATCAGGAAATGCCGTCTTTAAATAATATTCAACCTTTTGAGTCCCTACTCCCGGGTAGAGAAAATTACTACTTCTACAGCGCGGACAAACCGCCGGTGGTGTTTCATGTAAATTACAGTAGTGGCAAATTAACGTCGCGGATTTTTTATGATAGGTCATAGCGATATCGCAATTGCGACATTCCGGAACCCAGCCGCAGTCCGGACATAACAAGACCGGCGAGTAACCCCGCCGATTCTGGAGGAGAAGCACCTGCTGACCATTTTCCAGTCGGTCTTTAATCTTGGCAGTCAACAAACGTGAAAATGGATTCTGAACATCACCGGTTTCTTGAATTTCCGCTTTCATATCAACTACCTGGATTACAGCAGTCGGAGCCTTGGAATAACGGCGAGGCAAAGTCAGTTTGTTCAATTTACCGGTAATGGCATTGTACTGACTTTCGAGGCTGGGAGTAGCTGAACCTAGCACGACGGTCGCCTGGCTTTCGACGCCACGCAGTAAAGCCGCATCGCGGGCATGATAGCGCGGTTCGGGACTTTTTTGCTTAAACGAATTATCCTGCTCTTCATCGACGATAATCAATCCGAGATTGGGCAGAGGCATAAAAATGGCACTGCGCGCGCCAATGACAACCGGAAATTCACCGCGCAAAACCGCACCCCAGATAGCACTGCGCTGGGCTTGGGTCAGTCGGCTATGCCAGATGGCAATCTGATCCTGAAATTCCCCACGAAAACGGGCGGCAAGGTGCGTTGTCAAAGTTATTTCTGGCACCAAAACGAGCGCCGTGCGCCCTTGAGCTAAGGTTTCTCGAATTGCCTCCAGGTAGATTTCGGTCTTGCCGCTACCGGTTACGCCTTCCAGCAAAAAGGCGTTATATTTAGCGCTTTTGATCGAATCGGAAATTGCCTGAAAAACTTGATACTGATCTTCAGTAAGAGTAATCGTCTTGCGCCGTTCACCGAATTCACTCCATAAATCAGAAAGGGTTCGGTCGGTTGTATCAATCGCAATTAGTTCTTTGCGGGCTAAAGCATTGAGGGCTACCGGTGAAAAACGCCGCAAATCTCTGCCTTTCAGTGGCTC
>JAGNGI010000068.1:3321-7812 GCA_018002295.1 Fidelibacterota bacterium
AAACTCTTCTCGAGAGTCGCCGGAAAGATGACATCTACATATTGAACTTTGGCAGACATAATTTTCGCTATAAAGATTATCCAAAAGAAATAAAAAAGACAAGATTAAACCGGAACGATTCGGTCTTTGGATTAATAAATATTTGAAAAATATATCAGGCTTTGATTACCCAGAGTTTGACCTTGGCGGTCACATCCTGGAAGATTTTTATGGGAATATCGAAAATGCCGAGGGCTTTGATCGGCTCTTCGAGTTGTATATTTCTCTTGTCAATTTCATAGCCCTTTTCCTGCAACTGCTCGGCAATCAGCTGGGAAGTCACGGCGCCGAAGACGCGATCTTCTTCTCCAACCTGAACGGGGATCGTTAGCGACAGGGTGTTGAGTTTTTCCGCCAGCTCGTGGGCTTTCTTAAGAGCCTTATTATGGCGCAGTTCCTTTAGGCGGATTTGTTCCTGCATTTGTTTCATTCCGGCGCTATTGGCAACCAACGCGATGCCTTGCGGAATGAGGTAATTGCGGGCGTAGCCGTCTTTTACTTCAACGGTATCCCCAATCTTGCCCAAGTTTTCATGATCTTTGATTAAAATAACGCGCACGGATACCTCCTGTTGCTGATACTATTTATAATTTTGGGTTACGTCGTAGGTATAAGGCAGTAAAGCGATATTGCGCGCTCGTTTAATCGCTTTCGTCAATTCGCGCTGATGGCGGGCACAGGTGCCGGTGATCCGGCTGGGAATAATTTTCCCCTGTTCGGTTATGAACCTTCTCAATACCTTGTAATTCTTATAGTCGATCTTTTCCTCGGGATTCTCACAAAATTTGCAAATTTTGCGTTTGCTCAATAATACCATATTTTTTTCCTTTCTTTTTTAAATCATCCAATCTTCGTTCATCCAATAGTTTCGTCCACGGGCTGGTCGGTTGGCTGAGAAGTCTTAGGACGCGGTTTTTCATCCAGCGCGACTGTCATAAAAGCCAAAATGCCCTGATTCAAACGTAGCCAGCTTTCCAGCTCCTTGACCAGTTCTATGTTTTCGGTTTCAAATTGAGCCAGCACATACGAGCCGTAACGATGTTTCTGGATTGGATAAGCCAGACGGCGTTTGCCCCAGTCTTCCAGATTTAAAATGTTACCATCTAAACGCTCGATTTCGGCTTTGACAGTCTGAATCAATTGCGTGAATTTTTCCTGTTCGATATTGGGATTTACGATAAATAAATTTTCATAGTACCTCAAGTCCGAACTCCTTATGTTAATATGATTGGTTTTTTAATTGAATTTACCTGAATTTCATTTTCTTTGGGAGCAAGGTGTAGAGCGCGGCGATTGAAATATTCCATCGCCGGTCGAATGCCATTGTTTAGAATGGTCAGGATACACTCATAGCTTTCTTCCAGTACGGCTTCAACCAGTTCTTTTTCCGCTGGACGAAAATCCGTCAGAACAAAATCTTCCGATGGAACGCCTTCATCTTGCGGACCAATTCCCAGCCGCAAGCGGGCAAACTGGTTGGTGGCGAGCGTCTCGATTATAGAGCGTATACCGCGATGCCCTCCGGCGGAGCCCTTCTCGCGCAAACGGATTTTACCGAGTGGCAAGTCAATATCGTCGTACACTACCAGTATTTCATCCGTCTGCAGGTCGAATTGGTTTAGAATCTGACGAACAGCTAGTCCGCTATTATTCATAAAAGTGGTGTTCTGGCAAAGATAGACTGTCCGATCAGCAATTACAGTCGTAGTGTAAGTAAAGGCACGGTCGCCGCCTCCTGGTTTAAATGCCAGCTTAAGCCGTTTGGCAATGTGGTTTAGACACATTTGACCAAAATTATGCCGATTGTGCTGATATTTTTTTCCGGGATTTCCCAAACCGATGATTGTCCTAATCATTTGTAGCCGTTCATTGAGCTGTTCATTACTTCTCAGTTTTACCTTTGGTCTCTTTAGTTTCTTTCGCTTCCTGAGTGCCAGCCGTTTCTTCGGCGCCGACTTCTTCGGTGACTTCTTCTTTAGCGACTTCTTCTTCGGCTTTGGTACCTGTCGGTTTAACAACTGAGACAATCGAAGTCGTAGCGGGTATTAGAATTTCTACGCCCTCGATATTGAGGCTACCGGCGTTGATTGAATCGCCGAGGTTTAAATTAGTCACGTCAATCGTAACTCGATCGGGAATCTGGGATGCCTTACATCTGACCTCCAATTCCCAAAGATGTTGCTCCAGAATTCCACCAAAAGTTTTTACGCCAATGGCGGTACCGGTGACATTAATTGGGATGCTGACGGTCACCATCTCTTCCAGGCTGACGCCCATAAAGTCGGCGTGGATAATCTCTTCGGTAAGCGGGTCGAACTGAACATCGCGTATAATGCATTTGTGACTTTTTTTATTAATATTAAGGTCGTAAATACGGGCGCTGGAGCGGAGGGCTTCCTTTAGGTCTTTCAAATCAAGAGATAATGCTACCGGTTTTTCGGTATGATGGTAGTAAACTGCCGGAACCAGACCTGCGCGACGCATGCGTTTGGTGACTCCTTTTTGGAAATCGGAACGTAACTCGGCATTCAATTTGTAATAGTCAACCATCTAAATACTCCTTTATTTATAATTCAAATAGGGAACTAATTGATTCTTCATTATGAATTCTTTTGATTGCCTCCGCCAACATCGGCGCGGCTGAGAGAATTTGCAATTTCGCAAAATGCTTTTCTTCCGGAATCGCTACGGAATCGGTGACGATGACGCGATCAATAGGCGAGTCGCTCAGGCGTTTAACACAATCGCCGGAAAAAAGACCGTGCGTAGCAACGGCAGTGATTGTTTCCACACCATACTCTTTTAACAAAGCGGCGGCTTCAGTAATACTGCCTCCAGTATCAATCATATCGTCAATTATTAACGCATGTTTCATATCTTTTTCACCGATCACGTTCATAACTTCCGACATATTCGGCTTCGGGCGGCGCTTATCAATAATGGTTATAGGCAAACCGAGGATTTTAGCGTAAGAACGGGCAACTTTGATTCCGCCCACATCGGGGGTAACGATCGAGAAATCGCGTTTGCCGATCAACTTCCGCAAGGGCTCGACGAAAATTGGCTTGGCATACAGGTGATCAAAGGGAATATTAACGAAGCCTTGAATCTGGGTCGAATGTAAATCCATAGCCATAATTCGGTTGGCTCCGGCGGCGACGATCGTATCCAAAATTAAACGGGCGGAAATCGGCACCCGCGGCTGGTCCTTGCGATCCTGCCGGGCGTAACCATAATAGGGGAGAACGGCGGTAATTCTACGGGCAGACGCGCGCCGGGCGGCGTCAATAATCAACAGAAGTTCCAGAATATTTTCAGCCGGTGGATTGGTAGATTGAATAATGAAGACATCTTTTCCGCGGATATTGTCTTCCAATTTGACGGTGATCTCGCCGTCACTGAAATTACTAATTTTAATTGCTCCGGGTTTTATCCCGAGAATTTCATTGATCCGGTATCCCAACTGGGGATTGGACCTTCCACAAAAAATAATTCCATTATTTTTCATATTCAGGCTCATTTTAAAAACTTGCTCGGGGACCAGGATTCGAACCTAGATTAACGACTCCAAAGGCCGTGGTCCTGCCATTGGACGATCCCCGAATTGTTTAGGTTGTTTTTCAAGTGGGAAGGGTATGATGATCTGTGTGTGGTAATTTACCGACATTATACTGCGGCGGCCACTATCTCTGCTGGCAAAGATTCCATACACAGTCGAGCGTCCCCGACAAGCCGATTACGCTTCAGCTCCCGGATATGCTGGAAAAACAACAGACTCACTTATTATTTCAAACAGCCAACATCTAATTTCAAAAGAGACGGAAATTTAGATAAATATTATCTTTTTGCCAAGATAATTATCTGACAAAGGAAACAATTAAAATTTTAGGGGGACACTCATAGTTTCCATATTTTTTAGTGTTTCATACCAGAATTGAATCAATTCTTTATCCACTAATTTCCGATTTTATTTTGCCCTTATAACAATCTATTGCTGAATTCTGGCTATCAATTTTTCTCTAAGAAATATAGCAAATCATTTTCCCCGAGTCTTTATAGACTTCATTGATTTTATTTAGAAGTTATTTTATATTCGTTGAGTTTTTTAGAATATTAGTGAACATTTAAATCAAAAAAGGAACAATTTAGAATGAAATGGTTTCGTAGTTTAGCCTATACAATTGCAATAATATTAATTATTTTCTCGAGTCTCCTGGCTCTCGATGAATCACGGGTCAAGGAATTTACTCTAAATAACGGACTGAAAGTGATCACGTATGAAATGCACACCGCACCAGTCATTTATTCCCAATTGACTTACAATGTCGGATCGAAATATGAACCGTTTGGCAAGACTGGGATAAGTCACGTCGTCGAGCATATGATGTTTAAAGGCACTAATCGTTTTCCGAAAGGTACTATTTCCGAACTGATTAGTGCTAATGGCGGTAT
>JAGNGI010000068.1:7912-10937 GCA_018002295.1 Fidelibacterota bacterium
AAGCAGGTTTGTGAATCGGCGGTAGCCGGCCTTTCATTTACAAAAGACCCCTCGACTTTTAATCTAATCACCAGCTTGATGTCAACTGCCCAAATCAGCGAAGTTGAGAATCTAATCTGGAAGGAAATTGACAGTTTGGCGACGACGGCGGTGTTGGAATATGATCTCCAGAAGATTAAAAATAATACCACCTTTAACGAACTAACTGGCAATCAGCATAACGAAAAAATCGGTGGGCAACTTGCAACTTATGATAATTTTTATAATTGGCGTTATATAAATCAATGGAATCAGCTTGTCATGGCGGTAACCGCTGATGACATTATACGGGTCGTTAATAAATATTTGAAAACCGGCAATTATGTCGCCTGTTACTCTCACCCAGATACTACCCACAAGAAAGTCGGATTCTTAGCCGCAGAAAGTGACGAAAGTGAATTTGATCTGGAAATAACCGAACCGGAAACGATAGAAGAATCTGAAGATACTACCGATAAATATGTCAATCCGGAAGTGCGTCAGATTTATTTTCCTAAGTTAGATGAAGTGATTTCACCGCATCCGATCGCACCATTGGTTACCACAGCTAAGCTAAAAAACGGCGTACCGGTTTATTTTTTAGAAAATCATGAATATCCAACTATTTTGCTAATCGGATATATCGAAACAGGGCGGCTCGAAGAGGAAAATTTACACCCTGGCATTCGCCAGATGACGGTAGGTATGCTTTCGCGGGGCACCGCTAAACGTACTTATGAAGAATTGATCGAAGAGCGCTCGTTCATACCCTACCAGATTGATATTAGTCAGAGCTGGAATAAGATTATTTTTCAGGGTTATGGGCTCTCAAAAGATGTAGATAAAATTCTACAGGCTAATTTCGAGATTGTAACTCAGCCTACTTTTCCGGAATCGGAAATTGAAAAAGTTCGCCCGTCGTTAATTAAAACCGCGAAGGAATATAAAGAAACCGATCGTATGAAAGCCTTTTACGCTATGTTCGAAAAAGTTTTTGAAGGGCACCAGTATGCTTTACCCTACGCCGGAGATCCGGAAACCTATAGAATTTTGACCAGTGCTGATTTAAAGAAATTTCACGCCAAATATTATGCACCTGACAATCTGAAATTATTGGTAGTTGGCGATTTCAATCGCAAAGAAATGCTTTCGCGCTTAAATGCCACTTATGGCAGTTGGAAACATAAATCCGGAGATAAGCATTTGCCGTTCCAGACGGTTAAGCCGATCCAGGGTAAAACCGTTTATGTTTTTAGCAATCCGGGATACAAACAATGTCGAGTAGATATCGCCTTTTGTCCAGTAGAAGGTGGCATCAAAACAGATAATCCCGATATTGAAGCTCTTAAACTACTCGAATCAATCCTTTGCGGAAGTTCGCTAACCTCCCGCATGGGAAAAGAATTACGCGATAAACAAGGCTTAAGTTATAGCATCAAAAGCAATCTCTGGATTCGTGATCACGGCGGTTATTGGAACATTCGTACTGAATTAGACCAAGCCAATCTTAGTAAAATGATTCATGGCATTTTCGCTGAAATTGAGAAGGTTCAAAAGGAGGGAGTTACTGATGAAGAACTGGAAAAAGCCCAAGCCCGCCGAATTGCTATGCTAACGATGAATACTCGTACACCGGACGAAATTGGTGCGGTCATTTTCGATTTAATTCAGGAGAAGAAGCCGCTTGATTACTTTGATCATAGTAAAGAGCGCATTCTTGCCGTTACAAAAGCTGATATACAGCGGGTAGCCAATAAGTATCTCGATACTCAAAATTACATCATCGCAGTTTCTGGGAATATGGCGCCCGACGCCCTAAACGAATTCAAATGAATCGCTAAAAGAATATGAAAAAGCAGGTGATAATAATTCTAATCCTGACTGGTTTAGCGATTCGGGGAATTGCCTCAACTATAACGGGGAAAGTCACTTGCCAGATGGAGAGGAAACCGATTCCGGATGCGTTAGTAATCCTGCAAAAACGTTCCGATCCGGATTTTTCACGTACAACGGTTTCCGATAAGACCGGTCAATTCACGCTCACAAATGTTGAACCAGGTGTTTATAATATCGAAGCTGTGCGCGAGGGATATTTCAAAAATGTGTTATTCGATCTAAAAATCGAAGCCGACCGAAATTACGAGATTAATATCAAACTGCTCAAGCAGGATGGCAAATCCTCCAGCGATTATTGTTTCATGCTGGGCGGTATCGAAGTCTATTCAGTGCAAAAAGAATTAATCCCTGAGTCGCCGGTTACCACCCGCACTATCAATACTGGTGAAATCGAACATATGCAAGCTACCAGCCTCGGCGATATTCTCTCACTTGTTCCCGGCGTGGACAAATCGCAGAATCCGGGTCTCTCAGGCCGCAGTGAAATCGGCTTGCGTTCGGTGACCGCCGCTGGTGTATCAATGAGTGCCGTCGAGTCTTTTGGTTCTACAATAATTATTAATGATAATCAAATCTCAACCGACGCTAACACTTCCGGCAATGTCTATTACGGGAGTGCCACCAGAGGCCTGGATCTGCGTATCATTCCGGCTGATAATATTAAATCGGTCGAAGTAATTACCGGCATCCCCTCGGTTGAATACGGCAATTTTGCCAGCGGCGTTATTAAAGTTGAAACCAAGATCGGCCGAATTGCTCCTAAATTCAATGCTAAAATCAATCCGGATACAAAGAACGCTAGCTTCTCACATGGCATTAAGCTCGGTCGCTCTATTCTGGATTATCATCTTAATTATGGGTATAGCGAACGCGATTTGCGCAAAGTTGGCGATGAATTTCAGCGTTTACACGCCAGCGGTAACCTATCCGGTGCATACTTAGATCAAAAACTCGAAACCCATATCGGGGGAAGTTTTACCAAGTTGCTCGATAATGAAAAACCCACTGACGTTTATCAGATGGCTTCTTATGATAAAGGATTTCTGGCAACCGGCGATTTCAATTTTATTTATAAAGATAGCGAGGCTAAAAGTTGGAAAGGCGTCTTCTC
>JAGNGI010000069.1:0-2500 GCA_018002295.1 Fidelibacterota bacterium
TGACACCCTTAATTTTGATGAGTTCACCATTAATAAAAATCCCGGAATCCGGCTCGAAACTCAATGAACGAATGCCAAAACGCGTTTCGTACTGATCAATCGGTTTGTCGTCCTGCCATAGAGTAGTAACCGCTATGTAACAATTGGGAGTTTGAGTAGGCGGCGGTCCCCATAGTCTTGGATTTTTGATAATAATTGAATTTTTTTCACTGGTTCGAGTACCGGCGGAAATTATAATTTCCATTGGTTTGAAATTGGTGACTGGCTTACCGATTTTATCACCATTTTCATTTAAGACAAAAACTTCGGTAATTGCTTTTACATTGGCGTCGTTCCGGGAATCATTGTCGATTGTAATTTCCAGGTTGAGCGTCGCGCAGGTCGCCGAAATATTTTCAGCCGTAATATAAGTTCCCCATTGGGCGATATGGATCGGATTGGTTTTGACCAGCCAGACATTGCGGTAAATTCCGCCGCCGGGGTACCAACGCGATGAATAATTGGGATTGTCAAGACGAATCGCTAGTTGATTCTCAGCACCCGGTATGATAAAAGGCGTCAGGTCGAGACGCCAGGAAGAATAACCGTAAGGCCAGCCGCCGACAAGATAACCGTTCAACCAGACCATAGCGTAGGACATCGCACCGTCCACATCGAGAAATAGGGACTTGCCGGCGTCGGTAGCTGGAATGTTCAATTTTTTCCGATACCAGGCGACGCCGGGGCTGGGAAGTCGCCCCATTCCACCGCCAACTTCCGGATTCGGTTCCTCAAAAAACGGTCCCTTAATCGCCCAGTCGTGCGGTATATTTACACTCTCCCACTGGCTATCATCGTAATCCTTCTGAACGAAAGGAAAGTCACAGCCCGGATTACCTGCGGGACGAAGGTAATTTTTCGTAGAATCCTTAATAAAATCGTTGCCTGTTGGTAAAATCCAGGATTTCAACACCGTTCGGGTTGTCTTTAACTTTTCGCCTTCGGTCGGTTGGGCATCAGCCGGTTTGACCTCATTATAATCGCTAATTTCTGGTCGCACGTCGTAGATTAGGTCGTCGGCATTTGTGGTAGATTCATACTTATAAAATTTCCAACCGTCATTTAGAGAAATGCGCTGGCGCGGCTGAGTGTTATTGTCTGACCTTAACTTTTGGGCAGGAATTAGATCACCACTCAATATAATTATGCATACTATTATACTTAAGATTACGGTTTTAAATAAGAATTTAGCGTTACTTATCATTATCAATAGCAATAGGTTTTAATCAATCAAAAACTCCACTAACAAAATCAGCCTGCCCGCTGGAACGGGCAGGCTGATTCCATATTCAAAAAACCAAAGAACTACTAGCTCATTTCAGAAGCATGAGTTTCTTGGTGCTGACAAAATCACCAGCCTTGAGTCTATAGATATAAACTCCGGATGGCAGATTCGCCGCATTGAAATTAATCGTATAATAGCCGGCATTCATAGGACCATTGACCAGCTTGGCTACTTCACGACCCATTAAATCATAGACGACCAGGCTGACATCACCGTTTTCCTTTAAATCAAACCGAATATTAGTCGTCGGGTTAAACGGGTTCGGATAGTTCTGCTTTAGAGCATAGGCCTTTGGCAATTGGGCTGCAATTGCTTCCTCTAGCCCATTAAAATGATCACCCCTATCAACTTTAACTTTATATAACTTCAGAGCCGTAGTAGTCGAATTGTTGATAGCGAAACCAATACTATTAATCTTATCCGTTACAGATGTTACTGGAGTGGTCGTGCTATGGGCATAATAATAGGTACCATCTTTTTTAGATAAAGTAAATACAAGCAGATTCCCGCTTGTTCCTTTTGAAATCGAGATGGTAAAATCATAGATACCGGCGCCCGCAACTCCGCCAACCGGATCTTGTGCTATATTACCCAAAACATGAGCACTGGCAGCACTAATATCCCACCATTTACCATTGGTAACAGAACCCCATGTTCCTTTGCCGTTCGACCAGGTTGCAACATTAGAGCCGCTTGGAGGCGTGATTAGATAACCGGAATGAGCTCGATCGGTACCTTTCCAGACCCAGTTGGAATCCAGGGTTGAGTCTTGCCAGGTTGTACCAGCACTGTCACTATAGAATATTCCATAGCGCAAACTACCTGCATCCTGGAATCCACCGCCTACTAATTCAATTTGTCCTGATATTTTCAGAGCATAAGTTTCATTTAGCTCATACGGGTCAAAACCACCGCGTAAGGCGGCCCATCCAGTTGGTGCGGCAGTTCCTGAGATTTCAACATCGCCTTCCATGTCTCCAGGAATAAGGTCCCAGCCACCAAGATTACCTCCACTGAAACCCCATTGACTTACATAATAGGCTTCCCAGGGAGCTTCCGGAACAGTAATAGGAGCACCAAGATCAACTTTAACCTTATAAAAATTAACCTGAGTGGCTTCTATATCATTGTTAAATCCAAAACAAATACCATTGAATTTCGTAGTCGTGGCCGTGT
>JAGNGI010000069.1:2600-10512 GCA_018002295.1 Fidelibacterota bacterium
TATTAATCGTCCAGACTACTCCTGCTCCACCAGCACCATTGGACATCGTTCCGTTACCCGACCGCGGATGAAAACCATAGCCCCAATGCTTATTTTGATTACTGGCTGAATCAGCAGTCGTGACCCAGGTAGCACTGTCGGTACCCTGATACTTCAGTTCAACACTGTCCTGATAAGTCAAGGCATATCGTAACCAAGTATAGGCACTGGCACCACCACCACCTACCAATTCCATCTCGCCACTAACAATGATAGCCTTGCTGGTAGTGGCTTGTATCGGATCTCCAAAACCACCTTTAATAGTTGCCCAAGCTGTTGGGCGCTTACCATCTCCTATTCCAGCATCTCCAGCTGCATAGTCCGAATCATTCCACAAAATCGGCCAGGCTGTACCTTGTGCAGTCTTACCCCATTGATCTACATAAAAGGCTTCCCAAGGAGCTTCCGGAACAGTAATAGGAGCACCAAGATCAACTTTAACCTTATAAAAATTAACCTGAGTGGCTTCTATATCATTGTTAAATCCAAAACAAATACCATTGAATTTCGTAGTCGTGGCCGTGTCTATCACGGTACCACCAAACCAGTACTTATTATTCTTCTCAATCAAATACCAGCGAATTTCATTGGTCGTCTCGCTCTTAGGCTGGACCGATATCGCAAACTTATATGTACCAGCTATTGCCTCTGCATTGCGCGGGGCTTGCTTCACAGCCGAAATCGGCTTACCGTTATTACTCCACGTACTGCTCCAACTACCTTTATTAATCGTCCAGACTACTCCTGCTCCACCAGCACCATTGGACATCGTTCCGTTACCCGACCGCGGATGAAAACCATAGCCCCAATGCTTATTTTGATTACTGGCTGAATCAGCAGTCGTGACCCAAGTAGCACTGTCGGTACCCTGATACTTCAGTTCAACACTGTCCTGATAAGTCAAGGCATATCGTAACCAAGTATAGGCACTAGCACCACCACCACCTACCAATTCCATCTCGCCCGTAACAACAACAGCTTGGCTGGTGGTCGCTTCTAAAGTAGGAAAACCACCTTTAATAGTCGCCCAAGCTGTCGGAGGTTCACCATCTCCTATTCCAGCATCTCCCGGTTCATAATCTGTATTATTCCACAAAATCGGCCAGGCTGTGCCTTGTGCAGTCTTACCCCATTGGGTAACGTAGGGAGCTAACACTAATTCGATATCATCAGCATACCAGATAGTGGGGACTCCCGTGCCACCAATATCTCCGGTTCCATTGCAATTGATACCGAAGGCCAGATAAATTGTGCCAGTAAGGCTCGCACTCCCGGTGATACCAATCGAGATATCTTCCCAGGCTGTCGAGCCGCCCTTGGCGCGATTCCATTTACCAATTGCATTTCCAGCTACATTGCCGAACTGGCCGGTAGGCATGGTCTGATAAGCTTCCACCACAATATCTTTCCAACCGACATCACCCTGTGCAAAATACCCCTTAAACTTGAAAGTACTATAATCAGCTAACGTCTTTCCAGCCGGCAGGGTAACTGCAAGCACCGGAGCCGCATTGTAATTGTGCACAGTGCACTTCAGAACCTTATTGCCTGCAGAGAGCGGGTCAGCGGCGACTTCGGCCGTTATGTCAGTGGCACTCCAGCCAATGTGGGTGTAGGTATCACCGATATTCTTATCCTCAAAATCAATCTTCTGCGCCTGAACTGTCACGCCTCCTAATAGCAGGAACACAACCGTAATGGCAAAAAAAGTATTTACTACCTTTTTCATAGTTTCATTTCTCCTTTCTTTTTTTTCATAACAAAAAAATCTCCCATCATTTCTACAAACACTATGTAGTAGAATGTTTCCTTTTGAATCACCTCCTTTTTTAATCGAGTTCATATTTTCTATTCTTCAGCTTTAAATATAAACATCATTTAATCAAGACTAACTTTTTGGTAATATTGACGCCTTCCGACTTTAAAGTGTAGAAATAGATGCCTCCGGCTAGATTTTTACCATCAAAAGTCACAATATGCTCACCAGCAGATTGAGTGCCATCAACCAAATTAGCTACTTCCTGCCCGAGAGTATTGTAAACTTTTAACGAAACCCGGGCATCATAAGGAACAGTATATTTAATCTGAGTAGTCGGATTGAAGGGGTTCGGATAATTCTGGGCAAGTGAAAATTTTGAAAGGCTACTCGTCTGAGACTTGATCGCATTCTGAACACTATCAGGATGAACTCCAGTTTCCAACCATTGTGCAATTTTGGCTCTTTCATCATCGGCTTGTGCCAACCAGGCTGAATAGTAATCGGTAGCGCCTTCTCTAACCGTCGGATTCCACCAATTATACAAATCACCTAACGGAAAACCACCCATCCCAGCCGTCTTTAAGGTATCATTCGCATAGGCTAAATTCTCAGGTAACGGCCAGCATTGAGCTTCGTGACCAATAAGGGGCTCGTAAGCCCACATCGTATCCAGATTAGTGCCCCACTTTTCATTCAAGAAATATTTTAACGGTTCCAAATTAAGCGGAGGAACAATTAACCGCGGATTGACTGCATTTCTCAAGTCTTCGACACTATAAAGTGCCGCTCGGTTGATATAAGGATAGACTTTCTTACCTTCACTATCAGTGGAATCGAAATACATCAGTGCGGTGCTATCCAGCATCGGCCGCGGATAGGGAATTTCATTAAAAGCCCGTTCTTTATAAAGGCTTCTACTATATGGACTGCCTACCTGGGTTATTCTAGATGGTGGCCGCCATCTTTCAACCGAATCGGGATCATCTGCAAAAGGTAACTCCCATCCGCCATGCATCCAGTCCACTAACCAGTCATCAATATAATAAGCGCTATGAGCAAAAAGAATATGACGATCTTGATCAGTAAAGGGTATGTCGAAATCAATTGAATCAGCCGGCTCAATTGATATAGTCGCGCTACCGGCGCCCATTAACGGAATATAACCCATCATCCAGGCGTTGACAAAAAGACAGTTGGTTACATTTAACTTCCACCACCACCCCGATTCGAGCGGAAACTGCACAGTATTATAGAAAGTACAGTGGTTGAAGTGAACATTTTCACCCCAGTTGCTACCTTCTTGCATTAAGACATATCCCATATTAGCGAATGTGCAGTTTTCAAAAGATATGTAATCGGTATGATAACCGGGGACATCAAAAGGATACGAAACTGCTCGGCCATAATACATAAAGTGGCGATCTACACAGTTGCGGAAATAGCAGTTTTTAAAAGTGCCATTGAAATGTTTACATCTAATGCAGATCGAACCGGATGATGTTACAACCGGGCAAGGCATATATTCAAAAATGCAATTCTCAAAATAACCCTCTTCTTTATCATCCGGCGACTGTCCGGTGGTATCTCCATCGAATACGATAGGGGTACCGGTCTGGACTCCAGCAACATCTACAAATCTGACCCAGATATTTTTCATAATCAAGTCACCATATACTGCGATCATAAAAGTCTTGTTTACGCTGGTACTCGCCGTCCAGAGCATCTGAGGCGGTGATGTTTCCTGAGTTGCTCCAATATCCTCGCCGACAAGTTCCAGAACCTGTCCGACCGGCACTTCAATAACACCAGTCATAACGTACCAGTCATTCGATTTTAGTTTAAAAACAGTATTGGATAACGTTCCGGCATCAATAGCGGCTTTAACGGCATCGTTCAGAGAACCTTCAGAACCACCACCATAAATACCGTTTACTTCTACAACAGCCTTCTCTTGTGCATTGAGTCCTACAGTCAGAAAAATTGCACAAAGTAAAAATACTAACATTCTTTTCATGTTTTTGACCTCCTGAATTTTTTGTTTCGAGTATTTTGGCATTATTTTTAAAAATATTCCTTTCATAATTGTCTTATAATCTGAATCTGATCCCAAGATTAGCCGTCATACCATAATGTTTTACATTAGTAAAGCCATCAATAGACATCTGAGCCGATGAATTAACTTCATTATTGAGATTATTGACATCCAAATAAATTTCCGAACCAAGCCACGGTAGAGTCTGTCGAACGGAAGCATCTATCCGGAAATAATCTCTGGTGTAACCGTCCTGCTCCGGAAAAGTCCCTACATAACTAACGGAATTGCCCTGGAACAAGAACGATAACCGGGCTGAAAAGCCTTTATATTCATAACCGATGTAGGCGTTAACCACATCATTCGGCTGATAGAGCAAACGCCCGGTCCGAGTGGAATCACGAGTCGTAGTTATCGGCGGCCTAACGGAATAATCAGTCACTTCTTCTCTCAAAGGATAAGTGGCTTCTGATTCGATCATCGTATAGTTAACACCCAGAACTACCCCATCCAAACCCCATGGTAGATACCAGAATCTGGTCTGCCAGTCAAATTCGAGACCTTTTACATAAGCCAGATAGCGACTATTAATATAGGTATATAAAGTAGCTCCTTCCTCCGGTTTAATCCCCATTATCTGAATATCATTAATCGTCTTAATGTCGCTTGATTTGGAAGTTTTATGGAGGATATAAGCCGTACTATAAACAAAATCCTTTATGGTTTTATAAAAACCACCGATTGAAAGAAGGCCTAACTTATTACCGTGAAAGGTCAAGTTCAAATCGTGATTATAAGCATGCGCCGGTACTAAATCGGGATTACCGGCTCGCACACTTCTTCTGGTATTATCATAGTTTATTTTAGGCGACATCTGGTGATAATCCGGTCGAGCAAGGGTTTGAGTGTAGGCATAACGAATATCGAACCACTCGAAAGGTGAGTATTTAGCTTGAACCATTGGCAACCAGAATTCGCTTTTTGGATAAGAATAGACTGTATCGCAATTCTGAGCATCAGGGTTGCGCATATCGTACATATTGTAGGCGGTATATTTAGACTCGGTTTTTTCGTACCGGGCTCCGCCAACTATCATTAAATTCCTGAAGTCAATCTCCGACATTACATAACCGGCATAATATTCTTCCCTATATCTATATGAATTAGCTAAATTCTGGAACATTCCATTATACCAACCTCCGGTCTGATCGGCTCCACCGGTAGCTTTTCCTCTCCATTGGGGATTATTATTCAAATAGTCTGCCATCTCCACCAGAATATCCGGCTTACAAGCCCAGTAGATTTCTCCAAATTGATTGTCCAGAAAAGGTTGCATCAATTTGGAACTGCCGGTAAAATTGGAAGCCGCAAATTTGGCGGTACTGGGATCAACAGGAATACCAAACTGTCTCTCCAAATCTTCGACCATCGCCGCCTGAAACTCACCACTTTTCCTGATTTCAGCATAAGGTGTTTTCTGATCATTAGTATTCTTCTGATTATAATACTGACCGCCGAATTTAAAATAACCTAAAAGAGACTTCCCAATACTAAAAGGAACTTTGAAATCGGAAGAGAAATTATCATTATTCTCCGTATATAAAGAACTGAACAAATTCAAGTAATCTAAATAAACTTTGTCATGGCCAGGATAAACCCATAATCTGGTCAAACTATCCGGAACAGTATTAATCGGGACACTACCCATCATCGCCTGGCCGGTTTTGAAAGTTATATAGGGAGATTCTGGCAAATCATTCCTTGAATGAGTATTGGCCGCTTTTAAATCCATTTGAATATATCGAAAATCATATTTTAATTCCAGCGAATTTACCGACAAATCAGTCGTATTTATTCCACCTCTATAATTAAAATTGAGAATTTTATCGAAATAATTTAAAACGGTATTATAATCCTGATAATCGGAGACAAAGCGGGTATACATATTCACGGACTTAATCGAACCGGCAGGCAATTTATAATCTAAAATTAAATTACCACCATAACGCTTGCGGGTTTCAACATGTCGGTTAAGGGTTACACTATTAACACTAACCGGTCGGTAACCAGTAGAAGTATCAATGACACTACTAGTAACTCGATAGTTGGCGCTCATATTGTCAGCATCTCGATCATATTTCTCGGCGTTAATGAGGAGATATGCTCCCAGATTATCCTGGAAAAAGCGCTGGCTAATGGAGCCGACCGCCCGGTAATTGCCGTAATTGTTTGTTTTGGCGGTGTAGCCGGATTGCCACATCAAATCATAATGCAGTTGTGAAGGCGCTTCCCTCAATTCCATATTTACCGACCCACCAATGGAGTTGGCATTCATATCCGGAGTAAGCGACTTAAAAACCGAAATGGATTTAATCATATAAGGCGAGATCATCGAGAGATCAACACTGCGGTCATTCGAAATACTTCCAGCAGTATTGCCCAGAGCGGAAACTCCTATCTGAGTGCTACCGGTTGAAGCCAGTTTTATGCCTTCAACTGCCACGGCGTTATATTGCGGTGCCAAGCCCCGGATGACCACTTTATTGGCTTCGCCTGAACTCTCCAGAGTCGAGACGCCCGGCAAGCGACTAAGAGCTTGAGCGGCATTAAAGTCCGGCAATTCCTGAATACGAGCTTCGGATACAACGCTGGCAATTTTATCAGAGGCTAATTGCTGGTTAATGGCTTGCATTTGCCCCAAAGCCTGAGCGGTTACAATAACTTCTTTACCTTGTAGAACTTCCGGTTCCAAACCGAAATCTCTCCGCACCGTGCCACCGTCTGGAATATTTACATCAACTTCGAGTGTTACATAACCAATATAAGAAATCACAATCGTCTGCGGCCCATCCGGAGCATTCGTAATAGAATACATACCATCGGCATCCGCCGCCGTTCCTATGGTTGTTCCTTTAATCATTATGTTGGCATACGATAGCGGATCTTTGGTATTTTTGTCAAACACTCTCCCTCGGATTGTACCCTTAGCCCACAGCGATTGGGTCATCAGGCACAGAACTAAGCCGGCGATAAAAAATGCTTTACACCCACGACCTCGGGTCATCTTAATAAAACGCACAGAAATCTTCATAAGACTCTATCCTTTTTACTGTTTCGTAAATTTTTTTCATAGTCCCACATATCTATTAGATGTCTTATCAATTACCTTCTCAATTTTAAAGATATAATTTATGAAAGGCAACTGCGTTCTTTGTCAAATTACGCTTTTGAACCAAAGTTGAGAACCGGGCTTTCTGACTTTAAACTGGTTTGATTTCGAATCTCGTAATCCATAATTCGCATCTGTTCAATATTAATTGAAACGTTTTAAGAAGTCAAGAGAAAAATTAACTCTCACCTAAAATTTTTTAATTTTTTAGTATCTGATTTTCCGATATAAATAATAGAAACGCTTTGCAAACAGGATCTTCTGTAAACCGTTACAATGGCTGGGGAATATCATCCTGTATTGAAAGAAATGCATGAATACAAGTTTATATGAAAATGCTTTTAATTTTTTTTTCTTGAAAGCAAGCGAGATAAATATTATTTTAGGTTTAGAGATAATTAATATGGATCGAAGAAAATTTATCAAAACTAGCGCCTTCCTAACCGGAGGAATGGTTCTGAGAGGTGCTCAGATTCTCGGTAAAGAAACAACAATTCCCGATTTAGTAATGGTTAAGGACGGTCAACCGGCTGAAATGGCACAGAAAACCTTCGAACTTCTCGGCGGTGTTCCCCGCTTCGTTGCCAAAGGCGACTATGTTCTATTAAAACCTAACCTGAGCTGGGATCGCGCTCCCGAATATGCCGCTACAACTAATCCTGAGCTGGTAGCTGAAATCGTCCGTCTATGTTTCCAAGCTGGTGCCAAAAAAGTCGTAATTCTCGATAATACCTGTGCCGATGCACGACGTAGTTACGATGCCTGCCAAATCCCGGTATATGCTCAGCAGGCGGGCGCCGACGTACGCTTTGTGCGCGAGAATCAATTTGTCGAAACACCGATTCCGAACGGAACCAATTTAAAAAGCTGGCCAATTCATCAAGAAGTTTTTAATGCCGATAAACTGATCAGC
>JAGNGI010000070.1:0-6825 GCA_018002295.1 Fidelibacterota bacterium
GGGCATAAAACGGTATGAACCTAAAGATAGCGCTCTCTGGGACGAAGCCTATCAACGATTTCTAACTTTGCAAAAACAATTTTAAATTTGGTAGGAATTATCTGATGAAAAAATGGTCTAAAATTTTATTGGTAATTGGATTCCTTTCGGCGGAATCATTATTTGCTCAGGTAATCTGGGAGAAAAACCAATATAAAGTTCATTTGCAGAATAATGTATTGAGTTTATTCTATAGCCAAGATAAAATCGTCGAGATTAGTTCTTTTTCCTTCAATTTTATTCCGGTAGACACTATTATAGTTGAACAGGTTTTCGAGGATTCATTAATTTTGAAATTACGCCTGGCGGAAAAGGATGGATTCCATGCGGATTTCCCTTCGGAAATTAATTTAAGGATTGCGCAATCGGGAAATACTTTCCACTTTTTTGCCTCGCATCAGACTTTCAATCATATCACAGTTTGCTTAAAAGATCAAAATGAGCATTATTTCGGCTTAATCGAGAAACTGTATCCGAGGAATTTGAAAAATCCTGACTTGAGAGGCAATGTCGTTGACGTTGATGTGTATGGCCTTGGTAATTTGGATTATGCCGAAAATTATGCCTCCGCTTATTCGGCTTTTTTCATAAGTAGCAAAGGTTACGGCAGTTTTTTTGATACCTTTGCCAAGGGTAAATACAAATTGGGAATTGGTGGAATCACCGAGATTTACCACCAAACCGGAACGCTGGACTGGTACATTTTCTACGGTCCCACCGGAGAAAAAATCCATAGCGAATATTACCGTCTGATCGGTAAACCAAAATATATTCCGATTTGGGCTTGCGGCCCGATTTTCTGGCGCGATCAAAATAATGGCGGCAAAGATGAATTGCTAAATGATATACAAAAATTTAATGAGCTACAAATTCCCTTGACCGCCTGCTTTATTGATCGGCCTTATAGTAATGGCGCTCATGAGTGGTCGAAAATGGATTTTTCGGATAAATTTGCCGAGCCAGAGAAGTGGATAAAAAAGATTAATGATTACTATGGAATGCAAGTAATGACCTGGATTGGGCCACTGACTTTTTCCGACAGTGATTTTCCGGGCTTGTTTCCAGATTCTAGAAATTACATTGATTTAACAAACCCTATGGCGTTGGCGGAATTCGAACGACGCTTAGCATCGAACCAATATGCGGTTGGCATCAAGGGGCATAAAATGGATCGAGCTGATGAGCATTTTCCTCTAACCGCTGATTGGTATGAACCTGTTACGGAGACTGAAGCGCGCAATAAATATGTTTATTTGTATGCTAAAACGATTGATAAATTTCTCAGAAATGCCCACGGCCGCGACAATTTTAACTTTGCCAGAGCGGCTTTTCATCGGTCTCAACCATATCTGAGCGCTTTGTGGGGTGGCGACAGCCGCAATAATTGGTATGGAATGGCGGGCAATATGGCTAATGCAATTCGATGTGGCTTTATGGGTTTTCCCGTTTGGGGAAATGATACCGGTGGGTATCTAGGGGAGGGTAAAATTGATGAACTGCTCTATATGCGCTGGTTGGAGTGGAGTGTTTGGAACGGGATGTTTGAGATTAAAATTGACGGCGCTGGTGGGAGCGGTGAGGATCGTCCACCGTGGAAATACTCTGAACAACTTCAGGAGGTTTTCCGCAATGTTTGTCAATTTCGGATGGAAATGCTCCCATATATTTATTCCTGTGCTAATACCAGTTATAAAAACGGAGTACTAATGAAGCCCTTGGCTTATATGTATCCCGATGATGAAAATACCTACACGATTTGGGATGAATTTATTTTTGGCTCGGCTTTTCTAATTGCACCGGTCTTTTCAGCGGAAAATGAACGCCAGATTTACTTGCCTCAGGGGAACTGGATTGACTATTATGAACCGAATAAAGAATATTCAGGGCCCCTGACAATTAGTCAATCAATTCCATTAGAACGAATACCGGTATTTATTAGGCAAAATTCAATTTATGTTTCAGGACAAATCTATCAAGGAAATTCAAAAACTTGGGCAGGCAACCTGAATGGAAAAGAAAATTTAATAATTCATCTCTATCCCGGTGAAATCAACGAAAATACCCAATTTACTTACGTTGATTATCTGGACGGTGATACAGAAAAAACAATGACACTCCAACATCAAGAAGGGAAAATACTATTCTCTTCACCGGCGATTCCAATCCCGTCAGTTGTCAGGGTTACGTGTTCGGAAAAGCCACAGAAAGTATTTTACGGCGGCAAAACGGCAACTTTTAAATACGATAAACAAAGTAAAATCGCTGAGATTGCCTGTCCGCAAAATCGCTCAATCCAACTCGAAATTAGATATTAACATCGTAGGACAGCCTTTCTAGGCTGTCATCGTCAACCTATAGTTGACAGGCAGGAATGCCTGTCCTACGATTGAAAATGGTATAAATTGGTATGCCAGCCTTTCCAGGCTATCTTTATCCGACAGACAGGAATGCCTATCAAACGCTTAAGCAGCTTATTTCTCCCCGTGAAATTTTTCCGGATAATCCTGCCCGGGGATTAGTTGCCAGACGTAGGGTGAATCCCAGCTTTTTAGGAATATATTTCGGAGAGTTTTAGCGAAGGTAGCATTTTCGATTTTCAAGCCCAAGTTGCGGGAATCGTAGAAATAATTACGTGACCAGTTACTGGTGCCGATCCAGCTAAGGGATTCATCTGTTATCATATACTTACAATGTTCAACGCGGGCAAAAGGGATATAGCCAGCGCTGTATTCTGGGATGCTACTGATTTTTAAATTGATATTAGGCAAGATGTCGAGACTTTGTAAATAAGGTAGTTCGTCAGCACTGATATTCCAGTCGGAAACCAGCAAATTGACGACGACTCCCCGAGCCGCAGCCTCGCGCAGAGCATTGTCTAATTTTGACCAATACTGGGTCTTTTTATCCAGCGGTGAATAATAAAGCAGTTGGATATTAATTTCCTTTTTGGCGCAACGAATGAGTTCCAGAATAACTTTCTCATCGCTGGTCATTCCATCCGGCAAATTTCGAGCCGGACTACCGGAAGCAGTGAATTTGACTGTATCACCAGGAGCAATTGCTACTTTAAAACGATGTGGTTCAGTCAATTTCCTGTTAGGCATTTTATTCAATACCGCATAATCCCAATCCATTTCGAACAATTCTGTCATCAGACGTGCATATTCCGGATGGCAAATGCGCAAGCCAATCTCATGAATATGTTCGAGTGCTCGCCAGTCGAAATTCTGACTACCAATAAAAACTTCCTTCCCATCAATAATAAAATATTTAGCATGTTGAACGCCATCATTGCGATTAAAAGTCTGGCTTTGGCGAATAATAATATTTTTTGTTTTAGTAAGTCGGTTAATGGTTTCGGGATAAGTCTTAGCCATCCTGGCATCAACGATAATTCGGACTTTAACACCATGCCGCGCCGCCTGTTCAATCAACTTTATAATTGGTTCGAGCGGTTTGTCAACTGCATTTGAGATATAATATTGTTCTATGTCAATAGTCTCATCAGCCGCGCCGATCATTTCTGCCCAGACTTCGGAAGTGTTACGAATTTCGGGATTATCGAGAATAGTCTCAATCGGAATGCTTTCGACAATTTCAAAGTCGGCACACGGGATTTGAGCCCAACCCGAGAGGAATAACAGCCCCAAAAACGGAATTGCGAGACGGAACCGATAGGCTGACAAATTCATCCTAAACAAAAAGTTACTTTTTAGAAGATCGCCGCCGACGTAGGAGAATTAATTTTTCGAATGGCTTTTCTTCACCTTTAAAAAGTCGCCGTATATTAGCACGATGAGTATAAACAATAAAAATTGGGATAAAAATACTGAAAATTAGGAGTGCTTTATCTATCGGCGAAGTTCCGAAATAATTGAAAAACAGTAAAACGATCGGCAAACTGAGGGCGGCGCTGATTGACGAGACCGATACGATACCGGTCGAGAATAGGACAATGCTGAAGACCAGCAGACATGGTAAAAGCGCAAGAGGATATAAAACGATAATCATTCCGGCTCCGACGGCAACACCCTTGCCACCTTTAAAACCGGCAAAGATGGTGAAAGTATGTCCAAGAATTGTACATAAACCGGCTAAAATCATTAACCAGGTGGGATTTAACGGTGGAATATCGAAACGGATTTGGGAAATGAACGCAGTAGTTAATGCCCCTTTGGCAATGTCAAAAAGAGCCACGAAAAGCCCGGCTTTCCAGCCTAGGACGCGAAACGCATTCGTGGCGCCGGCGTTGCACGAACCGTATTGGCGAATATCAATTTTTTTAGTGATTTTTCCGACGATGATGGCAGTGGGAATCGAACCGATTAAATAACTGAATACGATAATTGCCAATAATGTTATCATCATTCACTCCAGGTAATAGCGATCGCCGCCGCACCGTTTCCGGCATGCGCGCCTAACATCGGCGCAACAGGTAAGATATTGATTTTTTCAACCTTGAAACGTTTTTTTAATTCATTATTGAAGTATTCAGCAATCTTCAGATTGTTGGCGTGAGCGATAGCAAACCGTGGATTGACTTTTTGAGCTGCAAAATTGCTAGCCATCTGCAGAACTTTAGTGAAAGCTCCCTTTTTGGAAAAACTTTTCGATATGTGTTGAGGTGATCCGTGTTCGTCCAAATTTAAGATCGGTTTGATATTGAATAACTTGGCTATCAAGCCTTTAGCCTTCGAGACTCGCCCGCTACGCATTAGATATTTCAAACTTGGTACTCCGACAAATAATTGTGTCCGACGAGTAGCTTTTTCCAATTCATTGACGATTTCGTTATGAGATTTACCGGCGGTAATTAATTCCACCGCCAGTTCGGCAAGAAAACCAAAAGAAACCGAAAGAGCCTTACTATCAATCACGCTAATTTTCCGTTCGGGAAAATTTTGCGCGGCGTTTAGAGCATTCTGGTAAGTTCCGCTGAGTGTGGCTGGCAGGTGAATTGAAATAATCGAATCATAGTGGCTGAGCAAGAAACTATATAAATTGATAAAATCAGCCGGTGACGGCTGAGAAGTACGGGGATGTTCCGGCTCCGTGTCGAGCATTTCATAAAAATATTCGGGAGTGATTGTGACTTTATCAAGATAACTCGATTGACCAAACGTCAATCGTATTGGTATAATATGAATAAAGGAGCGGTCGATGAATTCAGGTGGCAAATCGCAGGCTGAATCTACTACCAACGCAATTTTCGGATGTGGATTATGGGCAATTAAATACTGCTTAAGCATATCGTCGGCTTTTTGCTGAAGGAGATCGCCATATTGATGGGCAATTTTAAAAACTTTAGCCGGTTCGTTAGTATGAATATGCAAACGTGCCTTCTGCGGTGAACCGGCTAAGACGATCGAATCGCCGTAGGGTTCGAACTCCAGACGTAGGTTTTCTATCGGAATATTTTTACCTTCAATAAGGCATTCGGTACAAAAACGGTAGGTAATCTGTTCCGGTAGTACTTCCGTGCGGGCGATGACTGAGACCGGCTGAATACAATTTTTTTCCAGCTCCTTGAGTCTTCCACGATTGATAAAATTACTGATTCCTTCCAGAATATAAACGAATCCCTGTGCGCCGGAGTCAACGACGTTGGCATTTCGCATCGCCTCAATTTTGGTGCGGGTTTTTTCCAAAGAATGTCGGGCAACTTCTAGGGAATGATTTAGTAACTCCTGAAAATCGAAAATTTTCTTGCTGTTTTCGTAAATATTTTCAGCCCAATCTTTGATGACAGATAGGATGGTACCTTCTCGCGGTTTGGATAGCGCTTCGTAAGCATGACTTTTGGCAGAATTGACAGCCTCGCCAAATTGAATGGTTGTAAGACGTTTATTTTTTCCGATTCCCTTTGCCAATCCATAGAAAAACTGAGCCAGAATAACGCCGCTATTGCCGCGCGCTCCTTCGAGTGCTGAATTGGCGATGTTTTTCGTCGCTTCATCAATCTGGTTTGTGTCTTCTTGGATATTATCCACTATGGTTTTCATAGTGGCGGCCATATTGGTGCCTGTATCTGCGTCAGGAACAGGAAAGACATTGATTTTGTTGAGATAATCCTGATGGTTAACGATTTTATACGCACCGACTTTGATGCCACGTATAAATCTCTTACCATCAATGTATTTAATTTTCATAAATGATGGTCTCTTCTCTATTTTTTAACATGTTAAAATTATTAATGATACTATCAATGTTTTTATTCATGTGAACTAAAATATTTTATTGTTTGATCTGGGTTTCGTTTGTCTCGGATAAATTTGTTATATCGGTTGATCTAAAATTTAATTTAGGTGGCAAGATAGCTCCGGCTGATATTATAGCCTTAAGCCCCTGCTCAACATTCATATCGGAAGAATATACTTCATCTTCGGGAAAGAGCAGAACCCAGCCGGAAGTTGGATTGGGAGTCGTCGGTAGAAAAATACTCAGAAATCGTTTGCCATTATGGTCGCTAACTTCACCTGTTAAGAATCCAATTGCCCAGGTATTTTTACGGGGATATTCGACGATAACGGTCTTTTCAAAACCGGCTTTGGAAAAGGAAAGAGCATTCATTACTTGTTTGCTCGTATTATAAATCGTGCGAACGATGGGAATGTAATTAAGCCATTTCTCAATTAGGAGAATTAATGATTTTCCAATGAAATTAGTAATAAAAAGACCAAGCAAATAGATGACTATAAGAGCCACGATTAAACCCAACCCGGGCAAGTGGAAACCAATCAGAGGATCAAGTACCGGGCTAACGATCCGATCGAAAAAAGAAATAAC
>JAGNGI010000070.1:6925-10454 GCA_018002295.1 Fidelibacterota bacterium
AATTAGTAATAAAAAGACCAAGCAAATAGATGACTATAAGAGCCACGATTAAACCCAACCCGGGCAAGTGGAAACCAATCAGAGGATCAAGTACCGGGCTAACGATCCGATCGAAAAAAGAAATAACGAGCTTAATAAAATAAATTGTCAATACAATTGGAATTAGGGCAATTATTCCGGCAATTATTTTATTGCGTTGAGAAGTTTTCCACTTTTGCCACCAATTGGACTTAGGATTGGCTGTGTCTTTTGGCATTTGGGAATTTTCGGGAGAAGGTGGATTCAAGAAGAAGGCCTTTTGTTAAAAATTAGATAAATCCCGAGTAGAATTAATATAACTGGCCAGTAGCGTAAGATAGTCCATTCACCAGCCAGAAAAATAACGGAAATTACGATTAATATAGTTCCGGGAATCCAGAGATTGTTGTTTGGCGGGCCGAAAAAGTACATAAAGAAAAAACCAACTCCTGGCGCTAAAATGAAAATCGGCCAGAGATGATCCAAATTAGTCCAGGTCGTCCTTTCCAGATAAAGAAACAGAGTTCCGACGATTAAAAGAATCATAGCAGGCATCAATAGACCATAATTGTTGCGATTGATAAAGAAACCCACCAGAAATAGTAAACCTATCGCGACAATGATCAGTGGCCAGAAATCAGACCAGTCAAAGTAATCGAACTGAATTAAGAATATCAGCAAACCCAGCAGAATTAAAAATAGTCCGATTATCCAATTGGGATGCGAAGATTGATTAGTCATTTCCTACCTCGAAAAAGATAAAGCCCCGAACGGGGCTTTACCATCTTGATTTTATTATCCAAGGATAGCCTCGGTATGGATTGCCCAATTGATTCAGGTTAGGCAATCGTAACATTTTTGTCGAGATAAACATCCTGGACGGCATTTACGATCTTGACGCCTTCAGCCATTGGTCTCTGAAAAGCTTTACGTCCCAGAATCAAACCCATACCGCCAGCCCGTTTATTGATAACGGCTGTTTTTACGGCTTCAATTAAATCGTCTTCACCGCTGGCGCCACCGGAATTAATCAATCCAGCTCGTCCCATATAGCAACCAGCGACCTGATAGCGAGTAAGGTCAATCGGATGATCGGTAGTCAATTGTTCGTAAACTTTCTTATTAGTTTTTCCGAACTTTAAGGCTAAGAATCCACCATTGCATTCGGGTAATTTTTGCTTAATAATATCGGCTTCAATGGTCACACCGAGATGATTAGCCTGATTGGTTAAATCAGCCGCGACATGATAGTCTTTTTCAGCAGTCTTAAAGGCATTGTTACGTAAGTAACACCATAGTACCGTAACCATACCAAGCTGATGCGCATATTCGAATGCTTCACTGACTTCCATAATCTGACGACGTGATTCCGCCGAACCAAAATAAATCGTAGCACCCACGGCAACTGCGCCCATATCAAAAGCTTGATCAATACTGGCAAACATCGTCTGATCATACATATTAGGATAGGATAGCAGTTCGTTGTGATTAAGTTTCAGCAGAAAGGGAATTTTGTGGGCGTATTTACGGGCGACGCTCCCCAGAACGCCGAGCGTCGAAGCTACGGCATTACATCCGCCTTCGAGGGCTAATTTGACAATATTTTCCGGATCGAAATACATCGGATTCGGGGCAAATGAAGCCCCGGCGGAATGCTCGATGCCCTGGTCAACCGGCAGAATCGAGAGATAACCAGTACCTGACAAACGACCGGTGTTATACATTGTTTGCAAATTGCGCAGGACGCCTACTGGCCGATCCGAATAAAGCAAAATCCGGTCAACAAAATCAGGCCCAGGTAAATGCAATAGTTCCTTGGAAATTGTCATGCACTTATGATTCAGTAGAAAATCCGCATCTTTTCCAAGATATTCTTCAATTTTACTCATACAAAAACCTCCAAAAAATTTACATCAGAAAATAAACAAAATTAACTAATCTTAAAAGAGATTTGATGTAAAAATGGAAAATATTACTTGAATTTTTCCATAACTGTTGTTAATATTAACTTGTAATGAGTTCAAAGTTGATAAATATTAAAGGTGAATTGGAAAAGCGTGGTATTAAACCGACTTTCCAGCGCTTATGTGTTTTAGAATTAATGGAACAAAGTAGTGAGCATTTGACTGCCGATGCGATATATGAAAGTCTGTTAAAAAAGATGCCAACGATGTCGCGGACGACGATCTATAATACCTTGAATTTATTCCTGGAAAAAGGACTAATAGCGCCGATTATGATTACCGGCACCGAAGTCCGCTATGAAATCTCAACCAATCAACACCATCATTTTCTCTGCTTACAGTGCAACCGAATTTATGATGTTGACGTTCAATGTCCGTTATTTGAAAGTAAGGAAGTTGATGGGCATAAAATCCAGGAAATTCATGGCTATTTCAAAGGAATATGTCGAAACTGTCTAAATCAATAGAAAGGGAACCTAAATGAAAGAGAAAGTTGAAGAAGTAATCGAATCCATCCGGCCGATGTTGATGGCTGATGGCGGTAATGTCGAATTAGTCGAGGTCACCAAAGATGGAATCGTAAAATTGAGATTGACAGGCGCCTGCGGCGGTTGTCCAATGAGCACTTACACTTTGCGGATGGGCATCGAGCGCCGTCTCAAAGAAGCTATTCCAGAAATCAAGAGCGTTGAGCAGGTTTTTTAGCAGAAAATAATCTGATTTTAAAATCACGATTCTATGATTAATTTTATCCTAGAAAAAATGATTTATGAAATATACGTTCAAAATTCCGACGATGAGCTGTCAGCATTGTAAAATGCGGATCGAGAAAGCCTTGAGTCCGTATGTCAATCCGGCTAATATCGCTTTTGATTTAACTTCAAAAAAGGTAGCAGTGGAGACTGACACTCCCTTGGCGATACTGATTGAAGCTATCGAATCGGTTGGTTATCCCGTTGAACGTGATAATTAATAATAAGAAAGGAGAAATATATGCCAAGTTTAAAAGGAACCCGCACGGAAAAAAACTTGTTGACCGCTTTTGCCGGTGAATCTCAAGCTCGTAATCGTTATAATTATTTCGCTTCTCAAGCCAAAAAGGAAGGCTATGAACAAATTGCCGCGGTATTTGCAGAAACGGCTGATAATGAGAAGGAACATGCCAAGCGTTTCTTCAAATTTTTAGAAGGCGGCGAGGTTAGCATAACCGCCGCATTTCCAGCCGGAGTAATTGGCACGACAGCCGAAAATCTACTGGAAGCCGCCAATGGTGAAAAATATGAAAATTCGGTAATGTATCCTGAATTTGCTAAAGTCGCTGATGAGGAAGGATTTACCGAAATTGCCAATGTTTTTCGAGCCGTTATTGTTGCTGAAACCCAGCACGAGAAAAATTATCGTACTCTACGTAAAAATGTGTTGGAAAACCGCGTTTTTGAAAAGGAGCAGGTTGTGACATGGCGTTGTCGAAACTGCGGTTATATTCATGTGGGTACTAAGGCACCGGAGAAATGTCCAGCCTGCGCCCACCCTCGAGCTTACTTTGA